>JAILKH010000117.1 GCA_024693925.1 Lachnospiraceae bacterium | reverse complement strand
GCCGCCGCTGACCCTGCAGCCGCTTGTAGAGAATTCAATTAAACACGCTTTGGACCCGGACTCCGATCCGCTTCATATTATTATACAAACCAGGAAATCAAAAAAAGAAAGCATTATTACCGTTCAGGACAACGGCCCCGGATTCGCCACGGAGAATGTGTTCAACTCGGATAATGCCCTGTCAAATATCAAACAACGACTGGAATACATGTGTCATGGAAGTATCACGATCGACACTCCCGAAACCGGAGGTACGATCGTTCGGATCGTTATACCGGACCGGCAAAATATAAACTGAGATCTCTTCAGCATATATTATATCTGCGGTATACAGGAAAGAAGATACTTTGTATACTCATGCTGCGGATCATTATATATCCGGGAAGCAGGAGCCATCTCACATATCTGCCCGTTTTTCATAACACATACCCTGTCTGCGATAAAACTTACAACCGCAAGATCGTGACTTATAAACAGACAGGTAAGTCCCATTTTCTGCTTTAAAGATTTAAGAAGATTAAGTATCTGGGCCTGAACGCATACATCCAGTGCCGAGACTGACTCATCGCAAATAAGGAGCTTGGGATTAAGAGCTATAGCTCTGGCAATCCCTATACGCTGACGCTGTCCCCCGGAGAACTGATGAGGATAACGGTCAAGACAATCCTCCTTTAGATCAACCAGCTCCAGAAGCTCCAGAATACGATCCTCTCTTTTACTCCGGGAATCATAAACCTTCCAGGCAAGAAGCGGTTCCGATATGATATCACGTATCTTCATACGTGGGTCAAGAGAAGACGCAGGATCCTGAAAAACCATCTGCATCATACGCCTGCAGACTCTCAGTTTCTTCTCGGGAAGCCCGGATATCTCCTCCCCTTCAAAATATATACTTCCTTCATCAGCATCTATCATTCTCATAAGGATTCTTGCCAGGGTACTCTTCCCGCAGCCCGACTCACCAACTATCGCTAAGGTTTCACCCTTTATAACTTCAAGACTTACATCATTTACTGCAAGAACATTATTATTCCTTCCGGTGCGAAAGCTTTTCTTAAGATGAGAAGCAGATAAAATCAGTCGATCTTCCATTTACTCCTCCTTTTCTGTCACAGAAGCACCATTATTTATATCCCCGTCATTACCCCCTCTGACATGACAACGAATATAATGATCCTCGGATATTCTGTATAACGGCGCCTGCTCAAAGAAACATTTCTTAATATCATTGGAGCATCTGATGCAGAATTCACAGCCCTTGAATTTTTTACGATCAACCGGTATGTTTCCCGGTATTGTCTTAAGAAATTCCGGATTATCATAAACCCCGGGAATAGATGACAGAAGCCCCCTGGTGTAAGGATGCATAGGATTCCCAAATAATTCAGAGGTGGGCGCCTGTTCCATAATGGTTCCAAGGTACATTACATAAACATAATCACAGATATTGGAAACAACTCCCATATTGTGTGTGATCATAAGAGCACTCATATTATAGGTTTCACACATTCTGCGAATAAGCTTAAGGATCTGCGCCTGGGTAGTAACATCAAGAGCCGTAGTTGGTTCATCTGCAATAAGAAGCTTAGGGTTTCCGATCATCGCCATCGCTATCATAACCCTTTGACGCATTCCTCCCGAAAGCTCATGCGGATATGCTTTATAACGGATCGCCGGTTCCGGGATCTCCACTGCATCAAGCATTTCTATAACTCTGGCCTTTGCTTTTTCTCCATTTGTCTCCAGTCTGTGGATCCTAAGTACTTCTTTTATCTGGTCACCAATGCGCATCATGGGATTTAAGGAGGTCATAGGCTCCTGAAAGATCATTGCTATATCGGTCCCGCAGCGCTTTCTGATTTCCTTTTCTTTTAGGGTTACAAGATCGCACACCTGCCCGGAAGGATCGTGCCAAATCATGCTTCCGCTTGTTATTTGGGCAAAAGAGGGCAGAATATGATTGATAGACTTAGCGGTCATGCTTTTTCCACAACCGGATTCTCCCACTATCCCGACTATTCCCTGACGTGGGATCGTAATATCGATGCCCTTTACCACAGGGAACATCTCCTTACCGGATTTAATTGATACAGTGAGATCTTTAATCTCCAATAATTTGTCTTCATTCATTTTTCTAGTATTTTGTCTTGGGATCCAGGATATCCCTAAGCGCATCACCTAAATAATTAAAAGCCAAAACCAGGATCATTATCATTAAAGACGGTGCCAATGCAAGCCACGGCTTCTGGAAAATGAGTGCCTTGGACTGATTTATCATAAGCCCCAGAGAAACCTCCGGCGGCTGAATACCTATGCCCAAAAAACTAAGAGCACTTTCCGAAAGGATCGAAGAAGGAATGTTCAGGGTAAAAAGAACTATCAGTGTCGGCACAAGATTCGGAAGAATATGTTTGATAACTATAACTATCTTCCTTACGCCCATGGTTCGTGCCGCCTGTATATATTCATTCTCGGTGATGGACATGGTCACCGAACGAACGATTCTTGCTATACTGCCCCATTCCATAATTATTATGGATATTATCACCGACAGAAATGAACCCCCGAAGGAATACATGATCGCCATTGCAAGAAGCATTCCGGGAAAGGCCAGTGTAACATCGGCAAACCACATGATAATAAGGTCTGCCACCTTTCCGTAATATGCCGAAGCAATTCCAAGTATCGTTCCGAGAAATACGGCTAATGCCGTAGGAATAACCGCAATAAGAAGGGATACTCTTGCTCCGTATAACATCCTTGCAAAGACATCCCTTCCAAGCTCATCCGTACCCAGTAAATGCTCCGCACCGGGGGCCTTCAATCTTGCAACCAGATCCTGTCTTTGCGCATCATAGGGTGTAAGAAAAGGAGCAAAGACCGCCATCAACCCAATAATGACTATTACCGCTACCGAAATTACCGCTACTTTGTTTTGAAAAAATGATTTTACCATACTTAAACTCTAAGCCTCGGGTCCAGACATCTGTTTATTAAATCCGAAATTATATTTCCTACTGAAATTATCAGTGCCGAAAAAAGAACGGTTCCCTGAAGAAGCGGCATATCCCTGGTTTCTACTGCCGACAGGGCAAGCTTTCCAATCCCCGCTATGCCGAATACGCTTTCGGTTATGACAGCTCCCGAAAGCATTCCGGAGAGCTGCAATGCCAGCATGGTAATAACCGGGACCATTGCATTCTTAAGGCCGTGGGTCAGTATTGCCTGTCTGGCCGTCAGACCCTTGGCTCTTGCAGTATCAAGATAAGCCTCATTAAATTGTTCCATAAGACCGGACCTTGTGAGTCTTGCCACACTTCCCGCACTGTTCCACCCAAGAGCGATCGCCGGAAGGATCATGGATACTGCGGATCCGTCATATACCAGCGGTAACAGCGAGAATTTAAAATAAAACAGATATTGCAGGACCAAAGCCACCATAAATACAGGCACCGAAACTCCAAGGAGAGAAACTCCTCTGAAAAGATAGTCCGGGAGCCGGTCATGATGAACCGCCGATATCACTCCGATACCTATCCCGAAAATCCATGCAAACAAGGCCGAAAAAACCGTCAACTTCACGGTATAAGGAAATGCCTCAAGTACCAGATCGAGTACCGGCCGTTTCATATAGTAGCTCTGACCAAAATCACCCTTAAGGACTCCCGCCAGATACAGGAAAAACTGCTCCGGCAGGGGTTTATCCAGATTCATGGATGCTGTCAGTCTCTCTATGGTTTCTTTATTTACATGATCATTTAATAGAACTGCTGCAGGGTTACCCGGTATGATCCTCAAAATAACAAAGATAAGTACCATTACCCCCAGCAGGACCAGGATAACCCCGATACATCTTCTGACAAAGCCACTCATTTATTTAAGCGTCACTCCCTTGAAATAGAAATCACTCCAACCTGCCCAATGAGGGGTGAAGGACTCAATACGATCACTCTTTACATAGAGGTGCTTTAAAGAAAACATGGGTACCCAAACCGCATCATCCTTAACAAGTTTTTTCTCAAGCGCTGCGTATTCCGCCTCTCTTTCCTTGGGATCAACAATTCCCCTAGCTGCAGCAACACGCTCTATCGTTGCATCATCCGAATAATTATTGGATCTTATATGTGTATTGTCCTTACTTCCGAAGAAGGTATAAATTACATTATCGGGATCATTATAATCAAGGGTCCAGCCGGCGAGGAAGGAAGGCATATCACCACTGTTTCTTAATTCCAGCCAGCTTGCATGATCATAATTCTTAATGGTTGCGTTTATCCCCACATCATTAAGGTTCTGGGCAACTATCTGTATTACACTCTTGATCGCATCATCCGCATTGGAATCCATACATATCTCAAAATCAAACCCGTCTGCATAACCGGCCTGTGCAAGAAGTGATTTTGCCGCTTCCGGATCATATTTTAACCATCCCTGATTTGCATCGCAGTAATAAAGACATCCCGAAGGATAAATACCGTCCTCCAGCTTTCCGTCGCCGTTATAGATAGAATCAAGGATCGCCTTTCTGTCGATAGCTGTCTGGATCGCCTTTCTTACATTGACATTTTCCAGGGGCTCTGTATTTTCATTTAATATCAGATAATTTATACCCAAACGGTTAACTGCTACTATATCATCTGCATATTTAGCTTTATAGGTAGACTCAACAATAGCGGAATCTATCTTCTGACAGTCTATTAAATCAATGTCTCCCTTTTGAAAAGCCATATCTATTGATGATGCATCCATGATCCGGACATTTACCTTCTTAACGGAAGGCTCCGTGCCCCAATATTTGGAATTATATTCAAAGGTAAGACCTGCTCCCCGCTCCCAGGAGGTTATGATATACGGGCCCGAACCGATGGTCTTCTCGGGAACCACACCAAAATCATCACCGGCTTCTGTAACCGATGCTTTGGAAAGAATGCTTGTAGAAGGAGTTGCAAGCTGTGCAAGGAATCCCGAAAAAGGCTCCGACAGGGTGAAAGTCATATGCGTATCGTCCTCTACTTCAATACCGCTTAACTCATTGGCGGTCCCATCCATAAGTTCCTGCGCACCCTTTATGGATATGGCATAGTCCGTCTGCTCGCTTTCCGGAAGTGTAAGTATACGCTCAAAGGTAAATTTTACATCTTCGCAGGTCAGAGGTGTTCCGTCCGAAAAAACTACACCATCTCTTAACGTAAAGCTGTAAACAAGTCCGTCCCCGGATACCGAATAATCCTCAACAAGACTTTTTTCTATGCTCGTGGATCCGTCACTTTTTAGAACCACCTCAAACAGTGTATCAAAAACATTCATGGGAACAAGATAATCATCCGTAGTCTTATGAACATCCATAGTAACTATATCAGAAGTTACCGCAATGTTTAAAACATCATCTGTACCGGACTTATCTGATTTTTTGTCCTTGCCGCAAGCCGCCAGCGTAAACAGCATGGCCACCAATATAAGCGCTATAAATGATTTTCTAATTCTTTTCAATTTAATTATCCTCCTGCAATCCATAAGTTTGTTAAATGTATGATTAAGTAAGATCATATTTTGTGGGTAATTTTACTCAGACCAATTTATACATTTAACAGAATACTTTATTATTTTATCATATATAAGTGACAATTTCCTGTATTTTATAATAAATTTATATGTTTTTTCATTAAAAAAGGAAGACATCCCTGTCTCCCTCTTATCATTGCTATTTCATAAACTGTTTGTTTATCAAAAACATCTTCAAATCCTCATAAGGAACATCTAAAATACAGGATAAAGCACCATCTTTCATATACGAATAATGATCCAGGATTACAGCCCATTCAGCAGGACTGAAATTGCCCCTCACACCGTTCTTATCAATCATGGTGACAACACCCTTATCCGATACTGAGAAAGATGCCTTACCGCCATTTATATTTTCCATTGCCTCATCATCGATCTTTTTATATTCATCTGCCATTTTAAATCCTCCTTTATGATAATAATTATTCCACAGAAAAATATAGAAAGATTATAACATATTCGATCACATTTTCAATAATTTATGACAAATATGTTATAACTTGACCAACCACGTTTTCAACATTTTTAAACTATTATGCCTTACCAATACTTGAAAATAACCTCATCTTTTCTTCAACTACATTGCGAACAGCCTTAACTTCATATTCCGTCAGGTCAAAGGCATTATTTATACCTGCATTAATCCCTTCCTGCATTCCCTTCACCTGAGCCTTACTTATATCGGTAAAGATGTTAATCTTGGCGATACCTCTTTTTATGGCCTCCCTGAAATCCTCATCCGAAAGACCACTGCCGCCATGCAGAACCAAAGGCACATCTACCGCTTCAGCTATTTCCGATATGCGTTCAAAATCAAGCTTGGGCGGGAATTTATAATCCCCGTGCGCATTTCCCACAGCAATAGCAAGAGCATCTACTTGGGTCCGTTTTACAAAATCAGCTGCCACCGCAGGATCGGTATAATAATCACTGGGCTTTTCCAGCTTTCCTGCCCCGTCATTATCGCCCACATGTCCCAGCTCACCCTCAACCGTTACTCCTATGGCGTGTGCGATCTTTACCATCTGTGCAACTCTGTCAACATTTTCCTCATAAGAGGCAGTAGAACAGTCATACATTATAGAAGTAAAGCCTGCCCGCATGGCTTCTATACATTTCTCAAAGCTAAGACCATGATCAAAATGAAGTACCACGGGTATATCGGAATCCTCCGCTCTTGCCTTAACCATGGCTGCCACTTCCTTAAGATCTGCTGCTCCCAATAATATCTCGGCAGTCCCCATAATAACCGGTGCCTTAAGTTCCTCTGCCGCATCCATTATGGCATTCGTCATTTCAAGATTAACGGCATTAAAAAGTCCTACTCCGTAATGTTCCTTCTTTGCCGGCAAAAGCACGGCATCCATATTAACAAGCATATCTTTACCTCCTTATATAATATCACTCTAGATTTTAAACCATTTACCCAAAAATATCCAATAGCTGTTTATATAAAAGCAACATCTGTAAACAGTAAAATAAAAACCCTTCCGTCTTTTTAAAACGGAAGGGTTCGATTTATATTTTTACTGACCGTAATATGCGCCTTCACCGTGTTTACGATAGAAATGCTTTTCCTTAATATTATCGGGGGCCGGTAAAACCTTGGGATTTATCATAAGTGTATATCTTGCCATTTTAGCCACTTCTTCCAATACCACTGCATTATGTACTGCTTCAAAGGCATCGCATCCCCAGGTAAAGGGACCATGATTTTTACATAATACGGCAGGTGTATACAGAGGATTTATTCCTCTTGTTTCAAAGGTCTCGATTATGACTTTTCCCGTATTCTTCTCATAGGCTTCATTTATTTCCTCAGTCGTAAGATTCCTGGCACAGGGAATAGCTCCCAGAAAATAATCCGCATGGGTCGTTCCGTATAATTGAATATCCATTCCCGCCTGAGCAAAGGCCACCGCCTCCGGGGAATGAGTGTGAACTATCCCGCCTATACCTTCATATTTTTTATATAATTCAAGATGAGTTGCGGTATCGGAACTCGGCTTATAACTGCCTTCTATCTTATTTCCTTCAAGATCCATAACCACCATATCTTCAGGCTTAAGAGAATCATAATCAACACCGCTGGGTTTAATGACAAAATAACCGCTCTTCCTGTCAATCCCGGAAACATTTCCCCAGGTATAAGTTACAAGACCTCTTCTCGGAAGTTCCATATTTGCTTCATATACTTCCTTTTTCAATGCTTCAAGCATAATATCCACCTTTCATAGTACAATTGTAATATTTATAAACGACCCGGTTCCGCATTTCTGTATTCCCGGCCTGCTTTAGATCGTAAAATTCTTTGCAGCTTCCGCTTCTGCCGGCAAGGTCTTTTTATAAGCATCCACATACTCATCAAAACCCTTAACGTCCGCCGGATCAGGCATCATAACATCTCCTTCACTATCCTTAAATACCTTATCGGATAGATAATCGGAGAGCTTCATTCCACCACCGTTTAACATATAATCCGCCAGTATTGCCATACCCCAGGGACCGCCTTCACCGGCTGTCTTCATAACCGCTACCGGAGCATTCATAGCTGCCGCCAGCATACTCTGGCCGACTCCCTTAGTCTTAAAGAAGCCTCCGTGGCCATACAATTTATCAACCTTGACTCCTTCTTCTTTAAACAGAATATCGCAGCCGATTTTCAGCGTTGAAAGTGAAGCATACAAATGGGAACGCATGAAGTTAGCAAGGGTAAAATGCGCATCCGGAGTTCTGACAAACATAGGTCTTCCGGAATTCAACCCCGTAATGGCTTCTCCGGCATTATAATTATATGCCAGAAGCCCGCCGCAGTTCTTATCCCCTTCAAGTGCTTTATTATATAACAATCCGTATAACTCACCCGTATCCGGATCATTTCCCTTGGCTGATTCATATTCCCTGAAAAGATTTACCCAGCCGTTAAGATCCGTGGTCCCGTTATTGCAATGAGCCATGGCAACCGGTGCTCCTTCCGGAGTAGTAACAATATCCAGTTCTTCATGAACACCTTTTAACGGCTCCTCAAGAACTACCATGGCAAAGAAGGAGGTTCCTGCAGATACGTTACCTGTTCTCTTGGCAACCGAATTGGTAGCAACCATTCCGGTTCCCCCATCTCCTTCCGGAGGACAAAGAGGTGTACCTGCCTCCAGCTCCCCGTCAGGATCTAAGAATAATGCTCCGTCTTCCGTTAATGTTCCCGCATCTTCACCGGCACTAAGTACCTTCGGCAGGATTTCCTCAAGCTTAAGGGAGTAACCCGCTCCAACACTCATCCTGTCAAATTTCTCCATCATTCCCCGGTCATAATCCCTGATACTCTCATCTATGGGAAACATTCCGGAGGCTTCACCGATACCCAGAACCTTCTCTCCCGTAAGTTTCCAATGAATGTATCCTGCCAGGGTTGTAAGGAAGGAAATGTCCTTTACATGGGACTCTTTATTCAGCATTGCCTGATATAAATGTGCAATACTCCAACGCTGGGGAATGTTAAAATCAAACTCCGCGGTAAGCTTTACCGCCGCTTCTTTGGTTATTGTATTTCGCCAGGTTCTGAAAGAAGCAAGAAGTTCACCTTTATCATTAAAAGGCATGTATCCATGCATCATTCCGGATATTCCTATTGCCGCAAGCTTATTTAAAGATACTCCGTATTGATCATTTACATTCTTTTTAAGATCCGCATAACAATCCCTCAAGCCTTTATGGATCTGCTCAAGACTGTAAGTCCATACACCGTCAACATATTGATTCTCCCAATCATAAGCACCGATGGCGATAGGCATATGATTTTCATCTATAAGCACTGCCTTAATACGTGTGGAACCGAATTCAAGTCCCATAACCGCCTTACCGTTTGTGATCAGCTCTGCATTTCCCATACCTTATCCTCCTTATTATTTCCAAACAGAACAATTATATAACTTTTATCAGTGACGATCATAATAGATCGAATTAAAGCGCATTTCATTTTTAAACTTTCTGATATCTGTATTCTTATCAATGACAAGGCTTTCAATACCGAATGCATCTGCAAGATCCACCATCTGATCAACACTAAGATCGTAGGTAAAGGATGTATGATGAGCACCCCCTGCAAGTATCCAGGCCTTGGCACCGATCTTAAGATCCGGCTCCGGTGTCCAAAAAGCAGTTGCAACCGGAAGCTTAGGCATAGGCTTTTTGGTCTGCTTAACATCCACCGCGTTGATTATCAGTCTGAATCTGTTACCGAGATCCACTAAAGAACATGCCACACCCTTACCTTCTTTAGCCGTAAATACCAGTCTTGCAGGATCTTCTCTGTTACCCATGGACAGAGGATTCACCTTTATCGAAATATCTCCCTGAGCTATACTGGGACAAACCTCAAGCATGTGCGCCTGCAGGATCCCTTCTTCACCCTTTACAAGATTATAGGTATAATCTTCCATAAAAGATGTACCTTTCGCTTCTTTATTTACCGAAGTCATGATCTTCATAAGCCTTACAAGAGCCGCTGTCTTCCAGTCTCCCTCAGCTCCGAAGCCGTAGCCTTTCTCCATAAGTCTCTGGATAGCCAGTCCGGGAAGCTGCTTAAGTCCGCCAAGCATTCCGAAATGAGTAACTATGGCATCGTAATTTCTTTCGGAAAGAAATTTAAGAAGTCCTATCTCTATCCGCGCCTGTTCTTCAACGTGTCTTCTGAATTCCTCTTCCTTTCTTCCTTCGGTAAGAATCTTATATTTGGTATAATACTCATCTGTAAGAGCCTTAACATCACTGCCTTCAACAGCATCTACTACCTTAACAAGATCGTTTACATTATAATGATCGATCTCCCATCCGAATTTAATCTGTGCTTCTACCTTATCGCCTTCGGTAACCGCCACATTATTCATATTATCGCCAAAACGCGCTACCCTTATATGCGAAGATTCCATTACCCCGAGAGCAACCGTCATCCAGTCCGCAAGCTCTTTGATAACCTGTTTATCCGACCAGTGTCCCACTATGACTTTTCTTTCAATACCCATTCTTGTAACGATATGACCGTATTCCCTGTCGCCGTGAGCCGACTGGTTCTCATTCATGAAATCCATATCTATAGTATCATATGGGATCTCTTCATTAAACTGTGTATGTAAATGACACAAAGGTTTCCTGTATTCCTGCAAACCCATTATCCACATTTTAGCCGGTGAAAAAGTATGCATCCAGGTAACAACACCTACAACCTCCGGATCATTGTTGGCTTCATTTAAAGTTTTTCTTATGGAAGCCTGGTCAATAAGCACCGGCTTGCAAACCAGTTCAAAAGGCAGAATGCCGCTATTATTTAATTCTTCCGTTATCTTCTGTGAATGCTTTGCCACATTGGCAAGACATTCGTCTCCGTATAAATCCTGTGAACCTGTGCAAAACCAAAACTTGTACTCTTTCTTCTCAAACATCTGTAAACCCTCCGTCCTATAAAACTGATGCTACTACGTGTTACAAATGTATTTTTGAACTTGTCTGTACAAGCTGTCAAGTTGTACATACAGAAGACCTGAGAAAGGAACATTGGCTATTCATTTTTCTTCCTGCAGGAATTGCCTATGATCAATTCAGGCTCTATGATAACCCTCTTTTCGTTTTGTTCACCTTTTATCATAGACAGAAGCATTCGCGCTGCAATCTTACCAAGTTCTTCCTGGGGATGAGCTACCGTGGTAAGATTTATGCCTGAATTCCCCTGAGCCTGGGAATTATCATATCCGGTTATTGAAATATCCTCCGGTACCCTAAGCCCCATCTCTCTTATTGCTTTAATAAGATGAAAAGCGATCTGGTCATTATAAGCCACTACAGCATCTATTGCCTCGCCCTTTTTTATCATCTCCTGCAGATTAACATACGGATGTACCGCCCTGTCTTCGGTATAGAACCATATTATCTTCTTAGGGTCATAGGCTATTCCCCCTTCTGCCAAAGCCCTGGCATACCCCATATGTCTGTTCTGCCCCTGGGTATCATCACTCTTAAATACTCCCACTATATTCCGGTGTCCCAGATCTATAAGATATCTGGTAAGAAGATACGCACCCTTCTCATCATCCATAAGCACATGAGTTTTATTCTCCATTACCGAATACTCACCCTGGATAAAAATATAAGGGATACCATATTTGTCCAGTTTATCGTACAGATCCTTATGTTTGCAGAATACATTGCTCTTACTGGGTTCTATTATTATACCGTCTATATTCTTTTCAATAAGTTCTTCCAGACATCTTATCTCCCGACTTCTTGAGTTTCCGGTATTTTTAAGGATTATACTATACCCGTTCTCTTCAAGCACGGAATCTATCCCGCTTATAACCTTGGGAAAAATATAATCCGACAGATATGTCATAACCACGGCAATATCCTTAGACTCCTTTTTAAAACGGGAGGCATCCGAACAGAAGGTTCCGCTTCCGTGAACCGCATATATATATCCTTCAACCTCAAGATCGGCAAGAGCCTTCCTCACGGTCTGCCTGCTTACTTCATATTTTTTAGCCAGGATATTCTCGGAAGGAAGCTTATCTCCGGGCTTAATTTCTTCCGATAAGATCAAATTCTTAATATCCGTTTCAATCTGATGATATTTAACTGCCATCTTTTTTAATTGTACTCCGTATTAATTATATAATTTGCACCAGGACATATACTATCTTGCTTTCTTCATTCTATCTAACCTGCTATTCTTATTCAAGAATAATTTAAGAGGCATTTCTTAAAACCTCCTATTCATATTCAAAGATGATTTGAGAGGCTTTTCAATGGTTGATAATGCAAATATATTGACTATCACAGATAACAATGCTAATATAATTGACATGAGTTAAACGTTTTACCATATATCCGGTATTTAATAATAAAGGGTTATACGCAATGCTTAAAATTTTCCTTGTCGAAGATGAATACGTAGTAAGAGAAGGTATAAAAAATATTATTGACTGGAAAGCTCACGGTTATGAATTTGTGGGAGAAGCTTCGGACGGCGAGCTTGCACTTCCCATGATACAGAAAGCCCGACCCGATATTGTTATTACGGACATACGCATGCCCTTCATGGACGGTCTGCAGTTAAGCCGCCTTATCAAGAAGGATTTCCCTTGGATCGAAATAATAATCCTTTCGGGATATGCCGAATTCGATTATGCCAAAGAAGCAATTGAAATTGGTGTTGCGCATTATCTCAGCAAACCCATAAGCTCCTCTGAACTTATCACCGAGCTTCATAAACTCTCCAAAAAAGTAGAACAGAATAAACTCGAACGACAACTTCGCGAAAAGTATGCTCTTGAAATGGAAGAGAATTCCCTTAAGGATAAAACAGAACTCTTCAAACGGATCACGGAAGGCACCTTCAGTGCCGGTAAGATCATAGAACTTGCCAATGATCTGTCCATTGATATTACTGCCGGAGCCTATCAGGTCTTTCTCTTCAAAGCAATTTCCATGCACCATGAAGAAAATGAATATTCTGACAGCGTTAATAAAATATATGAAGATCTTCAGAAAATTACCAATGAAGAAAATGCTCTTATGTTTGACAGAATAACAGAAGGAAAAGCCATACTCATTAAAGGTGATTCTCCCGAAGATATAGAACGCTCTTTAAAAAGAAACATCGATAAACTTCTTAAGATATTATCAAAATACGATCACATAAAATATTACGGAGGCGTAGGTGAAACGGTAAATCGCATTACACATATTCATGAATCCTATGAAAAAGCTTCTCATGCCTATGCCCACAGATATATGACAACGGCAAGCAGGATATTCTACTACTCTGAAATAATTAACAATGAAGCCGGTTATGTATCGGACAAATTCAGTATAGGCAGTGTAGACCCGGGGCATCTTGACAGAAACCGTATTTGGGAATTTCTCAAGACGGGGACCCGCCGGGAGGTCACATATTATGTAAACGAATTCTTTACCGGACTCGGTGAGAATGCTCTTTCTTCCGCAATGTTCCGCCAATATATTGCCACAGATATGTATTTCACCATTTCATCATTCATGGATGAATACGGACTTGACCGGTCAAATATAAGGCCCTTTGATCTGTCAGGCGGCGAAGTGTCCACTCCCGAAAAAACCGTAAATTATGTTAAACAGCAGATATATACTGCCATTAAGCTCAGAGATGACCAGGCAGTGAACAAATACAGCGATATTATAAACAGGGTAAAATCATATATAGAGAAAAATTATGAAAATGAAGACCTTTCTCTTAATACCATTGCAAGTTATGTAAACTTTTCTCCCAACCACCTGAGTATGATCTTCAGTACAAAGACCGGAGAAACTCTTATCAAATATCTCACTGATTTCAGGATGGATAAGGCCAAGGAGCTTCTACGCTGTACCTCCGGACGCAACGTAGATATAAGTGAAGCTGTGGGATACAGAGATCCCCATTATTTCTCATATCTGTTTAAAAAGACCCAGGGAATGACACCTACACAGTACCGTAACCTGGGACACTCTTTGGAGGAATAAAGATGGCCAAAACTCTAAACAGAATATACGAAAATACGTCTCTTGCAGCCCGGATAAGAGGCTCTTATCTGATCATAACGCTACCCATTGTCACTTTTATGTGTATCATATTATATACTCTTAACATACAAAACAAACGCTATGATGAATTAATAGAGGACGTTGACCGAGCAAGTCAGTTTTCCCTTGATTTCAAAAAGGATTTTGATTACGAGATCTATCTTGTAATAGTTGAATCAAAATCCTTTGAAGAATCCGAACTCAATAAAATGCTGGATGAAGCTACGGCTGTGGTTGATGAACTGAGCAAAGGCGAAAATATAAATTCCGAAAATATGACAAGACTTAAGGACATACGTAAATATTTACGGAATCTTAAAACCTATGTTTCCCGCATAGAATCAAATCTTAAAGACGGTGAAAAATACGAAGAAAATATAGAAATTTGGGAAAATGATGTGCAGATCGTCACCTATCTGGTAAGAGAAACCATACTTCAATTCATCTATTATGAACTCCAGGATATCAGAGAAGCAAGATCCCAAATGAAGGAATTCTATACAAAGCTTTTCTCATACAGCTTTGTGGCGGCAATCGTCCTGGGACTTCTTATAGTACTTATTTCTTACATTATTTCCCAGTCAATAACAAGACCTATAAGAGAATTATGTAAGATCACCCAAATAGTGGCCAGCGGAAATCTGGAGGTTAAAGCCGGGATTAACACAAGTGCCGAAATAAGTATACTCAGCTCCTCCTTTAATGAAATGATCACCCGTATAAAAAAACTTCTTGAGCAGGTACGTACCGAACAGGAAAGCTTAAGAAAAACGGAACTCGCCCTTCTTCAGTCACAGATCAATCCACATTTTCTATATAATACCCTTGATACGATTGTATGGCTTGCAGAAGCAAACGATCAGTCAAGAGTTGTAAGCATGGTTGAAAGTTTATCCAAATTCTTCCGCACAAGTCTCGGACAGGGCAAGGATGAAGTAAGCCTTAAGAACGAACTTGAGCATGTAAGAAGCTATCTGGAGATTCAACAGGTTCGATATCAGGATATTCTGGATTACTCAATAGAAGTACCCGAAGAATTATATGATTCACCAATACCCAAAATCACCCTTCAGCCTCTGGTTGAAAATGCCCTGTATCACGGCATAAAAAACAAAAGAGGGAAAGGGTTGATCCAAATAACCGGCGAGACCAGAAATAAGTGTATCTACATATACATACAGGACAACGGTATAGGTATGTCCAAAGAACGTCTGGAGAAAATAAGCAAACGTATGAACTCTCCCCAGAGCATCGACTCATCCGGCGAGGAAGATGAAATGTTTGGATTATATAATATTAATGAGCGTATCAAACTCAAATTCGGCGTAAGATACGGTATCCATATCGACAGCACCTACGGCGAGGGCACTACTGTTACCCTTCTGCTTCCGGCTTCTTAAATATTTCAAACATCATAATAAAATATTCAATCCCCTGATTTTTTATAATAAAAATCTTGAACATCCTCTGATTTTTATTCATTTATTTATCTCCCGGCCGGACATAAGATAAGTCTATCAAAGGAATAGGCCTTTGAAAACTTATTTAGATAGGAGAGAGAAATATGAAAAAGAGAGTAATGGCAACAGTTATTGCCGCTGCAATGGTTCTGGGGCTCAGTGCATGCGGACAGACAGCAGCTCCGGCTCCCGCAGCCGCAGCTCCCGCAGAAGAATCGGCTCCCGCCGAAGAAGCACCTGCAAAGGAAGAAGCTCCCGCCGGAGAAGCACCTGCAAAGGAAGAAGCTCCTGCCGAAGAAGCATCATCGGGTGATATCATCAACATTGGTTTTGCCCAGGTTGGTCATGAATCCGACTGGCGTACGGCATCCACCAAATCCTGCCAGGATGTTTTCAGCGAAGCAAACGGATATAACTTAAGCTTCGTAGACTGCGATAATGATTCGGCAGCACAGCTGGAAGCGGTAAGATCCTTTATTGAACAGGATGTTGATTACATCATCATCGACCCTATTGTTTCCACCGGTTGGGATACGGTTCTTGGCGAATGTGAAGATGCAGGTATTCCTGTTATCGTTATCGACCGTACTATCGAAGATTCCGACAAATATGTATCCTGGGTAGGTTCCGACTTCCTTACGGAAGGTAAAGCAGCCGGCGAATGGCTTAAGGCTTACGCAGATGCACAGGGTATCAAAGAGATCAATGCTCTTATAATCCAG
>JAILKH010000042.1 GCA_024693925.1 Lachnospiraceae bacterium | reverse complement strand
TCATAGAATTTCAGTATTCGGTTTTGAAGGTATGTAATTACCTATTCCTCGATAGCTCAATGGTAGAGCACTCGGCTGTTAACCGAGGGGTTGTTGGTTCGAGCCCAACTCGGGGAGCGATAGTACTTAGCGAGGTATTTTCGAGCTTAGTACGTAGCCTTCGCGGACACTTAACGAGGTATTTCCGAGTTTAGTACGTAGCTTTCACATATTCAGTAATATGGACGGAGCGATTGATAAAATAATCTTTAGGTCATTTCTATATTTTATCAGTGATCGGATAGAGGTCATTAAATATAAGGCTCCGTGGTCAAGCGGTTAAGACATCGCCCTTTCACGGCGGTAACACGGGTTCGATTCCCGTCGGAGTCATTTTTGGGATTCCATTAGTGAAAAATTAATAATATGGTGCCATAGCCAAGTGGTAAGGCGTGGGACTGCAACTCCCTGATCGTTGGTTCAAATCCGACTGGCACCTTTTTGAAGGCTTCAAGCGTTGATTTATGCGGCGTTTGGGGCTTTTTTATTTGTGTATTACCGTAACCATAGAGGATGCTTATTACAATTATGAGGACGCAAAACAATTTATAGGCAATATCTTTTTCTTTAAATACATATATATTGTTCGGCAGACATTGTTTCATGAAGAACTGTTACACCAAGAAGAGTAGTAAATAAAACACGTGAAAGATCCAAGACGGCATACAAACTTAAGGGAAGTTCCAAGATGGCTTTAAAGCTGTAAATCCAGGCTTTAAATATGACAAAAGATTTAAAGGCGATGAGAAAATAATATTTTGTTTCAAGTTCTTTTACTTAGTCCGTAAAATAATACCAAAAGAATCCACATAATCAATATTTTCCTTAAAAAACAAGTAAAAGCAATAAGATAAACAGAAAGATCAGGAATTATACATATCTAGATCGAGCAGATTTTCTTTTTTTGCAACGATGAGAGCTGCTGCTATATCTCCGGTAGTATTGGACATGGTATCAAACATATCCATTAGGGGATAGACGGGAATTATAAGTCCGATGGCTTCTACGGGAACATTGACAGTTTTTAATACAATACCAAGGCAGACTATTGCCGATCCGGGTACCCCGGGAGCACCGAGTGATAATAGGACGATGGTTACAAATAGTGTTTCCATTTGAGAAATGGATATATTAATTCCATATGCTCTTGCGAGGAACATAACGGCAATGGTCAGATAGATGCAGGTACCGTCCATATTGATGGTAGTTCCCAATGGAATCGAGAAATTGCACACTTTGGGAGATATACCGAGTTTATTTGTACAAACCTTAAGGTTAGTAGGCATGGCGGCGGAACTTGAACTGAGGGTAAAGCTTGTGAGCATACCTTCTTTGGCTTTTGTATAGAATTTTAGCGGATTAAGCCGGCCTAAAACTAAAATAAGCAAACCGTATATTAACATCATGCATAATACTGCCAGTATTTGTTGCAAGGTATAGCTAACTATTGAAAGGAGTGTCTTTGCCTCCATATTAATCACCATAAGTGCTATCGAACAGAAAACGGCGACAGGAATAAGTCTGGTAATAAGTGATGTTATTTTTAAGAAAAGAGAATTAAGCGCATCAAACAGCTCTTTCAGAGTAGTTGAATAATCACCTATCATACCCAGAGCAATACCACATAAAACCGCAAGGAATATAAGTTGGAGAGTATCCGATTCTATAAAAGGTTTAAAGAAATTGGACGGAACTATATTGACAATGGTACTAAGCAAGGATGATTCTGTTGCAGCGATTTCCACCTTTGCAACATCCTCTTGCTCTGAAAGAACAAATCCAAATTCACCAGGCGTGATATAATTTGCTATTGTGAAAGATAATAAAACCGCAAGTACTGTAGTTAATAGATATATTCCCATAACCTTGGTGCCGAGCTTTCCCAATTCCGATATATCACTGAATTGTGAAATGCATGCTACTATGGAAAAGAAAACAACCGGTGCTATTATTATTTTTATAGCATTCATGAACATTGTTTTTACAGGAGTAAGGCAGTAGGTGGTCATTATGTCTGTAAGTTGCTGTGGAAACAGCAGCTTGGCGGCAAATCCGATCAAAATACCCAAAAACAGGGCAAGGATAGTAATGTGGAGTGATTTTTGTGTGTTTTCTGTTATTATCCTTACATTGTTTACGGACTTTTTATTATGATATTTAAAATTATCGCCATATGATTTTAGAAGGATAGACCTGACAGCTTCACCTGATATTTCATCGTTGTCATCAAAGACCATGGTATCCTCGTTGAAGAGTTCAAATTCTTCTCCGGACATACTAAGGCTAACAGCGGTTTCGCCAAGCATATGTTTGGTAGTTATTGTTAATTTATTATCTGTTGAGTGTGCAACAAAGCTTACAATAACTTCTTCGGCAAGAAGCTCGGTTTTTATGATGAGTTTATCGGAAATACCGTTTTTTCCGAGAGTTTCCTTTATGTAATTAAGAGCTTCTTTAAGATACTCCTTTTTTGAAGTATCAATAATCTTTGATTCACAAAAAAATAATTTATTCATAATAAAACATCCAATCAAGATTTTTTGTTGTAAATGAATTTATATACTTATTAGTCTAATTCTTATTATATGCCGTTGACAAGTGTTTTTGCAATTCTTTGAAATATCTGATAGTGGGATATATCGGGAAGCACCCGATCCGGGAGCTCTTTTTTAATATAATTGTAATAAAATCTAATGTTTTGTAAAATATACACATATGTTATCTGTTCATTATGTATATAACAGATGATTCGGTTAATTTAGTGTGAGAATAGGGAGATAAAGTGATGATCAAAGCTGTGATATTTGATATGTTTGAGACCCTGGTGACTTTGTTTGAGGGCAGGACCTATTTTGGGGAGGATATTTCTGCAGATACAGGTGCGGATCCCATAGCCTTTCGAAGGGAATGGCAAGCTATCGAACGTGACAGAAGCATAGGGACCTATACGATCGAAGAAGGATTGGAAGTAGTCTTTAAAAGATTGGGTATTTATTCGGAAGAGAAGGTAAAGCTGGCAGCATCGAAAAGATGGGAGGCCTTGGAAGATACGTTTTCCGCGATCCCGGAGGATTCGATCAGTTTATTGAAGGATCTGAAAGAAAAAGGGATTAAAATCGGATTGATCACAAACACTTTTTCGGATGAACGTGATTTTATAAGGAAGAGTCCGCTATTTCCTTATTTTGATGTGGCGCTTATTTCATATGAGCAGGGTATCTGTAAGCCGGATAAGGAATTGTTTAGAAGGATGATCGGGAGGTTGGGTGTTAAACCCGGAGAGTGTCTTTATGTAGGAGATGGCGGATCGAAGGAATTATATGCGGCATTAGAAGCGGGTATGCATCCGGTTCAATGTACCTGGTTTCATGAAAGGGCATTTGAACCTCATATTCCGTGTCCGATATTGGATGATTTTGACCATGCAGCTTATCCTTGTGAGATTCTTGATCATATTTATGAAAAATAACTCGGTATTGTATGTTTTGAATATATTGACATTAAAGAAAATTATGATACAATTCATATATATATGAGACACAGTGTATCAATATGTATGGTAATACATATGCATATATAATGTTAATATATAAAATTATCGATGATATAAAGGAGGAAATATATCATGGCCGAACGAAGGCATCCGGTTAAAGAAGAAATAGCGGAAGCTTTTAAAGAATTGTTGGCAGATAAAATTGTTACTGATATTACTGTTTCCGATGTGGTAAAAAAAGCCGGAGTGGCAAGAGCTTCCTTTTATCGCAATTTTTCATCAACAAATGATGTTTTGGAATATATTCAAAATAGAATTGCTGCGGATCTTAGAGATAATGTAATTCCTGTTATCACTTCCGATAACGAAAGACAATGGAGGGCATTTTTATTCAGATATATTTATTTTATGGAGGACAATTATCAAAAGATTAAGGAGAGTAAGACGACCAATGCTTCTCTTATCCTGTACAAGATCACAAACATTGCCGGTGGTATAGCAAAGACAATGCATTTTCAAGATATAAACGAAAAATACAGCACTACAGCCAGGTTTGGTGCAATAAACAGTGTCATTATTCACTGGTTCGATGATGGTAACAAAGAACCCCCGGAAGAAATTGTAGATTATATCATGAGTTTTATTTTTAACATAAAATGAACCACAAACCCCGTCCCCGTGGTCCAATAAAGAAAGGGTATGAAAGACAGAATGAATGAAATAAACAAACCTAAAAAACCACTTATATTTTATTATGGAATTGTATTGATATTTCTCATGCTATTTAACCTTATGATATTACCGGCTATAACAGAGAGGGCGATTAAAGAGGTTGATTATGGTACTTTCATGACAATGTCGGAAGAAGGAGATATCGGAAGTGTACAGATACAATCGAATCAGATACTGTTTACCGATAAGGAAGAAAAGGCAATTTATAAGACAGGCGTAATAAATGATCCTAATCTCGTGGAAAGGCTTCACAGATCGGGAGCTAAATTTACGAGTGAGATAAGCCGGGAAAGTTCTCCGATACTCAGTTTATTGTTTAGCTGGATCCTTCCCATTGCTATATTTTATCTTTTAGGAAGTATGTTATCCAAGAAGATGATGGATAAAGCCGGTGGAGCCAATTCAATGATGTTCGGAATGGGCAAATCAAATGCACGAGTGTATGTAAAGTCAAGTGAAGGAATACATTTTTCTGATGTTGCCGGTGAAGATGAGGCAAAAGATAATCTGACCGAAATAGTTGATTATCTTCATGATCCCGATAAATACAAAGATATAGGAGCTTCGATGCCCAAGGGTATACTTCTGGTAGGACCTCCCGGAACCGGAAAAACCATGCTTGCCAAGGCTGTAGCGGGAGAAGCTAATGTTCCTTTCTTTTCAATGTCGGGCTCGGAATTTGTTGAAATGTTCGTTGGAATGGGAGCATCAAAGGTAAGAGATCTTTTTAAACAGGCAAAAGAAAAAGCACCCTGTATAGTCTTTATTGATGAGATTGACGCTATCGGAAAAAAACGTGACGGAAATATAGGTGGAAATGATGAAAGGGAGCAGACACTTAATCAGCTCCTTACAGAGATGGACGGGTTTGAAGGAAATAACGGAGTTATAATACTGGCTGCTACAAACAGGCCGGAGTCACTTGATCCCGCACTTACACGCCCCGGAAGATTTGACAGAAGAGTCCCGGTAGAACTTCCCGATCTTAAGGGCAGGGAAGAGATACTGCGGGTACATGCCAAGAAAATCAAAATAAGCGGAGATATTGACTTTACACAGATAGCGCGAATGGCTTCGGGAGCATCAGGAGCAGAGCTTGCAAATATTGTAAATGAAGCGGCTTTAAAAGCCGTACGGGAGGGAAGAGCATATGCTACCCAGACGGATCTTGAGGAGAGCATCGAGGTTGTCATAGCCGGTTATCAGAAAAAGAATGCGATTCTTACGGAAAAGGAAAAAAGAACAGTGGCTTATCATGAGATAGGACATGCTCTTGTTGCCGCCAAACAGACAAACAGCGCTCCGGTGCAGAAAATTACGATCATACCGAGAACATCGGGAGCACTTGGATATACAATGCAGGTTGAGCAGGACAATCATTATCTTATGACCAAAACCGAATTGGAAAATCAGATCGCCACATTAACCGGTGGAAGGGCAGCTGAAGAGATAGTATTCAGCGAAATATCAACAGGGGCATTAAATGATATAGAGAGAGCAACCAAATTGGCAAGAAGTATGGTTACACGATATGGAATGAGCAGGGACTTTGACATGGTAGCAATGGAAAATGTACAGAATAAATACCTTGGAGGAGATGCTTCACTTGATTGTTCCGAAGAGACACAGACAAAGATTGATTCCGAAGTGGTTGAGATCGTAAAGAGACAGCACGAAAAGGCTGCATCCATACTTATGGAAAACAGGGAAAAACTGGATGAACTTGCTAAATATTTATATGATAAAGAAACCATAACGGGTGAGGAGTTTATGACTATTTTAAACTCATGAACCTTTTGTGCGGGGATATATTTACAAGTATCCGATACGGAAGATAAAGCAGTAAAAGAGTAACAATAAGAAGAACCGGGAGACCGGTTCTTTTTTGCTGAATCAGTTTGACAAAGAGATTTTATGATAAGTATTATTAGTATAACAAATCATACTTATTATACGGAAAAGACTTAGAAAATGAATGCACCGGAGGGAAAATACGTATGGACGGTAACGGTCGGAGAAAAAGGTCAGATAGTCATTCCCAAACAGGCACGGGAAATATTTGGAATAAAGCCGGGTGATACATTGCTTTTGCTCGGTGATGAAAAACAAGGCATTGCAATTCCGCCTAAGGGAGCTTTTACCGGATTATTCAATATGGCTTTTTCTGAGAAAAGTGAGGACAAATAGGTGAAAAAGGTAGCTGTAATCGGAGCGGGAATTGATCTTGCGGATGATTCGATCGCAGGGATCAAGAACACGATATGGGAAATCCTGAATACGGCTTCTTATAAAGATGCAGCACAGGAATGCTGCAATGATTTCAGAAATTGTCCGGGAGTAAAAGGTGCTGCTGACTTTATAGAGAATGCACCGCATTTTTCCGCGAGTGGGACATGAATGAAAAGGGAGATAAAATGCATTTTGTTAACGCAAAAGGAATACTGACAAATAATTCGGGTTTTGTGGGAATGAATATATATCGCGGATGCAGCCATGGGTGTATCTATTGCGACAGCCGAAGCAGTTGTTATCATTTTACACATTCCTTTGAAGATATAGAAGTGAAGGAAAATGCGCCTGATCTTTTGGAAATGGCATTAAGGTCCAAAAGAAAGAAGTGTATGATTGGAACCGGATCCATGTCCGACCCATATATGCACTGTGAAGAGAATTTAAGGCTGACAAGAAGATGTCTTGAGATCATTTTACGGTATGACTTCGGGGCCTGTGTTCAAACCAAATCAGACCGTATTCTTAGAGACATGGATATTCTTGAGGAAATTAATAAAAAGGCTAAATGCGTGGTTCAGATGACTCTTACAACATATGATGATGATCTATGCAAAATCATTGAGCCTAATGTATGTAATACCAAACGACGTATCGAAGTACTTGGCGAAATGCAGAAGAGGGGAATACCGACTGTTGTATGGCTTACTCCGATTTTACCCTTTATCAATGATACAAAAGAGAATATCACAGAAATTTTAAATGAATGCGTAGGGGTGGGGGTAAAAGGTATCATCAACTTTGGAATGGGACTGACACTCAGAGAAGGTGACAGGGAATATTACTTTGCTGCCCTCGATAAATATTTTCCCGGTCTTAAGGAGCGCTACATCAAAAGATATGGGAATTCTTACGAACTTACAAGTCCGAATGCAAAGGAACTTAAGGAAATTTTTTATGAGATCTGCCATAAAAATGAGATAATGAGTAAACCGGACGAATGCTTTAAATTTATGAATGAGTTACCGGATAAATATGAGCAAATGAGTATATTTGATCTGTAACCAAGGTTAGAACATTTAAGAAGCAAGACTGCGATACTGCAAGACTGCGGTTCATATATCTTAACCGGTTTTTTTTCGAAAAATAGAATTATGTCCAAACACGGCTTTTATGCTTTTATGTTGGGAATTGTTAGTGTGTGAAGGTTTTCTGTCAAATGTGTATGTTTTCCTTCCCTTTAGATCATTTTTCTACTTTTTTACTTGGCCTATGAATTGAAGATAATCTTACAAAAGAATGATAAGGCATTAGAACGAAAAATCATAATTTTACTTAACACCTTTGGAATAGTTTTAGTGCATCTTACAATAAGAAAATGCATTTTACGGTCTGTTTTATTGATTCACGAATCAGTGAAGGATATTATCCTGATGTAGGTTAAGAGATGTGTTTTTTCTCTATAAATACATTTGAATCGGGAGGCCGTAAGATGAATAAAATATACAAGAAAAATGAAGTTACATTTGCTGTCATCATGATCGTGATATATGTGATGGGTACAGTGATTTCTGAGAATATAACTACAATCATAGGTGTACAGAAACTAATTCCGGCAATTTTTCATAGTATAATGTCCCTTGTAACGACAGTATGGATCATAAAACATGGCTATTCGAAAAAATATGGATTAGTGTTCCCGACATATAATATCGCAAAGGTTTGGTTCTTTATTCCACTTATTTTTATCGCATGTTTTGGATTGATCTTTGGAATCGAGCTTCAATACAGTCCGGTAGAAACCGTATTCTTTGTCATAAGCATGGTATGCGTGGGTTTTCTTGAGGAAATCATTTTCAGAGGTTTTCTTTTTACGGGAATTTCAAAAACCAATGTTAAAGAAGCTATAATAATTTCATCGTTGACATTTGGGATTGGACATATAGTTAATTTGTTTAACGGTAAGCCAATTGTTGCAACTCTTTGTCAGATCATGTTTGCAATTGCCGTTGGATTTACCCTTGTCGTTATTTTCTATAAGGGAAAGAGCCTTTTTCCTTGTATTGTATTTCATTCTCTTAATAATTCACTTTCCGTATTTGAAAGAACAAACGAAGAAGTGATCGAAAGATTACCGTTAAGTGTAGAGCAGTTTGAAATGATATATTTGTTTTTTTCTATTGTGATTCTGCTCATATATGCTACGATAATCAACAAAAAACTTGATGCAACACGGGAGTAGAATATGCAATTAAAGAT
>JAILKH010000035.1 GCA_024693925.1 Lachnospiraceae bacterium | reverse complement strand
TATTTAATAAAAGGAAGGAAGATTATATGAAGATAAGTTGTTTAAAAACAGATCTGTTAAACGGTGTGCAGATTGTATATAAAGCAGTACCAAGCAAGACAACAATGACAATTCTTGAATGTATTCTTGTAGAAGCAAAGGAAGGAAAAATAAAGCTTACTGCAAATGATACAGAGCTTGGTATAGAAACATTTATAGAAGGAAATATTATTGAAGAGGGAAGTATATGTCTTGATGCAAAGATGCTACAGGATATTGTAAGAAAACTTCCCGACAGTGAAGTAAGCATATTTACGGATGATAATTTTTCTTCAACGATTGTTTGCGAAAAAACAAAGATGAACATAACCGGTAAGCCTTCTGATGAATTTTCATATCTTCCAAGGCTTGATAAGGATAATCCGCTTGTTTTGTCTCAGTTTACGTTAAAAGAAATTGTAAGACAGACAATATTTTCAATAGCTCCGGATACAGAACCTAATAAAATGATGACCGGTGAGTTATTTGAAATAAAAGGAAATAAATTAAGAGTAGCTGCTCTTGACGGACACAGGCTTTCAATAAGAAATATAGAATTAAGAAATGATTATGAAGAAAAAAGGGTAATTGTTCCCGGTAAAACACTTAATGAGATAAGCAAGATAATATCAGGAGATACAGATAAAGATATATATATATTCTTTACTAAAAATCATATAATTTTTGAATTTGAAGATACTATGGTAGTTTCAAGATTACTTGAGGGAAAATATTTTAATATAGACCAGATGCTTATAAGTGATTATGATACCAGGTTTACAGTCAATAAAAAAGAAATAACTGAAAGTGTTGACAGGTCAATGCTTATGGTGAAAGAAGGAGATAAAAAACCTCTTACCTTTGATGTAACCGATAATAATATTTCGTTAAGTATAAAATCTTCACTTGGTTCAATGGATGAGGATATATATGTTGAAAAAAAGGGAAAAGATGTAAGAATGGGATTCAATCCCAGACTTGTACTTGATGCATTAAAGGTAATTGATGAGGAAAAAGTAGATTTTTATATAGTAAATGCCAAGGCTCCATGTTTTATAAGAGATGAAAAGGAAAGTTATATTTATTTGCTTCTTCCTGTTAATACAAGGTGATATAAATGATAGAAATAAAAATTAAGGATGATTATATAAAGCTTGGGCAGCTTATTAAACTGGCCGGACTGGTTGGATCAGGACTTGAAGCAAAGCTTGAGATAGTTAACGGTAATGTTAAGCTTAACGGTAAAACCGAAATTCAGAGAGGAAAAAAAGTTGTACCGGGAGATGTAGTTGAATATAAGGGTAATAGTATAAAAGTAATTAATATATGATACGGAGAAGAATATGATTATAAAATATCTGGAACTAGATAATTACAGGAATTATGAAAAACTAAATATAAAATTTGATAAGGGAATAAATATTTTATACGGTGATAATGCCCAGGGAAAAACAAATATTCTTGAAGCCATATATTTATTCAGTACAACTAAGTCTCACAGAGGTAATAAAGATAAGGAAATAATAAGATTTGGATGTTCAGAATCTCACATACGTGCATTATTTGATAAAAGTTATGTTGATTATCAGATAGATATGCATTTGAGAAATGATAAATCCAAAGGAATAGCAATAAATGGAGTAAAGCTTAAAAAAGCGGCAGAACTTTTGGGAATTGCAAATATAATAATTTTTTCTCCTGAAGATCTTTCGATAATAAAAAACGGACCATCAGAAAGAAGAAGATTTGTAGATGCCGAATTGTGTCAGCTTGATAAGGTATATCTTTATAATCTTACAAATTACAATAAAATAGTAAATCAGAGAAATAATCTTTTAAAGGATATAATAATACATCCCGAGTTAAGGGATACGCTTGATGTTTGGGATGCACAACTTATAAGTATAGGAAATAAAATTATAGAGAGACGTAAGCTTTTTACGGATCAGTTAAATGAAATAATTTTTGATATTCATAAAAATATATCCGGAAGCAGTGAAAATCTTAAAATAATATATGATCCAAATATAGAAATTGAGGGATATGAAGATAAGCTTAAAAAACACAGAGAGAGTGATATAAGATATAAGTTAACTTCAGTGGGACCTCACAGAGATGATTTCATATTTAACATAAATAATATAGATATAAAAAAATATGGATCACAGGGACAACAGAGAACTGCTGCATTGTCATTAAAACTGGGAGAAATAAAGCTTGTTGAGAAAATTGCCTGCAGTACACCCATATTACTTCTTGATGATGTTCTTTCAGAGCTTGATTCAAACAGACAAAATTATCTGCTTAACAGTATTAAGGATATACAAACTATAGTAACATGTACAGGACTTGATGAGTTTATAAACAGCAGGATAGAAATAAATAAAATATTTAAAATAACAGATGGTACAGTTAAAAGGGAGAATTGATTATTATGTCAGAAGCAATGAACAATGAATACGGTGCCGACCAGATACAGATACTTGAAGGTCTTGAAGCGGTAAGAAAAAGACCCGGAATGTATATAGGTTCAACATCTGTAAGAGGACTTCATCATCTTGTTTATGAAATAGTAGACAATTCGGTTGATGAAGCTCTTGCCGGATTCTGTGACACCATAATTGTAACCATAAATAAGGATAATTCAATAACTGTTGTTGATAATGGACGAGGAATTCCTGTAGGTATCAATTCAAAAGCGGGTATACCGGCGGTTGAAGTTGTTTTCACGGTACTTCATGCAGGAGGAAAGTTCGGAGGAGGCGGATATAAGGTATCGGGAGGATTACACGGAGTAGGAGCTTCTGTTGTAAATGCTCTTTCCAACTGGCTCGAAGTATTTATTTATAACGAAGGTCATGTATATAAACAGCGTTATGAAAGAGGAAAGGTTATATATCCTTTAAAAATAGTTGAAGACTGCGAAGCTGAAAAAACCGGAACAAAAGTAGTATTTATGCCGGATGATACAATATTTGAAGAAACTGTTTTTGATTTTGATACACTAAAACAGCGTCTTAGGGAAATGGCATTTCTTACAAAAAATTTAAAGATAATATTAAGAGATGAGCGTCCCGAGGAGCCTGTTGAAAAACAGTTTCATTACGAAGGAGGAATAAAGGAATTCGTTACTTATCTTAATAAGAGTAAGACTCCTTTATATGAGGATGTGCTTTATTTTGAAGGTAAGAAGGATAATGTATATGTTGAAGTAGCAATGCAGCATAACGATTCCTATAATGAAAGTGTATTCAGTTTTGTTAATAATATAACCACTCCCGAGGGAGGTACTCATCTTACCGGTTACAGAAATGCAATTACAAAAACCTTTAATGATTATGCAAGAAATGCAAAACTTCTTAAGGATTCAGAACCCAATCTTTCAGGTGATGATATAAGAGAAGGTCTTACTGCCATTGTTTCAATAAAAATAGAGGAACCACAGTTTGAAGGTCAGACAAAACAAAAACTTGGTAATTCCGAAGCACGTGGAGCAGTGGATTCAATAGTAAGCGAACAATTGACATATTATCTTGAACAGAATCCATCTATAGCAAAACAGATATGCGAAAAATCCATACTTGCACAGCGTGCAAGGGAAGCAGCAAGAAAGGCCCGTGATCTTACAAGAAGGAAAACAGCGCTTGAGGGAATGGCATTACCGGGTAAGCTTGCCGACTGTTCGGATAAGGATCCTAAAAACTGCGAGATATTTATAGTTGAGGGAGATTCTGCGGGAGGTTCGGCAAAAACTGCCAGAAGCAGGGCAACCCAGGCTATACTTCCTCTTAGAGGTAAGATTCTTAATGTTGAAAAGGCCCGTCTTGACAAAATATACGGCAATGCTGAGATTAAAGCAATGATAACCGCTTTCGGAACGGGAATCCATGACGATTTTGATATAAGCAAGCTTCGTTACGATAAGATAATAATAATGACAGATGCCGACGTTGACGGTGCTCATATAGCTACTTTAATGCTTACATTTATATACAGATTTATGCCTGATCTTATAAAGGAGGGTCATGTTTATCTTGCTCAGCCACCTCTTTATAAGCTTGAGAAGAATAAAAAGATATGGTATTGCTACAGTGATGATGAGCTTAATAAGCTTCTGGTGGAAGTAGGCAGGGACAGCAATAATAAAATACAGCGATATAAGGGATTGGGTGAAATGGATGCAGAACAGCTGTGGGAAACAACCATGGATCCTAAGAGTCGTACACTTCTTCGTGTAAATATGGATGAAGAATCTGTATCAGAACTTGATCTTACCTTTACAACTCTTATGGGTGATAAGGTAGAACCCCGCCGTGAATTTATAGAAGAAAATGCGAAATTTGTAAAAAATCTGGATATATAGTTACAAATGAGGAGAAAAAATGGACGACAAGATTTTCGACAATATTCATGAGGTCGATCTTAAAAAAACAATGGAAAGCTCTTATATAGATTATGCAATGAGCGTAATTGCAGCCAGAGCTCTTCCAGATGTAAGAGATGGAATGAAGCCTGTACAAAGGCGTATTCTGTATGCAATGTCCGAGCTTGGTAATTATCCCGATAAACCGCACAGAAAATGTGCACGTATCGTTGGTGATACAATGGGTAAATATCACCCTCATGGAGACAGTTCAATATATGGTTCTCTTGTAAATATGGCTCAGGACTGGTCTATGAGATGTGTTCTTGTAGACGGTCACGGTAATTTCGGATCTGTAGACGGTGACGGAGCCGCTGCAATGCGATATACGGAAGCAAGACTTTCAAAAATATCAATGGAAATGCTTGCTGACATAAATAAGGATACTGTTGATTTTATCCCCAATTTCGATGAAACCGAAAAAGAACCTACAGTACTTCCAAGCCGTTTTCCCAATCTGCTTGTAAACGGTACAACAGGTATAGCAGTAGGTATGGCAACAAATATCCCGCCTCATAACCTTGGTGAGATCATATCCGCTGTTGTTAAGATGATCGATAATAAAATAGAAGAAGACAGGGATACGGATATAGATGAACTACTTCCGATAGTAAAGGGACCCGATTTTCCTACTGGAGGGGTGATTCTTGGAACCAGAGGAATAGAAGAATCATACAGAACGGGACGTGGAAAGATAAGAGTACGCGGTGTTACCGATATTGAGACTATGCCTAACGGTAAGTCACGCATAATAATAAGTGAACTTCCTTATCTTGTTAATAAAGCCAAACTTATAGAGAAAATAGCAGAGCTTGTTAAGGAAAAGAAAATAGACGGAATTACAGACCTTCGTGATGAATCTGACAGAGAAGGTATGCGTGTAGTAATTGAATTAAGAAGGGATGTTAATGCCAATATAATTCTTAATCAGTTATATAAGCATACTCAGCTGCAGGATACATTCGGAGTTATCATGCTTGCTCTTGTTAATAATGAGCCTAAGGTAATGAGTCTTGTACAGATACTTGGCCAATATCTTAAGCATCAGGAGGAGGTTGTAACCAGAAGGACTAAATTCGACCTTAATAAAGCTGAGGAAAGAGCTCATATATTAGAAGGCCTGCTTATAGCCTTAGATAATATAGATGAGGTTATAAAAATAATAAGAGGTTCCAAAACCGTAGCGGAAGCCAAAACTCAGTTAATAGAAAGATTCGGACTGACAGATGCCCAGGCTCAGGCTATTGTAGATATGAGACTTCGTGCTCTTACAGGCCTGGAAAGAGAGAAGCTTGAAGAGGAATATGCCGAGTTACAGAAAAAAATTGCAGAATATAAGGCAATCCTTGCGGATGAAAAACTGCTCCTTGGTGTTATAAGGAAAGAAATACTTGTAATATCTGATAAATATAATGATGAAAGACGAACCAAGATAGGTTTCGATGAATTCGATATTACAATGGAAGACCTTGTTCCCAAGGAAAATACGGTGATTGCGATGACATCTCTTGGTTATATCAAGAGAATGACTGTAGATAATTTCAAATCACAGCATCGCGGTGGTAAGGGTATAAAGGGTATGGCCACTATAGAAGATGATTATATAGAAGATCTTCTTATGACCATGAGCCATAACTATATAATGTTCTTTACGGATAAGGGACGTGTATACAGACTTAAGGCCTATGAGATTCCAGAAGCCGGACGTACCTCAAGAGGAATTGCCATAATAAACCTTCTCCAGTTAACACCCGGAGAAAAGATAAGTGCGATAATACCTATAAAAGAATATGATGAAAACAGAAACCTGTTCATGGTAACAAAGAAGGGTATTGTAAAGAAGACTAACATAATGGAATATGTAAATATTCGTAAGAATGGTCTTATAGCAATAAATCTTAAGGATGATGATGAGCTTATAGAGGTTAAATCAACAGATAAGGATACTCATATCTTCCTTGTTACAAAGAACGGTATCTGTATAAGATTTAAGGAAACGGATGTAAGATGTACCGGGCGTTCATCCATGGGTGTAAGAGGTATGAATCTAAGTGATGATGATGAGATAGTCGGAATGCAGCTTGATCATCAGGGCGAGGCTCTTCTTATTGCATCCGAGAAAGGATACGGCAAACGTACAAGTATTGATGAATTTACTGTACAGCATCGTGGAGGAAAAGGAATTAAGTGTTACAAGATACTTGATAAAACAGGGTATGTTGTGGGCGTTAAAGCTGTAAATGATAATCATGAGATTATGATGATAACTACAGAAGGTACGATAATCCAGATTCCGATGCATGATGTTTCAATGCTTGGACGTAATACATCCGGAGTAAAGCTTATTAATCTCAATGATCATGTTAAGGTTGCCAAGATTGCCAAGGTAAGAGAGAAGGTTTCCGACGGGGTAAATGAAACAGATGATGATGATATACAGGATATAGTTGATGAAGACAGTAAAGATAATGTATCATCTCCTGTGGTTATAGTCCATGAAGAGGTTGAACTTCCCGGAGATTTAAAGGATGAAGAAGATATTGATGATATTGAAGAAGAAACCGGTGAAGATGATGAATAATCAACTCATATGTGTATAACTATTAAATTTTAAGGGGTAAATTGTTTTAATTTGCCCCTTTGCTTATTTTTTAATATAAAAAAAGGAAAAAAGATGAGAGATATTAATGTAAATGAAATAACTCAGAATATAAAAGAAATGTGTATAGAAGCAACTCATTTTCTTACAGATGATATGAAGGAAGCTTTATACAGTTCAGAAAAGAATGAAACTTCTCCTCTTGGTAAGCAGATACTGTGTCAGCTTGAAGAAAATCTAGATATTGCCGGAAATGATATGATACCTATATGCCAGGATACGGGTATGGCGGTTGTTTTTATGGATATAGGGCAGGAAGTTCATTTTACCGGAGGATTATTGGAGGATGCCGTTAACAAAGGGGTAAGACAGGGTTATATTGAAGGTTATCTTCGTAAATCGGTTGTATCGGATCCCATTATAAGAAAAAACACAGAGGATAATACTCCGGCGGTAATCCATTATAATATAGTATCCGGTGATAATGTAAAGATTACGATAGCTCCGAAAGGTTTTGGAAGTGAAAATATGAGTAAGATTTATATGCTTAAGCCTGCTGACGGTATTGAAGGAGTTAAGGATGCCATAATAAATACTGTAAAAGAAGCGGGTCCAAATGCTTGTCCTCCGATGGTAGTGGGAGTCGGTATAGGCGGAACTTTTGAAAAATGTGCACTGCTTGCAAAAAAAGCACTTCTTCGCCGTGTAAATATGCATTCTGATATAGAATACGTTGCAGAGCTCGAAAAAGAAATGCTTATAAAAATAAATGACCTTGGGATCGGTCCCGGAGGGCTTGGAGGCTCTACTACAGCCTTTGCGGTTAATATAGAAACATATGCAACACATATTGCGGGACTTCCGGTAGCGGTAAATATATGCTGTCATGTAAACAGGCATTCCATGAGGATTATTTGATATGGAAATAATAAAATATATATCAGGTCCTTTAATAGGCGCAATTATAGGCTATTTTACCAATCTTATAGCTGTTAAGATGCTTTTCTATCCACGTAATGAAATAAAACTCTTCGGTCATGTTCTTCCGTTTACTCCGGGAGCCATACCGAAAGGACAGAAAAGGCTTGCAGGTGCAGTGGGCCACGCTGTTTCCGATTCACTTCTTACTAAAAGCGATATAGAAGCAATGTTGTTATCTTCAGAGGTTGAGGAACATGTAACCGATGCGGTAATGAGACATCTTAATGTACAAATAAAAGAGGAAATATGCATACTTACCGGGATTAATGATGAAGAATACAGAAAAAAGAAAGATGCTGTCTGTATTGCATTATGTCAGGAAATAGTTGATTCTGTGGATGTCAAATCGATCATGGATGGATTCGGTACAGAATTTCTGAAAGAAAAGATACACAGTAAAACAATAGGACGTCTTATATCGGATGAAATGATATCCTCTGCTGCTATGTCTATTGCCGACGGAATTCAGGAGGCTGTTGATAAAAACGGTATTGAATATGTTAAACCGATAGTAAAAGGAAAGCTTGATTCAATAGACAGTAATTCGGTTGAAGCCCTTTTAAATCAGGCAGGTAATGAGACAGATTCTGTAAAGATATCCGTTACGGAAGGATACCGCAAGCTTGTAAGTGATAATATAGACAGGTGTATGTCCCATATTGATATAGCCGGGGTTATAGAAAATAAAATAAACGGAATGCCGGTAGATGAGTTGGAAAGACTTATATTGTCGGTTATGAAAAAAGAGCTTAATACAATAGTAAGCCTGGGTGCGCTTATTGGTGTGGTACTTGGTCTAATAAATAACATAATTTAAAAGAGATTAAAATTTTATTTGCAGTTCTGATTTGTTACAGATAATGAAAGGCACGAATATGGAAAAACATATAACAGCTCCTTTGGATGATAAAACAGTAGAAGAACTTAAGATCGGTGATTATGTATATATTACCGGAACGATATATACTGCGAGGGATGCGGCTCATAAGAGGATGTATGAAGCGCTTTTAAGAAAAGAGGAGCTTCCGTTTGATGTAAGAAATAATATTATTTATTATATGGGACCGTCTCCTGCAAGAGAAGGACGTCCGATAGGTTCTGCCGGACCTACTACAGCCACAAGAATGGATAAATATACTCCTTCCCTGCTTGATATAGGCCTTAAGGGAATGATAGGAAAGGGTAAAAGACGTAAAGACGTTAAGGATTCAATGATAAAGAACAAAGCAGTGTATTTTGCGGCCGTTGGCGGAGCCGGTGCAATTCTGTCTAAAAGTATCAGGGAATCGGAAGTGATAGCTTATGATGATCTTGGTACGGAAGCAATAAGAAGACTGTATGTTGAAGATTTTCCGGTGATAGTTGTGATAGACAGTAACGGAAATGATCTGTATGAGATAAATACAGCTGATTAAATTATCTGTGGACAAAATATTAACAGAATTACTGAAAGAGGTATAAGCAATTAATGTCAAAGGTTATTGTAGGAATGTCGGGAGGAGTGGACAGCGCTGTTACGGCATATCTGTTAAAAAATGAAGGATATGATGTTATCGGAGTGACTTTAAGGACATGGATTTCGGATAATGGGGAAGACAGCAGATGCTGCGAGATTGATGATGCAAGACGTGTTTGTGAAAAAATAGGTATTCCTTATCATACATTTAACTGTATTTCAGAGTTCAACAGAGAGGTTACAGAGCCGTTTGTTGATGAATACTTAAGAGGAAGGACTCCTAATCCGTGTATATTGTGTAACAGATATGTTAAATGGGAAAAAATGCTTTATACAGCAAATGTAATGGGAGCCGATCATGTAGCCACAGGACATTATGCTTCGATAGTCAGGCTTGATAACGGAAGATATACGGTAAAAAAAGCAGTTCATGATAAAAAAGATCAGACATATATGCTCTACAGACTTACTCAGGAACAGCTGGCTAAAACCATGATGCCTCTTGGAAAGTATACAAAAGAGGAAGTAAGGAGTATAGCGGTTAAGGGAGGACTTCCAGTTGCCGCTAAAGAAGATTCACAGGAAATATGCTTTGTTACTGATGGAAGTTATTCGGATTTTGTTGAAAAAAATGCAAAAGCAAAGATTCCGGGTGAAGGACTTTTTGTTGATGAGGACGGAAATGTTCTTGGAAAACACAGAGGTATTATCCATTATACGGTAGGGCAGAGAAAGGGACTGGGCATGCCTCTTGGATATCCGGCTTATGTAAAGAAAATCCTTACGGATACCAATGATATAGTTATAGGTAAAGAGGATTCAATATACAGTAAGGAGCTGATTCTTAACGATATTGTTTTTATGGGAATGAGCGGATTGGATATGGGAGAAGAATTATCCTGTAAAGTAAAGGTACGTTATCATCACAGGGAGCAGGCGGCAAAGATATTTAGGATTGATAATGACAATATAAAGGTAATGTTTGAAGAGCCTGTAAAAGGTGCATCTCCAGGACAGTCAGCCGTTTTTTATGACAGTGACGGCTGTGTTATCTGTGGAGGCGTGATCGCAGAAGTAATATATTGATATTATATAAAGGTGGTCGGTATACGGATTATCCGAATTTAATTCAATGATGCGGTATAATTGACAAAGACTCAAGGTTCTTGTATAATGTGTTTTGTTGGTTCAGCGTTAAGGAGAAATACTCAAGAGGCTGAAGAGGCGCCCCTGCTAAGGGTGTAGGTCGGGAAACCGGCGCGAGGGTTCAAATCCCTCTTTCTCCGTAAAGAGCTTCATCAGGTTACTTAAGGGTATCCGGTGAAGCTTTTTTATATTGTGTATAAAGGATTAGGGATATGATAAATATAATTGAAATGCTGGAAAAATCGGCAGAAGTATATGGTGATAAGACAGCTTATTCGGATCCATATAAAGAAATATCCTTTAAAGATCTGCTTGATATGGCTAAGAAAACAGCAACTCAACTTGCGTATATTAAAGGAAGAGATTGTTTAAAGCCTGAATCAGCCATGACTTTTTATATGGAAAAAAGCGTAGATGCACTGATAGTGATGTTTGCGGGAATGTATCTGGGAGATTTCTACAGTTTTATTGATATAAGACAGACAAAAAACAGGGCTGAGAGCATTATATCGGTACTTGATCCGGAATTTATTATAACAGATGAAATTAATTACAGTATACTTAACGATCTATCTTTATCGGATAAGAATAGAAAAGGTATAGTTTTAATAGAAGATCTGTTAAAGGAAGCAAAAAATAAGAAGGCTGATGAAGAATTCTTAGCCGGAATACGTAAGGATTTTTATGATAAGATGCCGCTTTATGTGAATTTTACAAGCGGAAGCACCGGAGTGCCAAAAGGAGTTGTGGTAGGGCATGCTTCGGTTATAGAATTCATTAATGAATTTACATCCGTATTTACTATTACAGATGAAGATGTATTGGCCAATCAGGCACCGTTTGATTTCGATGTTTCGGTTAAAGATATTTACAGCGGACTTAAAACTGGAGCCAGAGTGGCACTAATTCCAAGAGAGTATTTCTCAAACCCTTCCGTTTTAATGGATTATCTGTATGATAACAGGGTTACGGTGCTTATCTGGGCAGTATCGGCAATGTGTTTTGTCTCGATAATGAACGGACTTGAGTATAAGACGCCGGAAACCATAAAGAAAGTCATGTTTTCAGGTGAGCTTATGCCTGTTAAACAGCTGAATAAGTGGAAAAAATATCTTCCGGATGCCATGTATGTCAATCTGTATGGTCCTACAGAGATAACCTGTAACTGTACGTATCATATAATTGACAGAGAATATGAAAAAGATGAAATAATTCCCATTGGAATTCCTTTCAGAAATGAAAAAGTATTTCTGCTTGATGACGAAGATAAGGAAATAATAACACACGGAATAGAAGGAGAGATATGCGTAAGCGGTTCCTGTCTTGCTCTTGGATATTACAGAGAGCCTGAAAAAACCTCAAAGGTATTTGTTCAGAACCCATTAAATAACAGGTTTGCAGAAACTATATACCGTACGGGAGATCTTGGAAAATATGATGATACAGGGATGTTATTTTATACATCGAGGAAGGATTTTCAGATAAAGCATATGGGACAGAGGATAGAGTTATCTGATATTGATGTTTCTGCCATGTCGGTTGACGGCGTATCGAGAGCATGCAGCATATATGACAGTAAGCATAAGAAGATAATTCTCTTCTACACCGGAGATATTGATAAAGAAAACCTTTCTTTGTGCATTAAAGAAAAGCTTCCGCCGTTCATGCTTCCGTCAAAGACTATAAAGCTTGAAGATTTTCCTCTTAATAAGAATGGAAAGATAGACAGAGGTATTCTTGAACAGCAAATTAAATAACACGTTTGTATGATAATGAGGGAAAAATGATTAAAACAGATTTATTTAAAAATGTATCTGAAGAATTCGGTACACCGGTTTTTGTGTTTGATGCCGATGAATTAAAGGACAGGGTAAATAAGATAAGAAATATCCTTAACAGTGGAAATGAAAGGATCGGCCTGTGTTATTCTATAAAGGCCAATCCGTTCCTTATACCTCTGATTACGGATATTGTGGATATGCTTGAAGTATGTTCTCCCGGAGAGCTTCAGATATGTAAATCTTATAATGTTAAACCCGGGATGATAATCTATTCGGGAGTCCATAAGGAGGCAGAGGATATAGAGGATGCCATAACCTATGGGGCCGGTATCATAACTGCTGAATCGATAAGACATTATGAACTTATAAAACAGGTTTCGAAAAAGTTCGGCCGGAATGTAGGAATTATCTTAAGACTTTCATCAAAAAGCCAGTTTGGCATGTCCGTTAATGATATTGAACATATACTTGATATTAACAGAGATAATACCCTTATAGATATAGAAGGGATTCATTACTTTGCGGGAACTCAGAGGACTAAGCTTAAGCATCAGCGTGAAGAGCTGGCAATGCTTACTGAGATTATTAATGATCTTCGGACTAAATACGGTCTGCCGCTTAAGTGGATAGAATATGGTCCCGGTTTTGCATATCCATATTTTGAAGGTGAGGATTTCACAGATACTCTTCGACCTGTAAAGGAGCTTAGCGCCGATCTTAACAAAATGGCGGGATATGGTAATCTTACAGTTGAGATGGGACGTTTTATAGCCAGCAGCTGCGGATATTATATTTCAAGGGTATGTGATGTAAAGGAATCCTTCGACAACAGATGGTGTATACTTGATGGAGGAATAAATCATATCAATTATCTCGGTCAAATGATGGGAATGAAAACACCAGTTATGATAACACTTGATAATAATATAGAAAACATATTAAATAACACATCTGTACAACAATTAAATAACATGGATAAACAAGATATAACCCAGACTTTATGCGGGTCTTTATGTACTACAAATGACATTATCGTAAGAAGCTATAAAGAAAGAATACTGTCAGTCGGTGATATAATTGTGTTTTGCAATATCGGTGCATATTCAATAACAGAGGGACTCAATCTTTTCTTAAGCAGGGATATGCCTGTTGTTTTAATACACAGTAATGGTATAATATCTAAGGTAAGAGATGCCGTAAAGACATGGAAATTAAATTCTTGACCATTGTGAAAATAAATGTCACAGCCGGTTGATCTTATTACTTACAATAAGTATTTATAAAAAAGAGAGGTGGAAAATGGAAGAATTAATGGAATTACTTAAGGATATAAGAGACGATGTTGATTTTGAAAACTGTACCGATCTTATCGACGGAAAGATATTAAGTTCCTTTGATATAATCAATATTATCAGTGTAATAGATGAAGAGTATGATGTGGCTGTTCCCGCAACAGAGATTATTCCCGATAACTTTAACAGCGCAAAGTCAATATATGAGATGATACAGCGTCTTAAATAGAAGAAATGGAAAGAGTATAAGCAAGGGTACTTAAGGAAAATACCAGAAAAATTTAATGTTGACAAAAAGAATAAATATGATATCATGATGATATCAATTAAATATAAGCATATTTCGTTCCGGAGTATGCTTATTTTATACAGATTAAGGAGGATAATGTTATGTCAGAAAAAATTTATACTGAAAAGAAACACGGAATGATAGTTCTGATCGGTGTATTGCTTGCTTATGTATTTGCATTTTTTCTGTGTATTGTAGGCGGAGTGCTTTCAGAGTACAGTGGTATCGGCGGATTCTTTGTTTTTGTCGGGATAATGATCTTTATATTCGGTTGGGTGCCGCTTTTAGGTCTTAAGGTTCTTAAGCCGCAGGAGGCTTTAGTGCTTACCCTGTTTGGAAATTATAAGGGATCGATAAAGGAGCCCGGCTTTTATTTTGTAAATCCTTTCTGTACAGCTGTTAATCCGGCAGCAGGCACAAGACTTGCACAGAGCGGTGAAACAGCTGCAAAGGCGGATACGGTTACCATCAATACAGGTACAACGGGAAACGTAAATGTATACAGTAAGAAAATATCCCTTAAAGCAATGACCTTAAATAACGGAAGACAGAAGATAAATGACTGTCTCGGAAATCCGGTAGAGATCGGTATAGCAGTTATATGGAAGGTAACAGATACTGCAAAGGCAGTGTTTAATGTTGATAATTATAAGGAATATCTTTCCCTTCAGTGTGATTCGGCTCTCAGGAATATTGTAAGGATCTACCCTTATGATGTTGCTACGGATGTAGATACTACCGGAGACGGACAGGCTGATGAAGGATCTCTTCGTGGTTCTGCAGAGGTAGTTGCCGAAAGGATCAAGAATGAGATCCAGAGTAAGGTTACGGATGCCGGACTTGAGATAATAGAAGCCAGGATCACATATCTTGCATATGCACCTGAGATCGCATCTGTAATGCTTCAGAGGCAACAGGCTTCCGCAATCATAGACGCACGTAAGATGATAGTTGATGGAGCCGTAGGAATGGTGGAGATGGCGCTTGAAAGACTTAATGAGAAGGAAATAGTCAATCTCGACGAAGAGAGAAAGGCAGCCATGGTTTCCAATCTGTTAGTGGTATTATGCGGTAACCACGATGCACAGCCTGTTGTAAATTCGGGAAGTCTGTATTAATGGCAGAAAAAAAACAGGTTCCGCTTCGTCTGTCAGCGAAATTATATGATGCCGTGGCCGCATGGGCTGAGGATGATTTTCGTTCTGTTAACGGGCAAATTGAGTATCTGCTTACGGAATGTGTAAAGCAGAGAAAGAAAAACGGTAAATATGTCGGTGAAGAAATAGATGCACCGTTAGAACTGAATATTGAAGACTGAATAAAAACAGGGGATGGATTTTACTTCCATCCCCTGTCGATATTTGATCATGTGTATCATGCCATAGATCAATAATTCTCTGCGGAAATTTCGAAGTAGCTTTGAGGGTGGTTACATACAGGACAGACATCCGGTGCATTGGTTCCGACTACGATATGGCCGCAGTTTCTGCATTCCCAAACCTTAACCTCGCTCTTTTCAAATACCTGTTTTGTTTCAACGTTGTTAAGAAGTGCACGGTATCTTTCTTCGTGATGCTTTTCAATTGCCGCAACACCCCTGAATTTCTCTGCAAGCTCATGAAAACCTTCTTCATCTGCTGTTTTGGCAAAGCCTTCATACATATCTGTCCATTCATAATTCTCGCCATCTGCGGCAGCTTTAAGGTTTTCGGTCGTGGTTCCTATGCCCTTAAGCTCTTTAAACCACATTTTGGCATGCTCCTTCTCATTGTCCGCTGTTTTTAAGAACAGGGCTGATATCTGTTCATAGCCCTCCTTCTTGGCCACAGAGGCAAAATAGGTGTATTTATTACGTGCCTGTGATTCACCGGCAAAAGCTGCCTGAAGATTCTTTTCTGTCTGTGTACCTGCGTATGGATTGCTCATTTTGTCTCCTTTCCTGTTTTGAGTAAATATTTGATAAGTTCTTCTGTATAGGTTTTCCTTCCCAAGCCTGACATATGGCTCATATCCTCATAATAATCCGGATTGTGATCGTCAAAGTCAATATCTCCGGCAAGGATGTAATCTACGTTATATTTTACCATAAGATCAGTAAAGTATCTATGATATTCCTTATAAACAGGGTCTTCGGAAAGTCTGTAATAATGCGGACATTCAAGAAAAACAAAGTCCTGACTGTCTCTCCTGCATTTTTCGATTATTTCAATAACAGATTCCTCCTGGGCTTTTATGAGAACCGATTCACTTATATCAAATTCTTCATTTTCCAGAAATTCTTTGCCGGAGGAAGGTGTATCGTCTGTTTTTGCTCCCTTATAATATCTCGTTGAATAGAAGGGTTCCGTAAGAGGATATGTAATAAGATCATCCATTCCCGATGTAACGAAATATTCAAACATTATGGATTTATTGGTGATTCCTCCTGTTTTAAGCTTATTCCATAGAGCTTTTTTCCCGGCAAAGGACAGATCCCAGATTACTCTGGAATCGGACAGCTTGACCTCTTCTGTGAGCATAAGCGGATCCAGTTCAAATACCATAAGACCGTAATCATTAGAAGAACGTTTCCGAATTTCATCATATTGCACGGATGTGGCAGTATATTGATTGCCACCATAGGATATAATGAAGTCCCGCCCGTTATATGCCTTATCCAGCTCATGGATATCAAGATTGGAGCGGAAGGTCGAAGATCCTATAAAGAGAATATCAAGGTCTCCTTCTTTGATCGCAGCCCTGATACCTCTGTTTCCTATCGGAATCTCACAGGAATATACATTTTTAAGTATTACCGCCGTAAGGATTATTACAGCGGCTGACAGAAGAGTTAAAACTGTTTTTTTCATAACATACTACTTTTACTTTCATTCTATAATTTAAAATGCCTGATACATGAAGTTCGACTGCCCAGCCACTCCAAACAGTGTCATAACAATGAGCATTCCTGCCGCGTAGATATATCTGTGACTCATAAATGAATTCTCATCTTTTTCCTTAAGAAGCTCAACAATAAATAATCCCAAAATAAGCACTGTAAGAATGATCACTGATGCCAAGGCCTGATTACCGTTTCCGAATGCGGTCAGGGAGGATGTGATTTCCGAAACACTGATTCTTGTTGTGGTAAATATTTTTTTGTATATTGAAAAAGCGTCCGACAGGCTGTGGGCACGGAACATAACTTCTCCGAAAAGGACTATTATAAATGTTCGTAAGGTCTGAAATATCCTGATGAAGATATTATCATCATTCCAGTGTATCTTTGTACGAAGCTTCTTCATATAATTCATTGTACACACTGAGAAGAGCATTATTATTGCAAAATAGACACCCCAGCCGATATATACATCCTCGGCTCCATGCCATATACCGGTTATTATCCACACAAGGATAAGAGGAAATACGGTTCTGAGGGTTCCCTTCTTTGCTTTAGGGAACAGTTTACCAAGCATTTTTGAGAGCTTCCTGTTCCATCCGGAGGTAACCGCAGGAAGCATAAGATGTTCCTTAAACCATTCATTAAGTGAAATATGCCATCGTCTCCAGTATTCCTGAATATTCCTTGAGAAATAAGGACGTTTGAAGTTCTCGGTAAGAGTGATCCCAAGCATTCTAGAAATTCCGCAGACAATATCCATATAGCCCGAGAAATCGGCATAGAGCTCTATGGCATAGAAGAATACTGCTATTATCAGGGTAAGCCCGTTATAATTATTTGGTGAAGAAAATACGGTATCAACATAATAGGTAAGCCTTCCCGCAATGACCAATTTCTTAAACAGTCCTTTTATACAGCGGTAACCACCTTCTTTAATATTGATGATATTGCACTCATGAGGAGAAATGAGCTGATCCTTCATATCCTTATAAGTACCGATAGGTCCCTGTGTTATCTGCGGAAAATATGAAATAAACAGTGCGTAATGAAAGATATTTGTTTCAGGTTCTATTTTCTTCCCCATACAATCGTGAGCATAACCAAGAGTCATAAATGTATAAAAGGAAATGCCCAAAGGAACTATGAGTGAATGAACATCAAAATATATGCTGTATCTGAATACAATAAGTATACCAAGATTTATTATAAGTGTAAGGATCCAGTGTGATCTCACGGGATTACGCATAAGGTAAAAAGTACTTATAATTGAAATAAGAATAAATACTATGTATACAGGTCTTACCCATGCATAAAAGACTAGGCTGCCGATAAGCAGAACCTTCCACTGATTCCCGGGTTTTACCTTATAATAGATGATCAGCAGTATACATATGAAAATGAAAAAGCTTACAGAAATAAGGCTCATTTATAACCTCGGATTTAAAAATGATATTCAAATTATAGTGTTTATGGAAGGGGTATGTCAAATTCTTCTTTGATCCAGTTCTGAACAGTTACTATAAAATAGACTTTACGGCATACACGATATATGGTAATTGTATAGAATAGTAAATAACAGAAAAATACAAGGGGAAGATCATGTTTGACTTTTTATACGGGAAAAGAAGGATACTGTGTCCTTTATTTGCATTTCTTATTCCGGTAGTGCTTATGGTATTTATAAGCATCGCATCCGGTTTTTATCCATTCGGGAAATACTCTATACTTATGGCTGATATGAGATATCAGTTTGTCGACTATTTCGGCTATATGAAGAAAATATTCTTCTCGGATGATACATATTTTTATAGCTTTTCAAAGACTTTCGGCGGGGATATGGCAGGTCTTGCCGCTTATTACTGCAATACGCCGTTTCTTTTGCTTCTTCTTTTTGTTCCAAACGATCTTCTTCCCGGTGGCATTCTTATAATGATGATCGTTATGATCGGCTTTATCGGACTTATGTTTAATATCTTTCTGACGGAAATATACGGAAGCCGGTATACAACTCTTATCTTTTCTACAGCTTATGCATTTATGGGCTATCTGATGGGGTATTTTAACTGTGTCCAGTATTTCTTTAATATAATGATGCTTCCTCTTGTTATGCTTGGCATATACAGGATAGTTAAGACAGAGAGGGTAAGCATCCTTTATATAATATCCCAGGCTCTGTCGATTTTTTCAAGCTACTATATAGGTTATATGATCTGTATCTTCTCAATCTGTTTTTTTATTTATTTGTATTTTACCGAAAACGATGATATCGAAGGAATTAGGGATGTTAAGCATATAAAGGGTCATCTCAGATCATTATTTATTTATATCGGTACATCTGTAGTCGGTGTTTTTATTTCGGCTGTCAGCCTGTTCTGCGCTGTAATATCCCTTAGGGGACAGAGCAGCCGTAAACATATACCTCTTTCCTTAAAGGGGAACTTTAATATAACAGAGATCTTCTCAGGCATGTACTCCACAGCCTTCCACGGAAATGTTTCCGACGGACTTCCTCTCATATATTGTGGAACCATAGCTCTACTCTTTTTAATGCTTTTCTATTTAAGCCGATTTATAACGAAGAAGGAAAAAATCCTGTCGGCGTTAATCCTCGTATTCCTTATTCTCGGATTCTATGTTGATATACTGAACGTAGCATGGCATGGATTCTCATATCCGATCGGGTTTCCGTACCGTAATTCATTTTTGTTCAGTTTCATGGTGTTATTTATTTCATATAAGAGCTTTATAAACATAGGAAAAATAAGGAACAGGAGCATTATAATATCATTAATTATATATGTTATTTATTCAATATACATGTGTGTTATTAAAAACGAAACCGTAGGGATAAGAGAGATTATGATAACAGGTATATATCTAATTCTTACATCTCTTCTCATCATCTTGTTTAATATTAATAAAAGAAATGATCATAGAAGAAGTCCATTGATACTGCAATATATCATGCCTGTCTTTTTGGTTGTAGCATTATGCGATGCTTCTTATAATGCTTATGTTTCCCTTAATGCATATTTTCCGGAAAAAAATGAGGATCAGAGCATTACGATAGATGCTTTTAAGGATTTTGTTGATGAGACCGGAGCAATAATCGAGACAATTGACAGAGAAGATAAAGGGTTTTTCAGGGTAGATAAGCTGTACAGACGGAGTAACAATGATCCTATGCTTATAGGATATAACGGGCTGTCGCATTTTTCATCCTGTGAAACGGAGCAGGCAATGCGTTTTCTTGGTTCTCTGGGTTTCAGGGATAATGGGAACTGGGCTTTCTATGGGGAAGGAAGTACGACCTTTGCTGACTGTTTTATGGGAATGAAATATCTTCTTTCCCAATATGATGAAACTCCTAAACCATATACGCTTTTCTTCAATTATAATGATAAAAGTATCTTTCTTAATCCTTATGCCATGCCATTATGCTTTACCATGGATGAAAACAGTCTTTCTCTTAAGCTGAACAAAGATGACAATGATGATAAGGAAGATATTGCTGACGGAACCGGAACAGGTTCAAATATAAATTCTGCAGGTAAATATGATCATTTTTCCTATCAGAATGCACTTGCGAGAAGTATGGGATATGCAGGTGAGGATATATATAAAAGTGTTGAAAATGTAGGATTTAAGACTGTTAATCTTGATAAAGACGGGCATACATACAGAGTTACAGACCCTTCTGAGGATGCGTACATAGAATACAGTTTTATAAATCAGAGGAATGATTTTATTTTCATGTATTTCACGGCAGACGATCTTCAGGAAACAAGGATCGTAGTAAATGACCTCGAAAAGCAGCCATATTTTACAACCTATGGCTGGAGCGTGCGAGAGCTGGGTCATTTTCCCGAAGGAGAAGAGGTAAAGGTACGAATATATGCCGAGCAGGATAAAATAACACTTCTGAATAATGAGTTCTATTATGAAGACAAGCAGGCAATAGCAGACTGGTATGAAGCTGCAACCCGTGATAAATGTGAGCTTAATAAAATAACATCATCGCATCTGACCGGAAAGGTCAATATAACTCATTCTGGCAAAAATGATAAGCTTTTGGTATTTTCTTTTCCCTATGAAGAAGAGTGGACAGTTCTTATAGACGGAAATAAGGCGGAGAACAAAAAAGCTGCGGATGGGCTGCTTGCAGTTTATATATCTGAAGGAGAGCATGATATAGAGCTTAAATATATGCCTAAGGGTTTTGTATTAGGTGTACCTGTGAGTATGATCTTTCTTATAATTTTAATCATTCTGATCATAAAAAGAAAGAAGATACCGGATACCTCTTCCGGTTCACTTCTCTCTTGTTGATTTGTTAATTGCGTGCTATTATAAGGAAGATATCGGTATTCGGTATCTTCTTTATTATTTGGAAGAGATGAAAAAATCCCTTATACATGGATTAGGATTTCCGGAGGTTAAAATGCCAGATTTCAAGTTATCAATAGTAGTACCTGTATACAATGAAGAGAACGGAATAGAACCGTTTCTTGAAAGAACGGTTAAGGTTGTTGATGAGCTGGGATGTGATTACGAGATCATATTCAGCCTTGATCCATCCACCGACAGGACCTATGATGTGATAAAGGAAAATATGAGGAAAAACCACCATATCAAGCTTATTACGATGAGCAGGAGGTTCAGACAGGCGGCTGCCACCATGGCAGGTGTGCTTAACTGTACCGGAGATGCCTGCGTTGTTATAGATGTTGATCTTCAGGATCCGCCTGAGGTTATTACAGAGCTTGTTGAGAAATGGCAGGAAGGATATGATGTTGTTTATGCCCAGCGTATTGACAGACAGGGCGAAACAAGAATAAGGAAACTTATTGATCTTACAGCCTACAGAGTGATCAATTTCCTGTCGGATGTGGAAATACCGGTTGATACGGCGGATTTCAGGCTTATTAACAGACGGGTCATAGAAGAAATAAGGAAGATGCCTGAAACCAATATGTTCTTCCGTGGGATGGTATCTTATGTGGGATTTAAACAGACGGCAGTCAGATATCACAGAGAGGCAAGAGAGGCCGATGTAAGCAAATATAACCGCCTTTGGGGTGAGTTCAGGATGGGTTTTCACGGAATATTCTGTTTTTCCAGCAAACCCCTTGAATATATTACCTTTCTCGGTGGATTTATGACGGCGTTCGGGGCACTGCTTTCAGGTATATATTTCTTCCAGAAGGCAGTACTTAAGAAAAAAGAAACAATAGTGTCAGGTCTGAGTGCCCTGATCTGGTTTATGAGCGGGCTCAATATCTTTGTATCAGGTCTTCTGGGTGAGTATATAACAAGGATATATGATGATGTCAAGGGCAGACAGAGATTTATAATAGATGAATTTGATGATAATAAAGCAGATTAGTCATAGGTCTGAGTGACACCCCCGCTTTTGTGGGATTTGCGGTAATCGGAGGGTGATTCACCGAAATGCCGCTTGAAAGCCTTCGAGAAGGTAAAAGTATCATTATATCCTACGCTTGAAGCTACCCGGTTTACGCTTATGGATTCATCGGCCAGCAGCTTAACAGCCATTTTCATCCTGTATGTAAGAAGATAATCCTGAAGGGAATAGCCTGTGGCATCCTTAAAAAGACGTGTCAGATAACTTCTGTTAAGTCCCAAAGAAAGGGCAATATTATCAATCTTTACAGCTTCGGAATATTTAAGCTGGATGTAGGATATCACATTTTTGACATATAAAAGGGAATTATCCATCTTCTTTTCTTCTTTTGCGGAAGAATTCTCTATCATGTAATCGCATATTTTATACAAAGTACCGACACAGTAATACTGTCTCTTATAATGCTTCAGAATATCCATTGCAAGATCCTCAATCTGTTTATGGTGATCCAGAGGAGTATATACGGGATGTTCTGAGGTTAACCCGGCTTCTTTTAGAATAAGTGGGATTTTCGGACCGCCAATATGTATCCAGATGTACTCCCACGGGTCATCTTTGTCAGCCTGATAGAAGGTTTTAACATTATCGGGAATAAGGAATATCTGATGTTCATGTATATTGTATTGACGGTTATTTAATCGAATGATCCCTTTACCCCTTAGTATAAAATGAAGAATTATCCTGTTTTTAACGAAATGTTCATATGAGTACAGAGGTTCACACTTGTACCTTCCAACCTCGTACAGATAGAAATCATCTGAATCCTCATAATTGACAAATTTACAAAAATCACATCCCTCAAGTTTAGAAGCCATGGATATTCCTCCTTTACACATTTTATATATCAAAATAAGACAAAGTTCAAGTCGCATTTTGACATCTAAAAATCAAATTATGCCATGTAAATATATCAGTTCCGGAAATATACTGAGATTACCCTGAACCGATTATATAAAATATATCTTAATTGAAAGGTTTTACGAATGGACATAATCTGGCACAGTAAATCAAAACAGTATAATTTGTATAACGATAAGATCAGCTATATCATGGGAATTACCCCGTTGGGAGATCTGGGAAGTATATACTTTGGAAAACGTATACATGACAAAGAAGATATGTCATATGTTTTAAACAGGTTCGGATTACCAAACGTAGCTGTCGATCCGGACACGGAATCCTATTCAATGGAGCTTAACCGTCAGGAATACCCTTCGTTCGGTATTACTGATTTTGGGACACAGGCCTATGAGATCGAGCTTGCAAACGGATCGAGGGTAAGTGCTTTTGTTTACAGGGATCATAAGATATTTAAAGGTAAGCACGCGCTTAAAGGGCTTCCGGCCACATATGCGGATGTAAACGAGGCAATGACTCTTGAGATTTATCTCGAGGATGAAACAGCCAGGATGTCATTGACGCTCATTTATACCATTTTTGATAAATATCCCGTAATAACCCGACACGTTAAGTTTACAAACAACGGAACGGAGATAACAAAGCTTACAAGAGCACTCAGCGTATGTATTGATCTTCCCAATCAGGATTATGAATGGATGCAGTTTTCAGGTGCATGGGCAAGAGAGAGGGTACCTGAAGTAAAGAAGTTATCCGCAGGCTCGGTTTCCATTGAAAGTAAGCGTGGAATATCAAGTGCGAATCAAAATCCATTTGTTATCGTAAAAAGGCCAAAGACTGATGATTTTTCCGGAGAAGCCATGGGAATGTCGTTTGTATACAGCGGAAATTTCCTGGCACAGGCTGAATGTGATACGTTTGGCCGGCTGAGACTTCTTATGGGTATAAATCCGGACAGGTTTACATGGCCGCTAAAAAAGGGAGAATCTTTTGAGACTCCGGAGGTTGTTATTGCCTTTACAGATGAGGGGCTTAATTATCTCAGTCAGACATTTCATGATCTGTATAACAATAATCTTGTAAGAGGCAGATGGAAAAATACTCCGCGGCCGATTCTTTTAAACAATTGGGAAGCCACCTTTATGGATTTTGATGAGGACAGGATCCTTGAAATTGCAAAAAAGGCTAAAGAAGCAGGGGTTGAACTGTTTGTTCTTGATGATGGGTGGTTCGGAAACAGAAATGATGATTATTCGGGCCTCGGAGACTGGATAGAGAATCCGGATAAGTTTCCTCAGGGTATGGCAGGGCTTGCCAGAAAGGTAAATGCCCTGGGCATGAAGTTCGGATTCTGGATCGAGCCCGAAATGGTAAATCCCGACAGCAATCTGTTCAGAAGGCATCCTGAATGGATCCTGGCTACTCCGGGAAGAAAGTCATCTCTTGGAAGACATCAGCTTGTACTTGATTTTTCAAGAGAAGAGGTAGTTGACTACATCTATGGTATGCTGAAAAAGGTAATTGAAAATGCACCGATAAGTTATATCAAATGGGATATGAACAGATCTCTTACTGAGGTCTATAGTACGGAATTATCTGCTGATGAACAGGGCATGGTCTACCATAAATATGTTATGGGAGTTTATGGGCTGTATGAGAGGTTCAGGATCGATTTTCCGGATATTTTGTTTGAGTCCTGCTCTTCGGGAGGAAACCGGTATGATGCCGGAATGCTTTATTATGCTCCTCAGGCCTGGTGTTCGGACAATACGGATGCGATTGACAGGATCAGGATACAGTACGGGACTTCGTTCGGATATCCAATTTCTTCAATAGGAGCGCATGTATCAGCTGTTCCCAACCAGCAGACAGGGCGGAATACATCAATAACAACCAGAGCGAACGTTGCATGCTTCGGTACTTTTGGATATGAGCTTGATCTTAACCGTATAAGCGATGAGGAATTTGAAGAGGTAAAAAAACAGATAATATTTATGAAAGAAAACCGGGAACTATTACAGTTTGGCACCTTCTACAGGCTAAGATCCCCTTATAAGAACGATCAGGCTGCATGGATGGTTGTATCAAAAGACAGGAAAAAGGCCATATTCGGTCTCTATTGTATGAGATCCAACGTTAATCAGCTTCCCGGTTTTATAAAGCTCGCAGGTCTTAAGGAGGATGTTAAATATAAACTTAAGGGTGAGGAATACTACGGTGATGAGCTTATGTATCTTGGACTTAAGCTTGCAAAGCTCAGTTCTAAGGCTTTGGCGACCGGACAGGACTTTATTTCTTATGTGGAAATACTTGAAGCAGTATAATGTCACAAATAGACATCAAGACTGCACGAAATACCATACCAAAAAACATATTGATGCAGTATTATTTACCTGTAATCGTAATCGGTTTGGGGTAGAATCTACGGTTATCAGAGAAGGGAAAATATTAGGAGAGCGTATTTTGGGCGATCTCCCTTGCATGTCCGTCTTCATGGCAGATAGAGGCGGTAAGAATATACAAGGGCTTAAGCTTAAGTGCGGGTCTTGCCGATTATGAATTCGGCCATTGGAGGAAGACTCTTGAAGCCGGCGGGGAATTCATAACTCCTGAATGCTATCTTACGGCCGGTAAATGTGATTTCCTGACTGTTTGTGACCGGCTGCTTGATATTCAGAGGGATAAGGAGCAGAGGATCACGTCTCTTCCTGCAATATTCAATGAGTACTGTACCACATGGGGAGAGCCGTCAGAGGCTGTAATAACCCGGCTTCTTGAGAAAATCAAGGGGACTGATTTCGGGTATTTCGTGATTGATGCCGGCTGGTACAGGGATCCGGTCAGGGGCTGGCAGGACAACATGGGTGACTGGAAAGTTGCCGGGGATCTTTTCCCCAACGGAATTAAAAAGGTTGTTGATATGATAAATGCTTCAGGGATGAAGGCAGGCATCTGGTTTGAACTGGAGGTGGTCGGTAAGGATTCCGACATGGCAGATGACAGCGCTCATCTGCTTACACGTGACGGCAAAGTCATAATCTCCGGAACAAGGAGATTCTGGGACATGAGAAATGACCGGGTTAAGGATTACCTTGGCAGAAAGGTCATAGATTTCCTGAATGAGAATGGTTTTAAATATATCAAAATAGACTACAACGACACGATCGGAATAGGTTGTGACGGTGCCGAGAGCTACGGAGAAGGATTGAGGACATGCATTAATGCGACTCAGGATTTCTACAGGAGGATAAGAGAGGAGGTACCGGGTATTGCTATCGAGGTGTGTTCCTCCGGTGGCCACAGACTGGAGCCGTCCTTTATGGAGCTTGCGGATTACCTGTCTTTCTCGGATGCTCATGAAGAAAAGGAGATACCTGTTATAGCTGCAGATCTTCAGGCTCTTGTATTGGCCCGGAAGAGTCAGATATGGGCTGTACTGCGCAAGGATGATGCACTTAAGAGGATAGCATATTCCGTGTGCGCCGGAATGTATGGGGTACTGTGTATTTCGGGTGATATTTTTGATCTTAATGATGCTCAGTGGAGGCTGGCGCTTGATGGCGTTGATTTCTACAAAAAGGCCTCACCGGTAATAGTCAATGGATTTACATACAGATTTGGCCCGTTCCAGTATTCCAACAGGGATCTCAGGGATTATCAGGCAGGGGTGAGATACGGAGAGAATGGTGAGGTTCTTGTTATAGTCCATTCCTTTGAACATGAAGGCATTCAGAAGGTCATGATCCTCTTAAGGGGAGAATACAGGATCGTCGGTAAATATGAAACCGGCGATCACAGGATAAGGATCGCCGGTGATGAACTTACTATGGAATTTGAAGAAACATTTGATGCTCTGGCGCTGCTCCTGAAATCAGCAGATGACAACGCCCTTCTGTAACATGATGTTTGCATATAAGGCCGATTCGCCGGTAACAACTATGGCGTAGGCCTTTTTTGCTTCTTCATAAAAGGCGAAACGCTCGATGTATCCGATCATAAGGGAAGAACCTTCGACAGCTTGTTGACAGTCATATTGGACATGCCTATGGCCTTGACAAGACCTTCATCATACAGCTCCTCCAGCTGTTTCCACGTATCCATGAATTCATCAACCGAAAACGGCTTGGAATCGGGATTTCTCGAATCCCCGTCACAGCCGGGTGCGTGATAGTTCGGAAAGGGCCAGTGCACGAAGTAAAGATCGATGTATTCAAGCTTCAGATCCTTAAGGCTTTGCAGGCAGGCATTCCATGATACCCGATCCCAAGGATCCCCTGAACGAATACTGTATCTATCTTAAGCTGTCGTATAAAGGCGTCAATGATAAAGGGAGACTGTCTCCTATGAGTGTTTTCCGGCTGACAGCCATATGGTACGGAAGAGACAGGCATGGGATCCATTCACTGATGAAATCACTGTTTAAGGAGCTGTCGGATAAAAACACAGGATACAGGACAGCAGTAGAATCGATAATAAAGCAGATAATAATCTCCTGTGTCAGGAATTATCCGGTTAAGGAAAGCGATTCGGATTCCCCGGGGGTAAAGTCAGGCGATAACCTCTATCTGACCATAGAAGAAGCCTTTCTATATGAATATGGAACGATAACCCTTACTTCACTTGCCGGTAGGTTGAACTTAAGTACTCGTCAGACGCAGAGACTTTTGAAGGAACATTATGGCATGAGCTTCCAAAGTAAGAGGACAGAAGCAAAGATGAGTGCTGCGGCACTGATGCTGCGTTCGCCTGATGTAAGCATTACGTGTATCGCGGATGAGCTGGGATATTCGTCGGTTGAGCATTTTTCATCGGCATTTAAGCGATATTATAATATAAGTGCAGGGGAGTACAGGAAATCATTTATATATTGCCATCAGTTTGGTTATCACGTATAAATAATAGAAAGAGATAGGGGACAATGAAACGTTAACAGGATTAGGAGGAATTGATATGAGCGAGAAAGAGAAAAAACTTAATGATGAGCAGATGGAAGAGATAAGCGGTGGTCATCATCACCATCATGATCATGAAAGGGAAAAATATGAGGGGCAGCACGGATGGATAACTAAGGATGCATTCGGAAATGTTACTTTTACCGATAAAACAGGTAATGTAGGTACGTTTTCAGCAGCTGACTGGCAGAAGCTGTGCAGTCAGTGGGCATATACCGGAAATCCCGAGTTCTATATATCAACGATAGATAACAGCGAACTGCGCGGAGTGCTTGCAGGACTGTAGGAATGTACAGGGAGCCTGTTGTCCGGTGAACGACATACGCATCCATGAACTAAGATGTGCGGTATCCACAGACAGGAATAAACAGCCCTATGACGGGTGGCATTTTACTGCCATGGTCGTGGGGCTGTTATTTTGTGTTTTTGATTAGTCACATTTTAAAAAACATAAAGTAAGACTGAAGTGGTATAAAAACGTTGCAATGTAAGACAAACAGTTGTATTCTTAAGTTTGGATTTGATAACAGACAAACTGGTGCGAATGAATAAATGAGTTTAAACAGAAGATTCAAATCAGATATCTTATGCAGGATTTACAATTATGGAAAAGGTTGGAAAATGAAAATATATGTAGCCCGTCATGGAGAAACAGAATGGAACAGATTAAATAAGATATGTGGCATTACCGATATTGGACTTACTGATGAAGGACGAAAACAGGCGGAGGATCTTGCAAAAAAGCTCAAAGAAACAAATATCTCGGTGATAATCGCCTCTCCTCTTAAAAGAGCGGTTGAAACGGCAGGATATATCTCAAAAGCTCTTGACGTTCCGATATTTACGGATGAACGTCTGACAGAGCAGAATTACGGCATATATGAAGGAACTGACAGAAAAGGTAAGGAATTTCTTGAAAATAAACATAACTTTGCATACAGATATCCGGAAGGGGAATCAATGATGCAGGTTGCATACAGAACATACGGGCTGATTGATGAAGTAAGAGCCAAATACAGGGATAAGGATGTCCTGTTTGTTTGCCATGGCGGAGCAGCAAGAGTAATGAACACTTATTTTATAGATATGACAAACGAAGAGTTTTTCAATTTTTCTATGAAAAATGCTGATTATGAGGTGTATGAAGTATAGAAAACCATCAAGGTTTAATCCAAGGAGAGAAGGCATTGAATTTAGAAGAGCGTGTTGAAATATTGGAAAAAAGAGTCGAGTACCTGGAAAAACAGTTACAGGTACGGCAGACACCTATCAGCAGAGAAAATGTAGATTCTGCCGTAATCAGGGTTGATAATACTTTCACAGAGAGGCCTGTATTTATCACTAGACCGCAGAATGTTCCAAGGCAGGAGCCTGCTTTAAATCCGGCTGTAAATAAAAGCAATGCAAGACAGCCGGTACAGCGCGTAACCAATGATATGCGTATGCATAATGAAAAACCGAAGAATAAGGATATGGAATCCTTTATCGGTAAAAACGTTTTTGTTGTTGTCGCTTCTGTGCTCATATTTGTGGGAATGGTCGTGTTTGCGGCAGCAGTTATGCCTTATTTATCCAGAGAAGTAAAATTCGCGGCGATGGTACTTGGCAGTATGTTATTGTCAATAGCAGGTTATATGTTATCCCGCAGGAAATCCACCGTGTTTAATGTAGCTTTGCTTGCCTGCGGTCTCGGCGCAGTATATATAACGCTGTTTACGGGGAAGATTTATTTTGGATTTATTTCAGACGTGCCTTTGTATTTATCACTTCTTGTATGGTGCGTTGTAGTTTATCTCTGTTCCGGATATAAATCAATCCTGTTTAATATCATAGGACAGGCAGGAATACTCATATCGCTTGTCATGGGATCCGTAAATATCGTAAGATGGGGGGGATTTCGGCTTACCCTTTTCCTTGCGGTATATGTTATCATAGCTGAAATACTGTACAATACACTTTATAAAAATGAAAATTATCTTGCCAATTCCATGTCGGCCTTAGTATCCCTCATGATATTGTCTGCTTTGGTGAATGATTTCATAACCAGTACGGAATTCGATATTGAACAAAGTTATACTAATATTTTTGCAGCCCCTGTACTGATATCTGTTCTGTTTATCCTGCTTTTATATGTACTGACAAGAAATCTTATCTATGCCAAAAACGGTGTAATATCAATCATTTCCTATACAGTAACGGGATATACAGCATATTTATCTTTGATCATTACTCTGATCGAAATTACAGATTCAGATAATGCATGTGCATATATAACGGCATTGTTTGGTGTATTAATGTATATCATCACTGAGCATATATATATAGAAGAAGAAAATCTGACATTGATCATATTTAGTACTGTCATGTCATGCGTATCAGTAGTATGTTATTGCTTTGCAAAGCACAGCTACTGTTCGGTGCTTATTATCCCCTGTTTAATAGCTGTTTACAGAAGATTCAGAAACAGCGAAAGCGAAGTGTCCCGGATGCCATTGTATTGTTCGGCTCTTTGCAGCGCTTTTTTCAGTACAATATATACTATTACAGGAGAAATTATTAACAGCTGGGATTTAGCGGTATCCGGTCCGGCTGAAGCAGTATACCTTATAACTGGGATAGTATTTATTATAGTTATATGCCTGATATCAAAACCCGAAAAGCCGTTTGAAAAGATCTCTCTGTATATGGCATTGGCAATGGGGATGTTCATACAGATACCCGCTTCTCCAGAAACCAGGCTATTATTATCAGAAATAAGCAGGATTCTTCTGTGCTTATGTCTGATGCTTGCAACACAGATTTATATAAAGCTTAAGAAGGATTTTATTAATAAAGAAGAACCTTTGTTTAGTCAGGCAGCATTTATATGTTTTTTCATTATTAATGCTTTATGCATGCTGTATTCACTGTATGCCCTTGATAAAATCGGAAACGGCGTTTTTACATATGCCGCCGCACTGGCAATTGCCGCAGCGCTGTTCAGCCTAAATGTCTTTAATTTAATGAAGGCAGAGAATTTCAAACTGTCTGCCTATGTGGGGATCAAATATACAATCCTTATAATATTTGCGGCAGGTAAATTCGAAAACAAGCCCGTAACCAGCATTCTGTTGTTCTTATGGGCAATAGTGTGTCTTGTATTCGGCCAGAAGATCAGACAAAAGCCACTCAGGCTGTATGCCCTTATCCTTGCACTGCTAAGCACGGTCAAGCTGCTTGTATTTGATATCTCATATGACAATCTTGTCATGCGTGCATTCAGCCTGATAATCTGCGGAGGTCTGTGCTTCGGTATAAGTCTTTTCTATACAAGACTGGAAAAATCAATGAAAGGGCAATAAAAGAGACAAAATGCCAGGATACCTGATTTTTAACAGTATTTATTTGCCACAAGAGTGATTTTATAGTATAATATACCAAAATTGTTATGGAGAATGATTATTTCATCACAATAAATAAGGAGGTTACAAAATGATCATTTCGCAAATGTATAATGGCATTGCTACAGGCAATGTTGAAGAGGGGGCAAAATTCTTTTCTGAAAAGCTTGGTTATACGATCAAACACAGACTGATCACATCCTGCTGCAAGATTTATATTATGGAGAATCAGTATAATGAATTTGATCTCGTTGAAGGAGAGGCTTTTATACCCGGTAAGGCTGTTTTCAGGATTGCAGTAAGGGATTTTGATTCATCGGTTCAGGATGCTCTTAATGATGGACTTAGGCAGATTGGCGATGTGGTTGATGATGAGAAGATTAAATTCGCATTATTTTCCAACACTAACGGAACCATCTTTATAGTTTCTCATCATAAGAAGGTGAATATCTACGTTTAATAACTGTCTTTGATAATATGATCTATTAGTTTCCAAGATCAAAAATATAATATTAAACATGATAACTGAAACATCCTCCGGGATTGATGATATATAAGCATTGATCAGGGAGGATGTTTTATTGACGAATACTACTGAATTTTAACGGACCGGAATCTTAAAGAACTGCTTTTTATGATATTAATTAGTAGTTTTATAATCCGTTTACCACAAGATATTGTGGGAGAAAATCTATTAAAAATATTTGCCGAAAAAATTGAAAAAAGTCCTTGACTAAAGGATTTATGCATGTTATTATTTTTAAGCTGTCGCTGATAAATGACAGCAAGGAACCTTGAAAATCTAATAGTATAAACCATCCCTGAAATTCGTTATAAGGGAGAGCCGGTTACGGCAGAAACCTTATAACAACATTTCAAAAAGTTAAGTTTTAAGAACGGCCCTAAAGTAAATTTAGGAAATGTCATAAG
>JAILKH010000065.1 GCA_024693925.1 Lachnospiraceae bacterium | reverse complement strand
CTTGTTCCCGTATGTTTAAGGAAATTAGTTTACAGGATTTTTCGTCATTTTTATTTTCGCAATATTGTTTCAGATCATTATCTATTAATTCTTTTAATTCATTTTCATCATAATAAGATTTTTCAAAGGATTCTATGATCTTATGTGTTATAACCCCTTTATTGCTGACGGTTACAGTGGTTTCTTCATAATCATCTTCCTGTTTGACACATCCTGTCATAATAATAAGGAACGTAAAAAGAATAAAAATAACAGATCCCGTTTTAGATTTAAATAGATTTAAGATGTTTTTAGTCAATATGATCACTTCCGAAATATTGTTTTCTTATCGATTGCCAAACTACATAATACCAAACAGAATCCATAATTTCAACTGACATTATCAATTATTTCAAGAGATTTAAACGGTCTGTCCACAAATTTCTTTCTGTAATGATTTCCAAGCCAGAGCAATTCTTCAAGTACTTCTTCTTTTACGGCAAAAGTATATAAATGTTCAACAGGCGAATCCACTATATGGGATAATGCTCTGTAAGTAGACGGAAGAAAATCCTTATTTTGAGGTACCCCGGGGAATTCACCGTTAATAACGATCATCTTTATTTCAAAAACCGCCCTTATCAACCGGTTATCGATATTGGGTTTTATTATAGCCCGTATAGACTGGAATAACAGCTTTAAGACCATAATTTCATCATTATTTTCTCTGGTATAATAAGAAGCATATTCAAGAAAATACATTCCAAGATAAGCTCCTTCATAATCGATACGTAATTCTTCAAAATAATAGGATATATCAGCATCTATAAGATTATATGCATTTTTTCCTTCATAAAGCTTAAATTCCCCGAATACAAAAGGATTTGTTATTGCACACATTTTGTTACCCTGACGCCTTGCTCCTTTACAGAAAGCAGTTATTTTACCAAATTCTTTCGTTAATAACACTATTCTTCTGTCATAATCATTAACGGGAGTGGTTAATAATACCATTCCCGTTGCAATAACATATTCTCTCATTGTATTTGACCGTTTTATACATCAATCTTTTTTGGATCATATCCAAAGTTTTTAAGTAAAACGTCAGAATCGCGCCAGTTCTTTTTAACCTTAACCCATAATTTCAGATTTACCTGACGGTCAAGCAATCTTTCAATCTCAAACCTGGCAGCCTGACCTATTTTTTTTAGCATTTGCCCCTGTTTTCCTATTATTATCCCTTTATGGGATTCTTTTTCACAGATTATGGTTGCATCAATATGAACTATTTTATCGGTATAGTTCATTTTTTCAATTGTCACGGCAATACCATGCGGAATTTCTTCACTAAGACATTTAAGGGTTTTTTCCCGTATGAGTTCCGCTGTTATCTGTCTTTCGGGCTGATCTGTTATGGTATCTTCATCATAAAACGGCATACCGTAAGGAAGATATTTAAATATCTGTTCTATTAAAATTGCGGTATTATCTCCCTTTAATGCACTGACGGGAACAATTTGGGCAAAATCATGGAGCACTCTGTAAATATCTATTATCTTAAGCAGATCATCATGTTTAACCCTATCGATCTTATTTATGACAAGAATAACAGGGATTTCAATATCCTTCAATTTCTCGGCAATAAGGCGGTCAGTGGGGCCTATATTATCAGAAGCTTCTACAAGCCACATTATAACATCAACTTCTTTTATTGCAACATTTACGGATTTTACCATATATTCGCCAAGCCTGTTTTTGGCTTTGTGAACACCGGGAGTGTCCAGAAAAACAATCTGACCAAGTTCATTTGTGAATACGGTCTGTATCTTGTTTCTTGTAGTTTGAGGCTTATTGGATGTAATTGCTATTTTTTGACCGATAAGTTTGTTCATAAGGGTTGACTTACCCACATTAGGACGGCCAATGATCGCCACAAATCCGGACCTGTAACTATTCCCTGAAGTATTTTTTGTTAAATCAATATCCGACATTTTAATAAGATCATCCTTTTTATTTCATCTTATACTTCATCTTTTGTTTCTTTAATTACATTTTCTTTTATTTCTTCCTTTGACAAAGATAGATCTTCATTCTTTGGAATAACAGCCTCCTCGGGCTTTTTTACATATATATCAGGATCAGTATTTATATTTTTTGATCTTTTGTTTTTAACAGGGTGTTTCTTTCTGTATCCTTTAAGGAGCATTTTGAAGATCATTATGATAATGATTATAATTACCGCCCATATAATAAGGATAGGTAATGCAACAACAAAGCCTACACCAAAATCCAGTATTCCGTACCATACACGTTTACAATTTGATATAAAACCGTCCTGCATCTGTTCAAATCTTGTTTTTTCTTCAATAACTACGGGAGTATATTCTATAACCTGGGTAATATCGAGTGTAAGAGTACTGTAGGTAGCCTGATTTTTCATGGTTTTAAGCTGGGCCCCATAGGATTCTATCTCATATCTTATCTCGGAAAGTCTTGCTTCCAAGGCTATTATTGTATCAAGATCTTTTGCTTCTTTAATAAGTTCATTGATCCTTTCATATTCGGTTTCATAGCTGCTAAGTTTTGCCTGAGTATCAACATATTTTAAGGTTATGTCTTCCGCGTTTGAATTTTTACTTAACACATTTGATTCACCCTCAACCTCAGTAACAAATAGATCCAGCTTATTAACGGGTATCCTTGCAACGATATTTGCAGTTTTTCTTTCGGAATTAGAATATTTTTCATTTTGGATATTTGTATTTTCTATATAGCCCCCAAGAGAATCAACTTTTCTTTCAACATTTTTTACCATAGCATCCACGTCTTCCGATTCAACATTCATGTATACTCTTTTTATAAGCATACGTCCGTTGTCATTTGAACGTACTTCCTCTTCGGTGACTTCTGTTGAAAGTTCTCCTGTTCCTGCCGTACTGCCGCTGTAAGAATTTCCCTCCATGGGCATTTCTTTTTCGGAATAATCATAACTGTCATATTCATCATAATATTCATCTGCCGATTCTTCTGCCAAGGCATAATTTGCTGATTTTTCCTCATAATTTGCGGCAGAGGCAGCTTCGGAACTGCCGCACCCAGTAAGGATCATTGATATCATTGATAAAGTACATATTAATTTTTTGCTTTTCATTGATTACATTCCTCCCTTTGTTATGTTATCAAAAAAGATAAAATACATCTATCAGAATAAGGTCTCTGTTTTGTTGAAAATATCCGAAGCCTTTTCAATTGCTTCTTCCGAACCAAGTACACAGATATAACCGTCCTTAACGACAGACTCTATATAATCCGCAAGCTTTTGTATATCCTTTGGCGTAGTATTCAATACTTCATCTCTTTCCTTTTGAAGATTTTCATCTGTATCATTTGATAAAAATGCTGCCATGGATCTATGGCCTTTGGCTCTTGGTGTTAACGGTACATCCATGTCAGATATTGCTCCGATTATATATTTGGTCATATCCCTTTCATCCGGATTGAAATTTCTGATATAATCGGCAGCTCCTTTATATACCTCCAGAGTGTTTTTTAAATTAGGATCTCTGTAGGAAGTCAGATACATATCTCCTGTTCGTGAATAGGCATTCATACAACCGTATGCCCCTCCTTTTACACGGACATTGATCCATAAATAATCATAGCCCATTATGACCTTAAGTACTTTTAAGGCACCCGTATATTCAAATCCATGTTTAATATAATTACCGGCAAGTGCAACATACTGAACCTTTGCCGCGGTTTTGTAGCCTTCTTTATCAGGAACGGTATTTATGGAATATTCCTTTGAATTAATAGGCTTTGTTATCAGCTTTTTCTTGAAGTTTTCGATAAGCTGCTTTAATCGCAGATATTCATTTGGATCAGCTATGTAATCAACAAAAAGATTTTCCGGCCTGAATACTGTATCTGTAAACTCCATGATGTTTTGTCTGAAATCTTCTTTAAGTTCTTCATAATTATTTATGATATTATCTATAAATCTGTAAAAATTTATACCGCTGGTTTTTTCAATAATAGCTGCGGTTTCGGAGCAACCGGCCAATGCTCTTATGGCGGCCACGGAATGTCCTGACTGAGTCATTGAAGCCTGCATTCTTGAACGAAGCATGTTCAGAAGTTCCAGTAATCTTTTATCATCATTATAATCCGAGCTGTTTATGATCTCGCTTATTATTTCAAGTGCAAAGGGTAATTTATCATATAAGATTTTTGCTTTGATCTCATACATGATCTTATAATTAAAAACATCATTTGCATTTGTATAGAAATTCGAACCGGAAGAAATACCACCGGTATTTAAGTTTATCTCATTTGCCAGTTCCGCGTAAGAATGCTTCGAAGTATTGACCAGCGAAAAAATATTGCTGAAAACACCGATATACGGCAATAGCTTATCGGATAAATTTCTCATATTAAAGGAAAGTGTAAGATAACCTATGCCGTTAGTATATATATCATGAGTAAGTACAGTCGTTGCCCCCACATAATCCACATCATATGTAAACGGCAGAGCTTCTTTACGTATATCGGAAATTTTCAAAAGAGGAATGGTCTCCAATTCTTCCCTGGTACTCGGTTCTTCCTGATATTTAAGTAATGCATTTGTTTCGTCAACAAGAGCTTTTATCTCATCTGTATCAAGAGAATTTTTGTATTTTTCAAGCTTGTCGCGTAATTCATTATCTTTTTTCTGAGTCAGTCCTTTTTCCGGTTCCAGAATAACAACAGAACAATGTTTATTCTCAATTAAATATGTCTGTATAAGATTTTCAAAATATCCGGTATCTACCTGTTCTCTTAAGAATGCAAAGGTTTCATTTGCTTCCAAATGCATAAAGGGTTCATTATCATCATATAACCAGCTGTCCAATGCCTGAAGCCCATACATAAGTCCCTTGGGATATGAACCGAAATCAGCTTCTCTGTATTTAAATTCAAACAGATTGATCCCGGCTAACAGGGAACGTTTATCCAAGCCTTCGCTTACTACTTTATTAAGTACATCATTGATGGTGTTTTGAAAAGCCTCTAATTTGTCAGCGTTGCTGTTTTTGGCGATGATGGAAAAATACGGCTGATATATTCCGTTTTCATATGTACTTTGAATATCCTTACCAATATTTTCGTCCAATAATGCCTGTTTCAGTACTGCGCCGGGAGCCAGTAATAAAGTGTACTCAAGAATCTGAAAGGCAATATATAATTTTTTATCAAGAGAAGTTTTAATTACGGCATTATAAGATAAATATGTATTATCCTCCGTGGATTCATCGTTTGTAATGGAATATTTTTCTTTTATAAAAAGAGGTTTTTCAAAAGCTTTCTGATATCCTATTTCGGAATTGATCCTTATGGTTTCATATTTTGACAGATATTCACGATCCAAATATTCAAGGCGTTCAGCCATGTCCATATTTCCGTATAAATATATATAACTGTTGACCGGATGATAGAATTCCTTATGAAACTTTAAAAAATCCTCATACGTAAGACCGGGGATCATATCCGGATGTCCGCCGGATTCATTTGAATAATCAGTATCCGGAAATAAGGAATTGAATATTTGGCGATCCAAAATATCATCGGGCGATGAAAAAGCACCTTTCATTTCATTATAAACAACACCATTTATGGTTATGGGGTCGCTTTCCTCTTTTAATTCATAGTGCCACCCTTCCTGTTTAAAGATTTGAGGCCGGTCATAAACATTGGGATGAAAAACCGCATCAAGATAAACATCCATGATGTTTTTAAAATCTTTATCATTACAGCTTGCTACAGGATATACCGTTTTGTCCGGATAAGTCATAGCATTTAAAAATGTATTCAAAGAACCCTTCACCAATTCAACAAAAGGATCCTTTGCGGGATATTTTTTTGATCCGCATAGAACGGAATGCTCCATTATATGCTGAACTCCGGTACTGTCCTTGGCCGGAGTTTTAAAACCTATATAAAATACTTTGTTTTCATCATCATTGGATATCAGACATATTCTTGCACCGGATTTTTTATGTCGCAGGATACATCCGTCTGATTTAAGATCATTTAAACGTTCTTCCCGGACAATTTCATAATTATCAAGTTTTTTTACTTCATCAAAATTCATTTTATATCTCCTTGAATACTTTATTGTATATTACAGTTACGAAACAAGTTGTTTATATTTATGGAATTATCTAATCTTTTTTTATATATTCAATAGAATCACCTGACAAGCGTATCGTTTCACGAATGTAATCTTCATCGGAATCCAATTCTTTGCTCAACTCCTCAACGGTTATAAGACGTTCAAGATCTTCCGCCATCTCTTTTGCCTTATCGTTTAATTCATTTACTCTTTTCGCAATAGTTGTATCAAATTCATCCTTATCATATTTATCCATTATCAATGACTCCATAGAATCCATTATCATTTTCATGACAAATTCATCTACTTCCCGGGGAGTTTCACAGATTTCCAACATATTGACCGCAGTAAGAACCCCAATATTTCCTTCTCCGATCAAATCCTCTATTGCTATTCCCTGGCCGGTATATAACCTGGCCGTATCAACCACACTTTTTAAATACAGATCCGGTAAAACAAGAGCTGCGGTATCTTTGTTTTTGAGTGCTTTATTGATCCTTGAAACACGTTCTTCTTCCGATACGGTTTCCCGGGAATTTAATTCATCTATGTACATCTTAAGATAATCACTGTCTTCTTTATTGACTCTGCAATCATTTTTACCGGATTCCCGTAACCGCTCTTCTTCCGTATCAAATAACCTGATCTTTTCATCTGTGAGATATTTAAAGATCAATAAAAAGTGCTCCTCTTTAATATCCAAAGGCAGGAATTCCGAATGAACCTGTTCTTTGGAAATGCTTTCACCCTGGCGTTTTGCCAGGGCTCTTAACTGTATCATTTTTTTCCTGAATTGTTTTTCGTCCATACTTCCCTCTTTACACAAAATTCCAACAACAGTAAAATCCAAAATAAATATTAGGAGTTATTTAATATGCGTATGTGTAAACAGATGATCCTGACAATATTCATAATTACCGTTACATTTGGAACAAAATCTGAACTCAAGATCTTCATCGTCCGATTCTGTCCGTCCGCATATGGCACATTTATGTTTAGTTACCCTTTTTATATGAGTATTTGAAGCATTATTAAATTTATGTTTCCTTTTCATGTCAAAAGATGAAACGGATCTGTAATTTCTGACTCCGAAGAAAAATATTATAAAATTCAACAACGAAGCGATTATTGCAATGGCTACGGAAAATCCGCTGGTTATTATATTATATATAAGGAGTATAACATCGGCTATAGCCAGCCATTTGATCTTTATGGGGATTATAAAAAATAACAGCAGTTGCATATCCGGATATTCCGCTGCAAAAGCCAGAAAGATTGACATATTTACGTAATAAGTACTGAAGGACAGCGAAATTATAAGTCCTATATTGTCCATAGGTGCATTACCAAAATAACATATTATATATAAAATAAAAGCCCCTATTATGGTAAATATCATTCCCGAAAAAATATATATGTTAAATCTGAAGGTTCCCCAGGTTCTTTCCAAAGATGTACCCAGAGAATAATAAAGCATCAGCATTATTATGGTAAAGAGATCTATTGACTGTGGCGGAACTATTATCCAGGTGATAAGACGCCATATCTGACCATGAAGGATTTTATAGGGATCCAAAGAAAAGAACCCTAAAAGATTTGTACCTGTTATCCTGCCGATTATCATTATGGCATAACCCAGTATATAGCACCCGATCACATATTTAGATAAATTTACAATGGCATATCTGCCGAATTTTCGTTCAAGTTTATTTAACAGAGTATTCATTTTAGCTTCCTTTTTTGTTTTTATAGTATAGTTTAGCATTTAGTTTGAGAAAAGTAAACAAAACTATAAACCTTTGTCCCGGGCTTTGGGATTGAAGTTTTTTTTTATTTGTAGTAAACTATCTAAATCTTTATTTATATAAAATAATACTATATTTATTTTACTTATATATATACATCAATTACAGGATTTGATCGAAAGGCATTAAAATGAGCAGTAAAAATTTAAACAAAGGTTTATATACTTTAGGCATTGATATAGGCTCCACCACTGTAAAAATAGCTTTACTGGACGATAAGCATAATATACTTTTCTCGGATTATAAAAGGCATTTTGCCAATATCAGAGAAACCTTAAAGGATCTTATAACCGATTCATTTAATAAACTGGGAGATATTGAAGTTCATCCTATGATAACGGGTTCAGGCGGTTTAACATTGGCCAAGCATCTGGAAATTCCCTTTGTTCAGGAGGTTATCGCTGTATCTACTGCGCTTAAGGACTATAGTGATAAAGTAGATGTGGCTATTGAACTTGGTGGTGAAGATGCCAAGATCATATATTTTGAAGGTGGAAATGTTGAACAGCGTATGAATGGAATCTGTGCGGGAGGTACCGGTTCTTTTATCGATCAAATGGCTTCCTTGTTGCAAACAGATGCTACAGGTTTAAATGAATATGCCAAGTCCTATAAATCTTTATATACTATTGCGGCAAGATGCGGAGTCTTTGCCAAATCCGATATTCAACCTCTTATAAACGAAGGTGCAACAAGGGAAGATCTTTCGGCTTCGATCTTTCAGGCAGTGGTAAATCAAACTATATCAGGACTTGCCTGCGGTAAACCCATACGGGGACATGTTGCTTTTCTTGGCGGTCCTCTTCATTTCCTGTCGGAACTTAAAAATGCATTTATACGTACCCTGAAACTGGATGAGGAACATACGATAATTCCCGAAAATTCCCATCTTTTTGCAGCAATAGGCTCTGCTTTGAATTATAAAGAAGATAATTTTATTTCTTTAAGTGCGCTCAAGGAGAAATTAAATTCGGATATACATATGGAATTTGAGGTTGCAAGAATGGAGCCCTTATTTGCCGACCAAAAAGAATATGATGATTTTGAAAAGCGTCATAATTCTCATTGTGTAACAACCGGCGATTTAAGTAAATATAAGGGTGATTGTTTCCTGGGTATAGATGCCGGATCAACAACTACCAAAGCTGCACTGGTTTCGGAGAATGGTTCATTATTATATTCTTTTTACAGCAATAATAACGGAAATCCTCTGGCAACGACCATACGGGCTATTAAAGAAATATATTCTTTACTTCCTGATAAAGCAAGGATCGTTCACTCCTGCTCCACAGGATATGGAGAAGCATTGATAAAGGCCGCTTTATTACTGGATGAAGGTGAAGTGGAAACGGTTGCACATTATTATGCTGCTGCTTTTTTTGAGCCGGAGGTTGACTGTATTCTGGATATCGGCGGGCAGGATATGAAATGCATAAAGATCAAAAATAAAAATGTTGATTCTGTTCAGTTAAATGAAGCCTGCAGCTCCGGATGCGGTTCCTTTATAGAAACCTTTGCAAAATCCCTTAATTATTCCGTTACGGATTTTGCGAAAGAAGCTTTATTTGCAAAACATCCCATCGATCTGGGAACCAGATGTACCGTTTTTATGAATTCCAAAGTAAAACAGGCTCAAAAAGAAGGTGCCGGAGTAGATGATATTTCTGCGGGACTGGCATATTCCGTGATTAAAAATGCATTATTTAAAGTTATAAAGGTTTCGGATGCAGCTTCATTGGGGAAAAAGATAGTAGTTCAAGGTGGAACTTTTTATAATGATGCGGTTTTAAGAAGCTTTGAAAAAATATCCGGTGGGGAAGCCATTCGGCCCGATATTGCGGGAATAATGGGAGCTTTTGGAGCAGCGCTTATTGCCAGAGAGCGTTATGAGGATAAAAAGTCCACTACTATGCTGTCTATTGATAAGATCAATGCTCTTGAATTTTCCACTTCAATGGCTAAATGTAAGGGGTGTACAAATAATTGCCGCCTTACCATTAACAGATTTTCGGGTGGCAGACAATATATTTCCGGTAATCGTTGTGAACGAGGTCTCGGAAAGCAGAAAAATGAAAATAATCTTCCTAATCTGTATGAATATAAGGAGAAAAAAATATTCGGTTATGAACCTCTTGATATTACGGAAGCAAAAAGAGGTGTGGTAGGTATTCCACGGGTTCTTAATATTTATGAGAATTATCCTTTTTGGTTCACATTTTTTACCAAATTAAAATATCGGGTTGTTCTCTCTCCCAGATCTTCTCATAAGATATATGAACTGGGAATAGAATCAATACCCAGTGAATCCGAATGTTATCCTGCCAAGCTGGCTCACGGCCACGTTGAATGGCTGATAAAACAGGGAATAGAATATATCTTCTATCCTGCTTTGTTTTATGAACGAAAAGAACAGGAAGGAGCAACAAATCATTATAATTGTCCTATAGTTACTTCATACAGTGAAAACATCAAAAATAACATGGATGAAATTGTTAATGGTATGATACGTTTTCATAATCCGTTCTTAAGCTTTGAGAATTTTAAAATAGTTTCTCATGAATTAATAAATGCTTTTCCCGAAATTCCCAGTGATGAAGTGTTCGCAGCGGCAAAAGAAGGTTGGGAGGAAATGGAACGTGTCAGGGAGGATATAAGAAAAAAAGGGGAAGAAACCCTTAAATATCTTGAAGAAAACCATTGTCATGGTATTGTACTTGCCGGACGTCCCTATCATATAGATCCGGAAATAAATCATGGTATTCCCGAAATGATAAATTCCTACGGAATGGCTGTTTTAACTGAGGATTCAATTTCTCACCTTAATAATTGCGAGCGCCCTTTGCTGGTTTCGGATCAGTGGATGTATCATTCAAGACTTTATGCGGCTGCCAATTATGTCAAGATAAGAGAAGATCTGGACCTTGTTCAGCTAAATTCTTTTGGATGCGGTCTTGATGCCGTGACGACCGATCAGGTTAATGATATTCTCACTGCTTCCGGCAAAATTTATACCTGTCTGAAAATTGATGAAGTAAACAATCTTGGGGCGGCCAGAATAAGAATACGTTCCTTATTAAGCGCCATTAAATTAAAAAAGAAACATAAAGAAATCAGAGAAATCAGATCGGCTGCCTATGAACGGGTTGTTTTTACTAAGGAAATGTCCGGTAATTATACTATCTTATGCCCCAATATGTCGCCTATACATTTTGATATATTGGAAAAAGCTTTTAATTCCTGCGGATATAACCTGGTTGTATTAAATAATTCAAATAAAGCCTCAATAGATACAGGATTGAAATACGTTAATAATGACGCTTGTTATCCATCCCTTATCGTTGTAGGTCAGTTAATGGATGCTATTTTGTCCGGGCAATATGATACGGATCGGCTTGCCGTTATTATAAGTCAGACCGGCGGCGGGTGTCGTGCTACCAATTATATTGCATTTATTAGAAGAGCCTTGAAAAAAGCCGGCTATGAACATATTCCCGTTATTTCACTTAATCTTGGAAAAATAGAAACAAATCCAGGATTTAAGATTAATTTAAAACTTGCTAAGAGACTTGTATATGCTGCAGTGTTCGGAGATATTTTCATGAAATGCTTATATAGGATGCGCCCATATGAACTTAATAAAGGCTCTGCAGATAAAGTGCATGAAAAATGGATCCGGATTTGTCAGGATTTCGTAGTCGGTAACCATCAAAGTTTTAAGGTGTTTAGCCAAATATGTAAGGATATTATTGCTGATTTCGATAATATTCCCATAGACGAATCTTTAAAAAAACCAAGGGTAGGAATTGTAGGAGAAATACTGGTCAAATACTCTCCTACTGCAAATAATGATCTGGTTAAGCTTCTTGAACAGGAAGGTGCCGAGGCGGTCGTTCCGGACCTGTTGGATTTTATGCAATATTGTTTTTACAATCAGATTTATAAAGCAGAACATCTGGGTAAATCAAAAAAGACCGCTTATCTGTCTTCAATTGCGATAAAAGGAATAGATAAATTAAGAGGTGCTGCAATACAGGCACTTGAAAGCAGTAAACATTTTGTACCACCGGTCAAGATATATAAAATAGTGGATTATGCCAAAGATATTGTTTCTATCGGGAATCAAACCGGAGAGGGATGGTTTTTGACCGGAGAAATGATAGAACTGATCCATTCGGGAGTAAATAATATAGTTTGTACACAACCCTTTGGATGTCTTCCGAATCATGTAGTCGGTAAAGGTGTTATAAAAGAATTAAGAAGGCAATATCCCGATTCCAACATAGTAGCAATTGATTACGATCCAGGAGCTTCCGAGGTTAATCAGTTAAACAGGATCAAACTTATGTTATCAACTGCCTTCAAAAAACTGGTTTAATATTTTATGGTAACATTTCCGCTTATCCGTATTCTATCCAATTCTTTTTGAAATTTGGATAGCAATACGGGTAATTTATCATAGTTTTTATTTAGATAATTATCCAGCATAAGATCACACAGACTTAAAAGATTCTTTTCTTCAAGTTTTGTGCAAAGGCGCTTGATACCTTTTAGAATATATCCGATTAAATCCCATTTTTCATCCGAATATAATTCCATACAATCATTACAAAGTGAATCAATGTTATCCATAAATCTTGCTATACGCATTCCTACGGAATCATAATCTTCAACATCAGTTAATGCGTATCTCCTCCACAACCAGCGTGTAAGTATTGTATTTAACTTTCTTGATGACAAAGGCATTTCAATAAAATCATTAAAGCTTACTTCAAGAAGTTCTCTGTATATCTCATCAACCGGACAATTTATAATAAATATTATCGGTACATCCGAATAATAATCTCCACCCATGCTTCTTATACGTTTTGCGGTTTCCACTCCGTTTAATTTACTCATATCATATGCTATAAAAATAACATCATAACAGGGTTCCAGTAATTTATTAAGAGCAGAACGTCCTCCAACTGCCTTATTAATGCGAAGCTCATAGGGTTCAAAATATTTTTCATATATGATAAAATTATCAATTTTATCATCCACGAGCAAAATATTTGAATTAATATCTATAGAGCTCTTATCTTTTTGAGTAATGGGAGTATCTTCATTATAAACAATTTTTTCATCATACTTAACAGTGGTTTTAAGAGAAGCCGGATCTTCTTTAATGTCTTTGAAGAAATCTTTATCTATAGCAACTTCATAATTTGGAATTGTTATAATACTGCACAGGATTTCATCCACACAATCATAAATATACTCTATGCTCATTACAACTTTATGATCCGTTACGGGATAAATGGCCTGAACCATAAGACCTTTGCGCGTTTCTTTGGAATACATTGCTCTTTGGATATCTTTTTCAATGAGAAAAACCTCTGTTATTTTTCTTCCTATGTATTCATCCTTAAATAATTGTTTATTTATAGATGCGGCTTTGTTTTCAAAAAGAATATCAAATTCATCGTTACACACAAAAATAACATCTGTTTTATCCGCGGACAGTAATTGTTCGAAATCATTTCTCGAAATATTAAAGCTTCGGTTTTTTATATGAAGGTCATACATCAATTTATAAGAGATTATCAACAGTATGTAAAATATAGGATAACAAACTTTTAAATAAACATGGAAAAATGATTCCGTAACAAGACCGGCCAATGAAGGAATAACTGTATATAATGCCAATTTAAAAAGATGACGCTCTCTTTTTTTTGTATGTGTTATGTAATATTTATATAACAGATTTCCCATACAAACATAATATATGATTATTGGTGTTGCATAATAAATAAAATCAGGTATTATTCCGGGATAAAATTCAATACCGGATGAATTGGAATCAAAGCTGAATCTATAAAAAAACAATTCAATAAGAGATGAAAATATAGCATAATAACAGATGATATATGAACAATTTCTGATCCATTTTTCTTCGCTTTTAAATATCCGAATTGATTGCATGATCATCGAAGACAGGATAAAACAATAGCAATACCAGATAATTATAAGAAAAATATATTTAATGGTGATATACTTATCATCCAAAAGATATATTACCAAATATCCGATAACACCAAATATATAAGCGCGCGAAAAGATGAGGAAGCTTTGAAAATCCTCATCCTTTGCGTGACTGTTTTTGTTATTAAAACCTATTGAAATTGCAAATAACAGCACCGCGAACAATATTGAAACTATTATTATCCGTACTGCAAATGTCATTTTATAAACCTTTTTTAATGATGGAATAACCTGATACCGTTGCAAACCATGGCTATACCATACTCATCACAACAATCTATAACATCTTGATCCCTGATGGACCCACCGGGTTGAACAACATATTTAACACCGCTTTTTACACCACGCTCTATACTGTCAGAGAATGGGAAAAAAGCATCGGAGCCTAAAACAACACCTTCCATTTTATCAAGCCAGGCTCTTTTTTCATCATCAGTAAGTCTTTCGGGTTTTATTTTGAAGATCTTTTGCCAGGCACCATCTTTCAGCACATCCATATAGGCTTCACCTATATAATTATCTATTGCATTATCTCTGTCGGCTCTTTTAATTCCATCTACAAATTCAAGATTCATTACCTTAGGGCACTGACGAAGCAGCCAGTTGTCTGCTTTTTGACCCGCCAGTCTTACACAATGAACTCTGGACTGCTGTCCTGCTCCTATTCCAATGGCCTGGCCATCCTTAACAAAACATACGGAATTGGATTGAGTATATTTTAAGGTTATAAGCGAAATAATCATATCATGCTTTGCTTCGACAGGAATATCCTTATTCCTGGTCACTATATTTGTTAGCAGAGATTCATCGATCGTTACTTCATTTCTGCCTTGTTCAAAGGTAATGCCAAATACATCCTTATGTTCTATGGCAACCGGTTTATAATCAGGATCTATCTGTATTATAGTGTATGCTCCTTTTTTCTTTTCCTTTAACAATTCAAGAGCTTCAGGTTCATATCCCGGTGCAATAATACCATCAGAAAATTCTTTTTTAATGATCCTGGCAGCGGAAACATCACAGACATCCGAAAGGGCAATAAAATCACCGTATGAAGACATTCTGTCCGCACCTCGTGCTCTGGCATATGCACAGGCTATAGGCGAAAGCTCTTCAATATCTTCCACAAAATAAATCTTTTTCATAACTTCATCCAAGGGTTTTCCGATAGCGGCACCCGCCGGAGATACATGTTTAAAAGAAGTGGCGGCCGCATAGCCTGTAGCGGCCTTTAATTCCTTAACCAGCTGCCAGCCGTTAAAGGCATCTAAAAAATTTATATATCCGGGCTTACCGTTTAATACTTCAATAGGAAGGTCTCTTCCATCATTTACAAATATTTTTGCCGGCTTTTGATTAGGGTTACAGCCGTATTTTAATTCAAGTTCTTTCATCGATTTTACTCCTTATAATTTCTCAGAATCTGTTTTATTTATTAAGATTAACAATTCTAGTTTCATATTTTGAACTTTGAATATCAATATATCTTACAAAAAGTGAAACCTTATTATCGGTATTTAAACTGTTCCATACAGTTTCGGTAAAATCATCAATATCCTGATCGATAGCTACAAGCTTAGGTTCTCCCTCAAAGCTTGGTAAAGGATTACCGTCATGCATATAAGTATGTATAAAATGCCCTTCACCAGCAACAGGGTTTTCATAAGCAAAGGTATATCTGTTAACCGACTCGGGATTATGCTCATTACTTTTCAATATAGACATGGCATAATTAAAAGAAGAATTTTCTATATGTAAAATACCAGAAATGCGAGGGGTATAATTCGGAGCATCCGGCTCGAATTTACGTTGTCTTAATGATTGCTCAAAAGTAAGCTGTTTATCCATACCTTCATAAATAGTATCCGTCTGATCTCCGTTAGTAACGATGGTTTTATTACCAAGAACCCTTACGGGGGCATATATGATAAGAGACGGATCCTCAAGTTTTTCGGGATCAAAAGCCTGAGTACGGATTCCTTCCCCCTCCTCAACAAAAACCCTGTTTCTTGAATTGGAACTTCTTCCCATAATAAAATAAGCGGTCACTGCTTTTGTTCCGTCCTTTGATCTGCCGATTATTATACCTCTTCCGGGATAGGAATTTTCCGAAAGTTCTTTGGATAAATTTTTTAATTCCATATTATCTCCTTTGCACTACCTTCAGGTACCATATATTTTTTATTTAATAATAGCATATAAATCCTATTATTTCATCTAGAAATAATAGAATAAAAATATCACAGATCATATTTTTTACGATAGGATCTGTGATCATTTTCAGTTGTTTTAATCAAGAAGTATTACTTCATTGTATAATTCACTAAGATCGGTTCTTCCATCTTTGGTAAAATCAATTGCTGATTTTGGATGTCTGTTAAGTAACCCGGTAAATAAATATTGCATATCATATCCCCAGGTTATACCTTCTTCTTTTAACGGATTAATATAGTTTTCAACAAATTTAATGACCGGGTACAGATTATATTTGGGGTTATGAAGAAAACCGATAAGAGATTCAATATAACAGTTCCCTGCACCTCTTCCCATTCCGGAATAAGTGGCATCCAGGTAATCAACACCGCATCCAACCGCTTCAATGGTATTGGCAAAGGCAAGCTGCTGATTATTATGAGCATGTATACCTACTTTTTTACCGTATTTCGCTGCAATGTTTAAATACAGATCACAAATCCTTGTCATTTGTTCGGGATAGATAGAACCGTAACTGTCAACAATATAAAAACATCCCACTGGAGTCTGTCCCAGCATTTCAAGAGCTATTTCCACGTCTGATTCCTGAGCCTGGGAAATGGCCATAATATTAACGGTAGTTTCGTAACCCTTATTGGATGCATCCATGATCATATCAATGGCCTGGGGAATCGTATTAATGTAAGTTGCTATTCTTATAAGATCCACAGGACTTTCACTTTTGGGCTTTATATCATTTTTGTAATCACATCTTCCCACATCAGCCATAACAGAAATCTTCAGATCGGTTTCGTTATCTTTGATAACTGCACGTATATCCTCATCTTCCGAAAATTTCCATTTTCCGAATTTGGTCATATCAAATAATTCTTTACTGGCCTTATAGCCCATTTCCATATAATCCACACCGGCTTTAAGATTGGTTAAATATAATTTTTTGACAAATTCGTCACTGAAGAAAAAATTATTGACAAGACCACCGTCTCTTAATGTACAATCAACAACTTTGATATCAGGTCTCCAGCCCATAAGATTTTTTAATTCTTTCATTTTTGACCGCCTTTCTTTTGAAAATATCCTTTTTTTCAATTGCTACTTATTTATTCCATGATGATTTCCATTAATATATTTACAATTCAAGATCATCAAAAAAATCATTATCATTTTTTTTGCAGTTTTCTATAATATATGCTTTCATTTTTGCATGCCGGTCTCCCATCAGTAATAAAACAGCTTCAAGATTAGTATTATTGATCACATCTATATCCAATAAAAGTTTATAATATTTTTTTTCATCCGCATATTTTTTTAAAAGAACCTTTATAGTTGCTATGGAATCACACCCCACGGTATGAGTTCTCAGATATTCGATCAATCCTGTTTTATAATCTTTATCTAAATATTTATCGTTTAAAAGCCTTAGCATACATAATTGTGCTTTTTTTTCACGATTATATTCCAGATATTCTTCATAATCAAAATGAAGATCTTCCTCTCCGCATAAAACATATAAGTGGTAGCCGTCATCATCATTTAAATTTAATATATGCTCCAGTCTTGTGTCCCATTTTTTGTACCATTCTTTACTTCCGGCAAGTTCCGAATCTATAAGATATTCCGAATCCATAACTACCGAGGCTGCAGCAAGCAAATGAGCTGTCATATCAACATCTTCATGGCTGTTTAATATTATGATCTTTTCAAGTTTATCATCATTCTTAAAGACACCTTTACCCCAAATGACATTATTTCCGGGTACCTGTATCCAAACAAGATTGTCACAAAAAGCAAAGGCCCATTCATCAACCTCTTCTATGTTTTTTGATAGACTTACAATTCGTAAACCTTTACAGCTTAAAAAAGCTTTTTTACCTATTTTTCTGACCGGAAGATCATTTATAACGGATGGGATATTAATCTCATTTATTTTCTTATCGGAATCGCAAATGACGGCATAATCAGTCCCATTTACCGAGTCTTTCTTTATTTCATAATATATTTTCAGATTTTCATCATAATATTTCATATTACCTACCGTTATTTATCGAAATTTTTTCTTCTTTGTGTTGACAGCCGCATTTTGTTTTTTAATCTATCGGCATCTCCATTTTCAATATAATTTCTTAATGACTGTAATTCTTCTATGAAGAGATCCATTTCGGTAAGCAGCTTTTCTTTGTTCATGAAAAATAATTCGGTCCACATATCTTCGTTTATCCTTGCTATTCTTGTCAGATCACGAAAGGAATCTCCTGTATAATCGGCTAACTTATGATTATCCCTGCAGGTCATTAAAGATACGGCAATACAATGAGTCAACTGTGATACATAAGCGATCATACTGTCATGTTCATCGGGAGATAATACGGAAACATTTGAAAATCCCAGAATCTGCCCAAGATTCTTACACCACTCAATGGCTTCGGCAGAATTCTTATCGGTTGGTACAACAATATAATTTGCACCTCTGAATATACTTTCATCAGCATTTTTTACACCGCTTAATTCTCTTCCTGCCATTGGATGAGCCGCAATGAATTCTATATCCTCCCTTAATATATCCTGTATTTCATATACTATCTTACCTTTTATGCCTGTCACATCGGTAATGATTATTCCGGATTTGAAAAATTTTTGATTATCCCTTATCCAATCTGTGATTATTGCAGGATATAAACCGAAAATTATAGTGTCGGCTTCTTGTAATAATTTTTCATCGGGTATATCGGAGCCTTTATCAATAATATTATTATCCAATGCATATTTTATGGATTCCATATTTCGATCAATTGCATAAACATGATATCCCAAACGTTTTAATGCTTTGGCATAACTTCCGCCCATAAGTCCTAAACCGACTATCAAAACCCTGCTCTTATTTATCCATTCCATATTATTACTCCTAAACCTGCAAAAAGATATTTTATAATTTGTTTATATGATCATTAAGATGTTCTATAGCTTCCATATATCCGTTAATACCATGTCCGCTTATTGTTTCTGTACAAGCCTTTCTTATGTAGCTTATCTGCCTGAAATTCTCCCTCTTATCAACCTCGGATATATGAACTTCTATCGCGGGTATATTTACAGCTTTTAAAGCATCAAGAAGTGCAATACTTGTATGTGTATATGCTCCGGGATTAATTACTATACCATCAGTATTATATAAACATTCCTGTATCATATCCACCAGGTCACCCTCATGATTGCTTTGAAGCACTTCAATATCAATATTATGATCTTCGCCGTATTTTTTTATTTGTTCAACAAGATCTTTATAAGTTACTTTTCCGTATATATCAGGTTCTCTGATACCCAGCAGATTTAAGTTTGGACCGTTTATTACTTTAATTCTCATAATTTTTTCAGCCACCGATCCCCGGTCGCGGGAGTGGAGGCTGTTCCTCCTTTATAGAATTTTATTATCTTTTGAAGCCCCCAGAATTTTCAATGCTTCACAGTATAATGACATTTCTTTGATCATATCATTAATACCGGAAGAACCATGCAAACCTGCAATTTCCGTATAAAAATAATATTGCCAGGATAAGGATTTAAGTGGTCTTGAACGCAGGGAATTCATTGAAAACCCATGTTTACCTATAACTCCTATTGCTTTAGCAAGCATTCCGGCTTCATTTTTTACCGAAAACATAAGGATTACGGTATTTCCTTCACTGGAATTAATTATATCTTCCCGTTTTCTGGATAAAACCGCAAACCGGGTTGTGTTATTTAAATCCTCATTAATATCGTGATCCAGAAGTTTTAAATTATACAATTCGGCCGTTTCTTTACTTGCAATGGCAGCAATACTGATATCATTAAGCATAGCAACCTGTTTGGCCGCAACTGCGGTATTGGTTGACTGGATCACCTCAATATTATGTCTTTCTATATATTCCGTACACTGTTCAATGGCCTGTGAATGACTTATAACCTTTTTAATACTTTGAATGCTGCTTCCTTCCACCCCCAAAAGGTTTTGTGATATACGAAGCGGATATATGCCGTTAATAAACAGATTACCCTCATACATTAAATCCATAACCGCACCCACTTCACCGGCATTACTGTTTTCTATGGGCAGGACTGCAACATCACATTTTCCGTTCTCTACAGAGTTATAAGCACTTTTGAAATTGCGACAGGAAATATGTTCAGCATCCGGAAATAATTTCAAAGCTGCAATATGCGCAAAGGCTCCTTCTATACCGGAGTACGCTATCCGTGATCTTTCCAGTATGGAATGCTGGTATTGCTTTGATATATCCATAATATCCTGCATTAATTGACGATAATAGGGCTTGATCTCAAAATCATTTATATATTCTTCATTTTTGTCAAGCACGATCTTTTCCCGTCCGCTATCCAGTATAGGAATTCCGTTTTCTTTTTTATACTCTGCAACATCTTTGGAGCATTGCATTCTTTTCACAAATAACTCCGCCATTTGTTTATCTATTTCATCTATTTTTTCACGTGCTTCCGTTAAAGATTTCATTAAATTATCCTTTCTTTTAAAATTTAAAAGGTTCTATTCTTAAAGAACAGAACCTTCTAATACCATACAGGTTGCATATTCTTAAACAATATATTTAAGTTTATTTATGAAATAATAATAATACGCAAAAAAGCCTGCATATGTAAACAGGCAAAGATATATGTATGAACTTATCATTATTGAGTTATCACACATTGTCAGTTTCTCTCTTAACTACCGAAAAGATTAAATGATCCATAGCATTTCAAATTATGATCATATGATTTTCCAAACACTTTAAAAGTTTATCATAACAAAAAATAAAAATCAATAATATCATACATATCAAACCTTAATACCGTTTTCTTTAATTACACATAAAAATTCCCTGTTGATCATTTCCGATATTTCTTTCATTTTTTTCTTATCAACTTTACATATTTCACGATCATATGTATACAATCCGTTAATTTCATATTCTACATCACATATTTGTGTGTAAACCGTTCCGCATATTCCGTTTTTAATATTGGGAATGACCTCTTCTTCATATAGCTCTGATATTCTCTTGGTAAAACCTTCCAATGATGCTGTATCTCCGTAACCATAATATCTGTCCGGACAATAACTGTGCTCTTTTATCCTGTACACATATCCTCCGCATTCAGATATGATAACAGGTTTTGACCATTTATGAGGTTTTATTTTATGATAATAAAAATGATCGGAATCAATCATACCTTCCTTTTGTTTAAACCAACCCGAAGCACCGTCATATATTTTTGATCCATCGATTTCTCTAAATATCTTCACCAGCTTTTCACTATCAAATTGTCCCCAGCCTTCATTAAAAACGGTATAATATATTATACATCCATAACCTTTTAAATGATTGATCGTATCTATACAATGATTTATATAAAAATTCTTAACCTCCTCCGGGATTTTTAATGAACTGTCTTTTTTCCATTGTCCGACAAAAGTCGGCAACAAAGTATCCCGTATAAAAGAATAATCACCGTTATTCACCATGTCCTGAAAGACCATGATCCCCAGACGATCACAATCATAATAAAATGCAGGTATTTCAACCTTAATATGTTTTCTGATAACATTAAATCCCAGTTCTTTAATATTTCTTATATCATCTTCAAAATAACGGTCACTTACCGGAGTATATAAACCATCACTGAAATATCCCTGATCAAGGATTCCGTGAAAAAATACCGGCTCATCATTAAGACATATCTTTAACTGTTCATTTATCCTGTTTATGGAAATTTTTCTTAAAGTAAAATAGGATTCGATCACATCCGATCCATCCTCGGTTTCAAGCTTTATTCTGTATATATAAGGATGGCTCTGAGACCATAATTTAATGGAGGAAAGCTTAATATAACAGGTACCGTTTTCAACCCATACTTCTCTTAATATTTTTAAAGCTTTTCTGTTATCCTGTTTTATAAGAACATAGGGAAGATCAGCCGGATATCTCTCATTTTCCATATGAGGTTCATAAATAGTAAGCTTATATCTTACGCCTGTCCCCTTAACCTCAATCTTAATACTATTATTATTGCTGCTTAAATGACCAATATCCTTATTATCGGAATAAGCCTTGGAAGTTATTTCTATTTCATCAGATGTATCCAAAGAGCAAATAATACTGTTTATATGTGTTTTGGGAACCCATTCCATCCATACACTCTGCCATATCCCCGAAACCTGAGTATACCACATGCCCTTTGGCGTATCGGACTGTTTACCGTAAGGATATTTTTTATTAAGATCATCTTTCACCTTGACAATAATTTCATTTGCAGAATCCTTATGGATATAATCTGTAATATCAAAATAAAAAGGCAGATACCCCCCTTCATGTTCACCTATATAATTATTATTTATATAGATTCGACAGCTTTGATCGACTGCTCCAAAATGTATTATAAGACGGTTTTCATAAAGCAAATGATCATCAGAGGATAATAAATCCTTTAATTCAAATATTTTCCGATATGCAAATTCTGTGTACTTATCACCACAAACCCCGGATAAAAGGGCTTCAACAGGAAAGGGAACATTTATTTTGAATTTGAAGGGATCATTATTTAACACCGGTTCATAAGTGTCATCATAACTTAAATAAGGAGCAAAATCCCAAACCCCGTTAAGGGACTTATAAGAGATTCTTCTTAATTTTGGCCGCGGATATAAATGCTCTTCTTTATGTTTTATCATGGGAAGAACATTTACTGACAGATTCTTTTTTTTAAACAGATTTTTAATTGTATTAAGGGCTTCCTGTACAATGAGCCTTGGCGCCCATAGCGCATCATATATATCTATCATTTGGTTATTATATCATAAAACCCTCTGTGTATAAAACACAGAGGGTCTTCTTTAACAGCTTTTATTTACCGGACATTTGAGCGGCAACTTCAGCCGCAAAATCTTCATTTTTCTTTTCCATTCCTTCACCGACTTCAAAACGAACGAATTTGGAAATAACCAATCCTTTATTTACTGATTCAAGATATTTTGCAACCGATTGTTTTCCGTCTTCAGCTTTAACATAAACCTGATCCAGAAGACTGATATCTTTAATATGCTTAGAAATACGTCCTTCTACCAGTCCGTTGAATATCTTATCGGTAACAAAACCATCTTTTCCTTCCATTGCCAATGAAGCCAAAGTAGCGGTTGCCTCATTTGAAAGGAAATTGAATAAGAAATTCATATTACTCTTCTTTTCTTCGTAAATTGCAATATCTTCTTCACTCCATAACTTTTCCGAAACAGCCTTATCGATTAATTTGTTAAGTATCGGCTTGGGAAGTGATGCAGGATCATTAAGAGCAGAATCAATAGTTATCTCTTTCATCTTGGCGATCTCTTCAGCAGGGATCACATCACGACTGATATATTCCGGAGACATAGCCGCTATCTGCATAGCAAGATTTGTTAAAGCTTCCTTTGCAGCATCATCATTTGCACCGTTACCGGCAACAATAACACCAATCCTTCCGCCACCATGAATATAGGTAGCAACACAGTCATCTTCTATATTGATAAAACGTCTTACCGAAAGTTTTTCACCGATCTTGGCGGTCTTCTCAACAAGAAGTTCGTTAAGACCATCCTTATTAAGAAGTTCTTCAACTTCTTCACCGTTTATTCCGCCATTAAGGCCGGATTTAAAGGCAGTATCCGCAACCTTCTGTACAAACTCCTGAAATACTTCATTTTTAGCTACGAAGTCAGTCTCTGAATTAACTTCAACAACCACTGCTTTTTTACCATCACAGGATATACGGCAAATACCTTCTGCGGCAATCCTGCTTTGCTTCTTTTCCATTTTTGCGGCACCGCTTTTTCTCAGGAATTCAACCGCTTCATCCATATTTCCATCTGTTTCGTTAAGAGCCTTCTTACAATCCATCATTCCTGCGCCGGTCATTTCTCTTAATTCTTTGACCATTGCTGCTGTTATATTAGCCATAGCTTTCTCCTTTATACTGTCTTGATTTTCAAATACAAGGTTTATTCTGCTGCTGCAACTTCTTCAATATCGGTAGCTTCTACTGCTTCTGCAGCTTCAGTCATAGCAGCTTCATCTTCACTTGTTTCTCCCTGATGTCCTTCAATAACTGCATCTGCCATTTTTGAAACGATCAATTTAACCGCTCTGATAGCATCATCATTTCCGGGAATAACATAATCCAACTCCTCGGGATCACAGTTAGTATCTGCAATACCTATAAGAGTGATTCCAAGTGCGTGAGCTTCCTGTACACAGATCCTTTCTTTTTTGGGATCAACTACAAAAATAGCATCCGGAATTCTGGTCATTTCTTTAATACCGCCAAGATTTTTCTCAAGCTTATCCCATTCTTTTTTCAGCTCAATAACTTCTTTTTTGGGTAATACATCAAAAGTACCGTCTTCCGACATTCTCTGAATATCTTTAAGTCTCTTTATGCGGCTCTGGATCGTCTTAAAGTTGGTAAGCATACCACCAAGCCATCTCTCGTTTACATAATACATACCGCAACGTTCTGCTTCAGTCTTAACAGCATCCTGAGCCTGCTTCTTGGTTCCCACAAAAAGAACGGTTCCGCCCTGCTCTGCAATGGATACAACCGCATTATAGGCATCATCTACCATTCCTACGGATTTCTGAAGGTCGATAATATAAATACCGTTTCTCTCGGTATAGATATAAGGAGCCATTTTAGGGTTCCAACGTCTTGTCTGATGTCCGAAATGAACTCCTGCCTCAAGTAACTGCTTCATTGAAATAACACTCATTTTATTTTCCTCCGTTTGGTTGATCTTCCGTCTGCTTCACTCACCGGGTTACCTTCAGGCACCATCCCGTTAATCCGCAAACGTGTATTTTACAACTATCCATTATTGATAATTGCCTGCAACTTAATCAATATAACATAAGAAAAGCCACTAATCAAGCATAAATAATGATTAAATGACTTTTCCATAAAAATTATGATAAATGCTCTTCCTGCATTATTTCTTTAATCAGAACTCTTTCATCCATGGGATATTTAATTCCCTTAATCTCCTGATAATCCTCATGGCCTTTACCGGCCAACACTATGATATCACCGGCATCTCCATGGGTAATAACATATCTTATGGCTTCTTTTCGGTCAGGGATGGATATATACCTTCCGGAAGTTTTTGATATTCCGGTTTCTATATCTTTAATGATATCCATAGGATCTTCATCCCTAGGATTATCGGAAGTGATAACCGTCAGATCCGAAAGCCTTCCCGAAACCTCACCCATATCATATCTTCTTAATTTGGAACGGTTTCCTCCACATCCGAAGAGACATATGAGACGTTTGGGAGAATATTCTTTTAAGGTTTTTAATAAACTCTCAAGAGCCATGGCATTGTGGGCATAATCGATCATTAAAGTGAATTTATCGGAAACCGGGATCATCTCAATACGCCCCTTGACTTTAGCCTCCTTTAAAGCCTTTGTTATACTTTTTTCGTCAATATTAAAATGTCTGCATACGGCTATCGCACATAAGGAATTATATACACTGAATACTCCGGGAGTATCGGATACTGCTTCAATCTCCATTAAACCCTCGGTCCGGAAAGAAACTCCGAGAAATCCTTTACCGTTTATAAGCTTAATATCTACAGCTCTTATATCAGCTCCTTCATTCAAACCGAATTTTTCTATTCTGCAGGTATGATCTTTTAAGATACTGTCAACATGTTTGTCATCTCCATTAAGGATACCTATTCTGCATTGCTTAAACAAAAGGCTTTTACAGTACATATAATGCTCAAAATCTTTATGTTCGTTAGGTCCTATATGATCAGGTTCAATATTTGTAAATATACCTATATCATAATCAATTGCTGCGGTTCTGTGCAACATTAGTCCCTGTGAAGAAACTTCCATAACCACGGCATCAATTCCTGCTTTTACCATTTGATCCAGATAAGCCTGAAGAACATAAGATTCCGGGGTAGTGTTTTTGGCCGGAATATGTTTATCTCCTATGATAACCTCAATAGTCCCTATAAGACCAACCTTATATCCTGAATTCTCCAATATGGATTTTATTAAGTATGTAGTTGTGGTTTTTCCCTTGGTTCCGGTTATACCGATCATCTTTAATTTCTTAGAGGGATGATCATATTGTGCGGAGGCTATATAAGCCATTGCATATCTGGTGCTGTCAACTTTAATGACAGTTATATCACCGGAGGTTATAACTTCTTTTTCAACGATCAGGGCGGCCGCTCCTTTTTGCGATGCTTCCATAGCCGCAGTGTGTCCGTCAAAATTTGCCCCCTTCACACAGACAAACAAACAATCTTTACATATTTTTCTTGAATCATATACAATTTCACTTATTTCTTTATCAAGTTCACCTTTAACCGGAGAATACTCAAAATCTTTTATTAAATCCTTAAGTTTCATAAAACCACCCTTCAGCAATACTTATTATTCTTCCCCGTTTTTAACGGCCTTTGCCATTTCTTCCTGGATCAGGGGATCATAAGAAAGCAACGGTTCTGTATCTTTTCCCTTGATCTTACGATCAACATAATTATTTGTCAATTTGATAACAAGCGGTGTAAGGGACAGAACTCCTATCAGGTTAGGGATCATCATAAGACCGTTAAATGTATCGGATATATCCCAGGCAAGCGAAGAAGTCATGACCGCACCTGATATGATCATCAAAACAAATATAACACGATATATTTTTGCTCCTTTTACTCCGAATAAATATTCTACCGCTTTCGAACCATAATGAGACCATCCCATTACGGTTGTAAATGCAAAAAGAAGAACCGCCACGGCAACAAACATTTCTCCGAAAGTCCCGAAAACATTACCGAATGATTTTGCAACAAGAGTAGCATCATTGGTACCTTCTACAGCAAGTCCCGTTTCCAAATCTATAGCTCCCGAAGAAAGTACAACCACAGCTGTCATTGTACAAACGATAATGGTATCCGCAAACACCTCAAATATTCCCCAGAGGCCTTGTTTTACCGGTTCCTTTACATTTGAATTACTATGGACCATTACCGAAGAACCAAGGCCTGCTTCATTGGAAAATACTCCTCGTTTACATCCGTTTTTAACAGTATTTAAAGCAATTTGAATAGAGGAACCCGCAGCACCTCCCAAAACCGCTTTCTGGCCCAAAGCGAATTTAAATATGGAAGCAAAAATGTCCCCAAGCATTCCTATATGTATAAACATTATAATTAAAGCCCCCAAAACATATAATAAAGCCATAAACGGAACAATTTTTTCGGAAACTGCGGCAACTCTCTTAAGACCGCCCAAAATTACCGCGGCACCGATCCACATAAGAATAATACCAATGATCCAGTTGATTAAGGATACACCTCCAAACATAACAGTATCGGTGTTTGCAAAAAAAGCCGATTCTAAATTCAGGGTGATTTTGTTTACCTGGCCCATATTACCGATACCAAAGGATGCAAGTATTGTGAAACAGGAAAAAATAACAGCCAAAACCTTCCCAACACCCTTACAGTGTTTATAGGCCCCAAGACCATCGCTCAAATAATACATTGCTCCGCCGGACCATTCCCCTTCGGGATTTCTTCTTCTGAAATATATACCCAGGATATTTTCCGAATAGTTGGTCATCATTCCGAGAATTGCTGCTATCCACATCCAAAACACGGCACCCGGTCCACCTATACATATAGCCGCCGCTACACCGGCTATGTTACCGGTACCTATGGTAGCCGCAAGAGCGGTACATAATGCCTGAAACTGCGAAACGGAGCCTTCCTCATTCTTAACATGAGAAGACTTGTTAAAGACCATTCCTATTGTCTTTCCCCACCAGTGTTTAATATGTGTCACCTGAAAAAATCCGGTAATACAGGAACATACCAAACCCGTTCCGAGAAGCAGGATAAGACCAAACCATCCCCAGGCAAAACCGTTTACGGTATCATTAATACGTATCAAATATTCCATTTTTTATCCCCCTCATCATTCTATGATTCATTTTGACTTGCAACCAGTCCTTTACTGCCATACATCTCCCTTAACCGGGGCTTTTCAATCTTACCGGTAGGATTTCTGGGAATGTCCGCAAATATGATCTTATGAGGTCGCTTATACCTTGGCAGTTTAAGGCAGAATTCATTCATATCATCTTCATTTACGGAATAATCATCTTTAAGTTCAATAATAGCACAGCTTACTTCCCCAAGACGTTTATCGGGAATCCCTATTACGGCAACATCATGTACCGCAATATTTGTCCTTATGAAATCTTCTATCTGCACCGGATAAATATTTTCACCACCGCTAATGATCACATCTTTTTTACGATCCACCAGAAGGATAAAACCATCCGGATCTTCCATCGCCATATCACCGGTATATAACCAGTCATTCTTAAGCACCTCTTCAGTTGCTTTGGGATCATTATAATATTCAACCATAACACCGGGCCCCTTTACGATAAGCTCACCTACCTGACCTTTTTCCACAGGAGTTCCGTTCTCATCGACTATTTTGGCTTCCCATCCATAACCGGCTTTACCTATACAGCCTACTTTATTAATGTTTTCAACTCCGAGATGTACACAACCGGGACCTATTGATTCGGACAAACCATAATTTGTATCATATTGGTGCCCGGGAAAGATTTCTTTCCATCTCTTTATAAGACTTTTAGGAACCGGCTGCGCACCTATATGCATAAGTCTCCATTGTGAAAGCTCATAATCTTCAAGCTTTATACTTTTATTTTCTATTGCTTCAAGTATATCCTGAGCCCAGGGCACGAGAAGCCATACTATTGTACATTTTTCTTTACTTACGGCATCAAGAACAAATTCAGGCTTTGTACCTTTAAGCAATACTGCTTTGCTCCCGGATATAAGAGAACCGAACCAATGCATTTTCGCACCGGTATGATAAAGTGGCGGAATACATAAGAATACATCCTCTCTTGTTTGTCCATGATGATTTTGTTCAACCTTGCAGGAATGCATTAGCGCTTTATGTTTATGTAAGATTGCTTTGGGAAAACCGGTTGTCCCCGATGAGAAATAAATTGCAGCATAATCCTCATCTGTTATTGAAATGTTTGGTTTTCTTGAACTGCAGTTATTAACAAGTGTATTATAATCATCAGCAAAACCCGGGCAATTATCGCCCACATATATAAGCAATCTCTTCTGCATAAGTTCATCTGCTATTTCTTCAATACGTCCCACAAATGTGGGGCCGAATACAAGTACGTCTATTTCCGCAAGCTTTGAACAGTATAATATCTCATCTGAAGAATATCTGAAATTAAAGGGTACAGCAATTGCACCGGTTTTAAGTACACCAAAGTAAATAGGCAGCCATTCCAGACAGTTCATTAAAAGAATACCTACCTTTTCACCTTTTTTAATTCCCCTTGCGATAAGCATATTTGCAAATCTGTTTGCTTTTTCATCAAATACACTCCAGGTTATTTCTCTGCGATAAGGGACTTTGGGATTACTTTCTATAAGATTGTAATCCTTCCAGGTGATACGTCTGTTTTCTTTGATCTCGGGATTTAGTTCAACAAGACATATATCATCTCCGTAGTTTAAAGAATTATATTCCAGTAAATCGGTTATGGGCATATCCTTCTCCTTTGTAAATCTAAAAATATCAGTTGTATCAACAACCGACATTTATTTGTTTAAATAAATTATTACGATAAAAAAAATGCTAGCATAAAATCCCTTGGATTTCAAGTATGATAAAAATCCTCTGTAATACCCGTATGCACAGACAATTGTCACATTGCTTCGAAATATTACAAAATGTTTATTAAAATTAAATTATTTTTATATTTATTTTATTCAATGCTCACAATATATACACATTTAAAGTGTATTATACTTCTTGAAGATGGTTGAGACACACCCACTATCTCCCCCTCATAAATGTGCGAGAGCCGTAAGTATACGGCTCTTGTTTATTTATGATCTTTTATTATCAATTGCTCTTTTTCTTCCCCCATATATTCGTTAATTCCTAATTCATACATTATCGAAATATTGTTTTTGTTTTTGAGTTCCTCTTCCAGTTCTTCGCCCTCTCCAAAAATAACAGCATCCTTCCATATTGTATCTATGCTGCGGTTTCCTACCTTAAATTTAACAACATTTCTGTTTTTCCCGAAAACCTTTATGTCTTTTATGGCAAGATCCTTTTGGGCAAACAGGGGTTTATTATTTCCCATTCCGTAGGGCTCCAGTAATCTAAGCTCTTTTGCCAGCTTAAGGGAAGCATATTTTAGAGGTAATGCAATATCAGCTCTTATCTTTTCGGTAAGATCATCTTCGGTAAGAGTGCAGGCTCTATTTAAGCGAATCCTTAATTCCGGAATATTATCTTCCGTCATTGACAGACCTGCAGCCCCTTTATGACCTCCGAATTTAATAAAAAGATCGGCACATTTATTCATTTCATAATACATATCATATGCATCTATAGAACGTCCCGAACCCTTAATATTATCGCAAAGGCCGGTAAGAACAAAGGAAGGCTTGTAGAATTGCTCTCTTAAACGTCCGGCTATAATACCTGCAAGGCTTTCATGACAATCCGGCAAATGCACAATAAGTATTTTATCTTCGGCAAATTTCTCCCGGGCAATTATAACAGCTTCCTTTGTATATTTCTCAGTCATATCCTTTCTTATATCATTCAATGATTTTAATTCATTGGCTATTTTCAATGCATCCTCAAAAGAATCACTCATAAACATATTAAGCGCCCGGGTGGGAGAATCCAGCCTTCCTGTTGCATTGATACAGGGTCCCAGAACAAAACCTATATGATAAGGTGCCAAATTATTTCTGTTAATATTTTGAACATCTATAAGACATTTCATACCGTGATTGGAAGTTTTTTTCATTTCCTCCAGGGCATATTTAACAATGATACGGTTTTCATCCTTCAATTCCATAACATCTCCCACTGTGGCAAAACCGGCAAACATCATTAATTCGTCTAGAATTTCTATATTTTCATTTCTTGCCCCATATAAACATTGCATCAATTTATAGGCCACCATACCTCCGCATATTTCTTTATAAGGATATTTGCAATCCGGCTGTTTGGGATCTACCACAGCATCAGCCTTTGGAACATTATACTTTTTTATACCCTTATCCTCTGTGTAGGGTACCTCGTGATGATCGGTTATTATAACCGTAAGTCCCTTTTCTTTTGCATATTCTATTTCCCTTGATGCGGCAATTCCATTATCACAGGTAAGAAGTACATCGAAATGACCCGAAATTGCCTCATCCACCATTTTATTATTCATACCATACCCATCAGTGCTTCTTTCGGGTAATCTTACCTTTGCCAATCCTCCAATATTTGTTAAACCTTTTAAAAGGATAAATGAAGAACATACACCATCTATATCATAATCACCGATAATATATATTCTTTTTCTATTATTTACAGCATCATCTAAAATAGCGGCAGCCTTATCCATATCTTTAAGCAGTAAGGGATCATGCATGTCCTTAAGAGCTCCGTTTAAATACAGGTCTATATCTTTATCATCCGTAATATCCCGATTACGGATGATCCTTGCAAGCATTGGTGATATATTATACTTATCGGCAATAAGATCAAAATCAGCTTTTTTATTCATCAACATCCATTTTTTCATTATTCTTCCTCTAAGCAAAATATTGTATAGCAGAATCAGGTGGTTTGATCACAAAAAAACAAACCCCAATCATAAATTCTTAAATCAGGGTTTGTTTTTTTGAAATTATTAATTGGATTTAGAAATTCTGGTTTTAAATATATACCATAATGCACTTGCCAAACAGATGGATGAATATGTACCGCAAATAATTCCCGCCATCAAGGGAAGAGCAAATTCTTTTATCGAAGTAACACCAAGTACATAAAGTACCGCAACCATTATGAAAGTAGTAAGGGATGTAAATATACTTCGTGTCAGGGTCTGATTAACACATAAATTAACTTTTTCCTCTAAAGACATAGTATTATATTGATTATCCCGCAGAACTTCTCTTATCCTGTCATAAATTACAATTGTAGCATTTATGGAATAACCTACGATAGTCAGCATACAGGCTATAAATGTATTTCCCACAGATACTCTTGAGAAAGCATAAAATGCAAGAACAACCAATACATCATGTAATAATGCCACTACCGAACCAAAGCCGAACTTAACATCCGAGAATCTGAACCAGATATACAACAACATACAAAAGGTTGCAACAATAACGGCAACAACCGCACTTCTGCTCATTTCCGAACTTATGGTGGAACTTATTGTTTCAGCTGTGATCTTTTCATCATCTACTTCAAAATTTTCAACCATTTTATCGGAAAAGGCAATTCTTTCTTCTGCACTTAAGGTTCTGGTCTTAAATATAACTTCATTACTTCCGGCAACCTTCTGAACCTGAACATTACCGTCTCCGGTTATTTCTTCAATAAGCGGTACTACCTTTGCATCAATATCCGCTACCGGCATATCTTCATTAAAAGTAACGTTCGTGGATGTACCGCCCAGGAATTCCAGAGAAAGATTAAGAGCATGTTTTCCGGAAGCAGCATTTATACCCATTGCAACAAAGCCTGCGATTATAACCACTACCGATATACCGATAAATATTTTTCTTTTGCCGAGAAAATCGATATTTTTAACAGTTTTTGCTTTTCCGTAATATTTTTCATCTTTAATTCCAAGATCATAAAAAGCATTAAGCAGCTTTTTGGTAACAACAAGAGCCGTAAACATTGAAACAACAATACCTATACCGAGCGTAATGGCAAAGCCCTTTATTGTACCTGTTCCGAGGATACCAAGAACTACCGCAGCGATCAGAGTTGTAAGATTTCCGTCAAGAATGGCGGAAAATGCTTTTTCATAACCGGATTTAATAGCGGTACTAACGGTTTTACCGGCTGCTATCTCTTCACGGATACGTGCAAAAGTAATAACATTAGCATCAACAGCCATACCTATGGAAAGTATTATACCTGCAATACCCGGTAGGGTAAGGGTAAGACCGAAGGCATCCGAAAACAGATTAAGAAGTACCATTACTATAACAATATACAGTGCCAGCGCCAAGGATGCACATAATCCCGGAATAAAGAATATGGCGATCATAAATACAACTACTATCGCAAAACCTATTATTCCGGCCTTTATACTTGTTGAGATAGCTTCAGAACCTAACTGTGCACCTACAACATTACTTCTCAATTCTTCCAAGGCAAGCTTAAGTCCGCCGATCCTTATTGTAGAAGCAAGATTCTCTGCTTTATCCGCATCTTCCATACCTGTGATCTGTGCCTGTCCGTTAGTAATGGCGGATTGAACGGTAGGAATACTTACAGCCGCCCCATCATAATAGATCATAATAGAATCATGATTAGCAACTGCCTTTGTTGTGGCATCTGCAAATTTCTTTGTTCCTTCAGGCGTAAGTGTCAGTTCAACAACATATTGAACTCCCTTTAATTCATCCTGATATGCGCCCCCCGAAGCCGACTGAACATCCGTACCTTCAAGAACTATAGAACCGTCAGCCTGAAGTTCTTCTATGGTTTTATTCAATACGCCGGTTTGATTATTATAATTTGCATTTCCTTCCGAATCATATTGTGCAATAAAATATAACTGTCCGGGTTTTCCAAGTTCTTCCAAAACCGCATTGGCATCTTCCACTCCGGGGATCTCAATATTTATACGATCCTCGCCCTCTTTATATACCTGTGCTTCCGTACTGTAACCTTCCACACGTTTCTGCAGCTTATAAATAGTGTCTTCCATATCGGAATTTGAAGGTTTTTCCTCTCCGACAGCCTGATATGTAATACTCACACCGCCGGCAAGGTCAAGACCAAGTTTGATCTCTGATGCGGCACCAACTTTGTCACTTCCCACACCGTAAACTACCATTAGTCCAAATGCGACTGTAAGTACGATTACAATTAAAAGTGTAAGAATCGCATTACGTTTTTTCATTTCTTTTCTCCCTATCTTAATAAATATTTAATTTAAAGCCGCTTTCATCATGATCGCAACTTCTATACGCTTCTTTTGAAGCTCACATCCTATATCATAAGCACCGTTTATATCTCCCGAAAAATTATAGGCGTTTGCCGCACATCCACCGCTGCAATAAAATTTAGCAAAACAATCTTTACATTTTTCTTTGGCGTAAACATTGCATAATTTAAATTCATTCTGAACGGAGGTATTAACTATACCATTATAAACATCCCCCAATTTAAATTCATCTTTTCCCACAAATTGATGACAGGGATACAGATCTCCTGTAGGCGTTACCGACAGATATTCGGTTCCGGAGCCACAACCCGAAAGACGTTTTGCTACACATGGACCACCGGTAAGATCGATCATAAAATGGAAAAAATTCACCGGTTTACCCTTTTTCTTTCTGTCAATAAGATCCAGTGCCAATTTATCATACTGTTCAAGAATCTGAGGTAGGTCTTCTTCTCTTATTGCATAATCTTCAGTCAATTCCGCAACAACGGGTTCCACACTTATCTGCTCAAAGCCCAGATCCGCCAAATGTTTAACATCCTCCGAAAAATCCAGATTATTACGTGTAAAAGTTCCTCTGACATAATAATTCATCTGATCTCTGCTTTCTGCAGCTTTCTTAAATTTATCAACAATCTTATCATAACTTCCCTGTCCTCCCCGGAAGGGTCTCATAAGATCATGGATTTCTTTTCTTCCGTCTATACTTAATACAAGATTACTCATTTCTTTATTTGCAAATTCGAGGATCTCATCGTTAAGTAATACACCGTTTGTGGTTAAAGTGAATCTAAACTCTTTATTATATGTTTTTTCAATACTTCTTCCGTATTCTACCAGCTGTTTGACAACCTCGAAATTCATTAAAGGCTCTCCACCGAAAAAATCAACTTCAAGATTGTGTCTTTCCCCGGAATTTTTCACCAGAAAATCAAGCGCCTGTTTCCCTACTTCATAACTCATCAATTCACGTTTAGACTGATGATATTCACCCTCCTGCGCAAAACAATATTTACAGGCAAGATTGCAATCATGGGAAATATGAAGACATAATGCTTTAACAACAGTTTTTCTTTTTTTGAAATCGATCACAAAATCTTTATATATATCTTCCGAAAATAAAATATCCGATCTTATTAATTCACTGACTTCTTCATAAGCTTCAAGTATCTCGGCCTTAGAATAACCTGTCAGTTTATCTTCAAATAAATCTTTAACCTCGGCATAAGGAACAGCTTTAATTTCCTCATCGGATATAACTTCTCTTATTTTGACCGGGTCTTTAACGGAATCAAGGATTCTGATGATTTCATACACCAACTCGTCAACAACATGTATAGAACCACTGTTTACATCCATTACAATATTGAATCCGTTGTTTTTATATTGATGTATCATTGATTACTCCTACACATATAAGCAGCGAATGCAAAGCATTCGCTGCTTATATGCAAAATTTAATTTTTATTATTATTTTGCTTTTTCACAGGTCTGGTTACCTACTGTACATGAGGTTTTGCAGGCTGACTGACAAGATGTCTGACATTCCCCGCATCCGCCTGTTTTCATTGACTTCTTAAAATCTCTGGTATTAAGAGTTTTAATATGTTTCATATACAATTACCTCCTTTATCACATGGCTTTTAATACTATAACATACAATTCTTTTAAATAAAAGTGAAAATTCCAACTAATCTTCTTTGATACTCTCTTCCGTTTCAATGTCAGCACTTGCCGTATCTTCGGAAACATCTTCTTCATTTACTTCCGGAAGCTTTAATTTAATTCTTTCAATGTGATTTTTATCCATTTGCTCTGTGGTTAGGACTAATCCATCATCAAGTTCAACCACATCTCCCTCTTCGGGAACTCTTTCAAGTTTCTCGATCATTATCCCGCCGATACTGTCATAGTTATCGGATTGAAGCTCAAGTCCCAGCGCATCATTGATATCATCAATCTTTAATGAACCGTCAACAAGAAATTCATTATCGGAGATTTCCTGGATCAGTTCTTCTTCATCTTCATCAAATTCATCTCTGATCTCACCAACTATCTCTTCCAATAGATCCTCTAAGGTAACAAGGCCAACAGTATCCCCGTATTCATCAAGAATTATGGTCATGCTTATATGATTTTGTCTCATTTCAAGCATAAGCTCGGCAGTTTTCTTATATTCAACGGTAAAATAAGCATCCCGCATAACATTTCTGATATTGAAATTAACCGGATCTTCACAAAACAGTACATCCTTCATATTGATTATACCGATAATATTATCTGTTGATTCTTCAAAAACCGGTATTCTTGTATATTTATGAACTTCAAACTGTTCCTTAAGCTCCCAATAAGAGGAATCAGCATTAACGCAGGTCATATCTATGCGGGGGATCATGACATCCTTGGCCAATGAATCTCCAAAATCAAATACGTTATCTATCATTTTACGTTCACCGGTTTCGATAACGCCTTCTTCATGAGAAGCATCCAGGATATTTCTTAATTCTCCTTCAGTAAGACCAAGTTTGGCTTTTTCCGGATCTATCTTTAATAATTTAAGGAAAAAACCGGACAATTTATCCACAAGAAAAATCAACGGTGTGAGAATTTTCATTGTAAACATTATGGGTGCACTGAAAAAAAGCGATAATTTTTCATTATAAACTGTGGCAATTGTTTTGGGAGTGATCTCTCCGAATATCAAAATAATAAGTGTTAATATACCGGCACCTACAGCAACATATTTATTTCCAAACAAACGGGCAGTTAATGTTGTAACCAATGAAGAAGCTGTTATATTAACAATATTGTTCATTATAAGTATCGCACTGAGCATTTTACTCTTTGTTTCCAGCAGTTTAAGTACACGTATTGCCCTTTTATCATTATTCTCGGCAAGGGTATTCAGCTTGATCTCACTGGCTGTGGTCAAAGCGGTTTCCGCGCCCGAATAAAATGCAGATAAAATGATCAAAACGATCAAAATAATAATTTGTATGACACCTTCGGTATCCAAATAAAGTTCACTCCTTTCTGTGAGCTAAAAAAGACGCCAGTTTTGTACCGGGCCGATTCTTTAATAAAACGGACCTGATATATACATAACAGGCCTCCTCGCCTTTATCGGCAAGAAGTCTTAATAAAAATTCCAGGGTTTTTAATGTATGCTCCTCCATCAATATATTGGGTTTCCCTTTGAGAAAATATTCCAGCGGAAAAGCATCGGAATACTTTCCTTTGTTATATGTTTTGGATGCCGCAACTCTGTCCATAAACATTTCCACAATATATTTATCGGGCATTCTGGCGGGAATGATCCCTTTTCCTTCCAACGCACTGTAATCAAACCAATACTCATAATGATGTTTATTTCGTCCTTTATGATGTAACCATGCACCGGAATATCCCAACGCTTCCCGTTCTGCATTATTGGGGCTTCTAAAACCCTGATAATAACGTACTCCCACAAGAAATTCCGAAGGTGAATATTTCGAAAGATCGTGTGTTATCCCCTGAAAATAAAGTCCTACCTTAAAACATCCCTTTCGTACCAGCCTTCTGTGTGCATTTATAGTCTTAAAATGTTCTATCGCTTTCATTTTATTCTTTTATCAACTCCAGAAATTCATCTCCGGGATATTCGGACATTTCGGTTGTCGTAAATATAAGTTCACGATCGGGATCCAGGAAAATCTGTTTTGCCACATCCGAGGATATCCTGTATTCATCTTTTACAAAAACAGAATCCGAGGACGGCGGATCTGCCAGAAAAGTTTTAACGGAATCATAAAAATCATTTAATGAAGATACCGTATTATCATATAAACCCGAAACCTCCGAACCTTTTATGACTTTTGGCGTTCTTCCGTTTTTAATATCCGTTCTTATATTATCAATATAAGCCTGCTCAGATATATAAAAATCATCCATAATATGAGAATTATTTATAAATATATCAAAGGCATCCTCATACCAGTCATAAAGCTCGTCAGATCCTGCCTCAAAACTTACCAATGCCAATATATAACAATCGGAAAGTTGCCCATCAAAACCGTTTTCATTATCTTTAAATTCGTATTTCTCACAAAAAACGGGAACATAAAATTTACAATTTACTGCATGATCGTCATTAACCAGTATGCGGTAATTTTTAATTTTTAAAGATTTATAGGTATCTTTGTGTGTAAACGTTGTTCCTTCGGAAAGTCCAAATATAACCGGTAATTCTTTTTCCGCATTTTTTTCATATTCCGAAATAATTTTATTAAATTTATCGTTAATACCTGCTTTAACATCCTCATCATTAAGAGCTTCAATTTTTTTTGCACCCGGATAAGCCTGTTTTATCATTTCCTTAAGGTATTCATCCACGGATTTAAAATCATAAAAACTAATACAGCCACCAACATTTTTTTCTATATCAAATGTATTCTGAGCTTTACCTGTTATATACTGATAATGCTGCACGGACCTGTAGGTTAACTGGGTGTTATTATCTTCGTTTGTAGCCGCGAAACTAAAAACCGCGGGATACACCTGTGATCCCCAGGAATAATCTACCGACTCGGTTATCTCAGACAACTCCTCAGGATAAACAGACTTAAAAATATCATGCCCGGCATCATCTTTTACGGTAATATATTTACAATAAAGACCTTCATCATCCTTTACTTCTCTGTGAGGTTTATCTACATCCCCGGAGGACTCCAAACCAACTTCTGTATCTTTTTTACCAAATAATCCCGAAATATCCGAATCCTTATCCTCCGCTTCCGTCAAGGCAGCTTCATTTACATCGATACCGTCCGTAAGATTTGAAGAATCAATCATTATTATGCGGCTTGCAAATATTCCGATCATTAAAAGAATAACTACAAAGATAAGGACTATGGCAACAACCGCAAGATTACGTTTTCCCGCCTCTTTTTTTTCAACCTCTATCCTGGCCTGTATCTCTTCGGGATAAAGGGTATAATTATCCGGGCTTTTAACATCACTTCCGCAACCGATGCATAATTCCATATTATCTTCAAGCAGCATCCCGCATTTTTTACAATATTTCATAAATTCCGATACTCCTTAATCAAACTACAACATTGATCTGCAAAACAGGATCAGTTTACTTCATTTACAGGTCTTAACATTATTCCAAGCTCTTCCAATTGTTTTTCATCAACGACATTCGGTGCCTCACTCATAAGATCCGATGCATCCTTAACCTTAGGGAAAGCCATAACTTCACGTATACTGTCAGCCCCCACCATAAGCATAACCAGTCTGTCAAGACCATATGCAAGTCCTGCATGAGGCGGGACTCCGTATTTAAAGGCATTTAACAAAAAGCCAAAACGCGAATAAGCATCTTCTTTTTCAAATCCGAGGATTTCAAACATCTTTTCCTGAATGTCGGATTGATGAATCCTGACAGATCCTCCTCCAAGCTCCGTACCGTTAAGGACAATATCATATGCTTTTGCCCTTACTCTTCCGGGATCCGAATCCAGGAACCGGACATCTTCATCCATAGGCATTGTAAAAGGATGATGCATGGCTTTATATCTGTTTTCCTCATCACTCCACTCAAGCAAAGGGAACTCGGTAACCCAGAGAAAATCAAATCTTCCCTCGGGAATAAGATTATATATTTTTGCGATCTCAAGTCTTAATGCTCCCAGAACATTCCATACAATATTTGTTTTATCCGCTGCAAAGAAGAGAATATCTCCCGGTTCACCCCCCATTGCTTTAACAAGAGCATTAATCTCTGCCTCACTAAGGAACTTGGCAAAGCTGGATTTATAGGTACCGTCCGGAAGTATACATAAATATGCAAGTCCCTTTGCACCGTATCCCTTTGCGAACTCTACCAGTGCATCGATTTTCTTGCGAGGCATTTCTGCCTGACCTTTCACATTAATACCACGTACGGAACCGCCATTATCAAGGGCTCCCGTAAAGACACCGAAGCCACAGCCATTAACGGTTTCGGAAACGTCAATAAGTTCCATTCCGAATCTGGTATCGGGTTTATCCGATCCGAACCGATCCATGGCTTCCTTCCAGGTCATTCTTTTTATAGGAAGCGGAACATCCACATTAAGGATTTCTTTAAATACCTTTGAAACAGCTCCTTCATTAACGGCTATAACATCATCCACATCTACAAATGACATTTCCAGGTCTATCTGGGTAAATTCCGGTTGCCGGTCCGCTCTCAGATCCTCATCTCTGAAGCACTTGGCTACCTGAAAATATCTGTCATATCCGGAACACATAAGCAGCTGTTTAAACAATTGGGGAGATTGAGGCAGTGCATAAAAATTCCCGGGATGTATCCTGCTCGGTACAAGATAATCTCTTGCTCCTTCGGGAGTGCTTTTTTGTAATATCGGGGTTTCAATTTCAAGAAAACCCTCCCCCAAAAAATAATTCCTTATTACATTTACTATATTACTTCTCAAAATGATATTTTTCTGTATGTCCGGTCTTCTAAGATCAAGATATCTGTATTTAAGACGAAGCTCTTCTTTGGTTTTTGAGTCTGCCTCAATGGGAAAAGGCGGTGTCTGCGCCTCCGATAGTATCCTCAGTTCATTTGCACGTATCTCTATCTCTCCGGTCTTAAGAGCTTTATTTGCTTCTCCTTCACGCTTACATACCTTTCCCACCACGGCTATAACGAATTCATTTCTTAATCTGTAAGCTTTCTCAAACCCCTCTTCACCGATATCCTTATCTTCAAATATGATCTGAAGAAGTCCGGAACGGTCTCTTAAATCAGTAAATATAATACCGCCTTTATTTCTGCTCCGCTGTACCCAGCCCATTACGGTAACCGTTTCACCGATGTTTGCCTCCGAAAGTTCGGTACATCTGTGCGTCCTTTTTAAACCTGCCATTGATTCTGCCATTTTTAACTCCTTATTGCCATGATCACTAACATTTATAATTTCCAACGTATCACAGCGTATATTATAATTATTATTATTTTACAAGCATCAGTTTTTAAATTCGGAATTATAAAAATCCCTGATGTTTTCAGCAGCATATCCGTCTTTTATAAGCTGCTCTTTCTGAAATTTTTTATTTTTGTTCATTTGACAAACCAAAACACCGACACCTTTATTTCTAAGTTCCGAAGCCTCTTTAAGTATTTCGCATATTCGTTCGTTTGATGCACCTTTTTCAATAAGGAAAACCTGTTTATTGTTATTGCCCGGAACCGCAAAGTCTTTATCCAGCAATATTGTTATTATACGTTCGAATCCGATGGAAAACCCACAGGCAGGTGTATTTTGCCCCGTAAACCGGCCTATCATTTCATCATATCTTCCGCCTCCGGCAACAGAACCCGAAAATTCATCCATGCCGATCTCAAAAATAGTTCCGGTATAGTATGACATACCTCTTACCAACGTAGGATCAAACAATATTTTAAAATCAACCGATGATGTTTCCGATACAGAGGTGATTATCCTTTCAAGATTTTCCGAAATCTCGGAGGATAAATGATCTCCCAATTCCGCCTTCAGTGTACGTATTGCGGATAGTGCATCCCGGGAATCCGTAAAAAGTCTCAGATATTTATCTGCTTTACCGCTTTCATACCCGTTTTTTACAAGTTCTTCTCTTACACCATCAAGCCCGATCTTGTCCATTTTATCAAGAATAATAAATATATTATCATAATCCTTTTCCTCAAAACCGGCATATTCAGCCATAGCCTTAAGAATTCTTCTGTCATTGATACGGACAGTAAAACCTTTAAAATCAAGCTTTGATAATAAGGTGGTGGTGGCAAGGATCAGTTCCGTTTCCGCAAGATATCCCGGATCTCCCAATATATCTATATCGCATTGTACGAACTGGCGGAATCTGCCTTTTTGAGGTCTGTCCGCACGGAATACACTTCCCATCTGTAAGGCTTTAAAAGGAGTGGAAAGCTCATTGGAATGATTGGCATAATATCTTGCCAAAGGAAGCGTCAGATCATATCTTAAGCCGGAATCAACCAGATCATTCTCTGTCTGAGCATTATCAATATTTAATTTATCTCCTCTTTTTAATATTTTAAAGATAAGTTTTTCGTTTTCACCCCCCTGCTTTGAACATAAATTTTCTATATGTTCAACACAGGGCGTTTCAATAGACACAAATCCGAAACCTTCATAAGTCTCTTTAACCAATCCGGTAACATAGTCACGTATTTTCATTTCCTTCGGAAGTATATCCTTCATTCCGTTTACGGGTTTTTTTATCATTCCCATATTATTAACCTCATATCTTTCTGCACAATTGGAAATAATTATACCACAATACTGTATTATTGAGAAGATGCAAACAATTTCCTTTTTCTCTCAAGCATTTCCTCAAATCTGTTCATATACAGATCAATATCTTTTACATTATCGCAACGCTCTATCTTACCGTTTTCATAAACTCTTTTACTCACGGTACCGGCTCCGCAGGCCACTATTGACTGGACCTCTTCCATTATCAGAATGTTGTAAATACCATATTTTTCCTCTTTTGCGTAACCTATATTTTCAAAATTACCCGACATGTTTTTTTGGCGATATAAATAATAAGGTTTTAGATTAAGGGCCCTGGCATTTTCATCAACCGCCGACATCATTTCATAAGTATTGATACTTTTCAATTCGGGATGAAGTTTTAGATATTCAGACATTTTCGCGGCTCTTTTTATTGCCATGGAATGTACCGTCAGACTATCGGGTTTTAATTTGTTTATTTCCGACATGGTATGCAATACGTGCTCTGACTTTTCTCCCGGAAGCCCCAGTATGATATCCATATTGATATTATCAAAACCATATTCTCTTGCCAGGAAAAAGGCCTGTTTTATATCCTCTGTGGTATGATGCCTTCCTATTATTTTTAAGGTTTCATCATTCATTGTTTGTGGATTAATGGATATTCTGTTAACTCCGCATTTTTTCATAACCTTTAATTTTTCACGGGTTATGGAATCGGGTCTTCCTGCCTCAACGGTAAATTCCAACACTTTGGAAAGATCAAATACAGAATTAAGATAGCTTATAAGTTCTTCCAATTGTTCTGCACTAAGAGTGGTTGGAGTTCCACCGCCTATATAAACAGTATCCGGATCTGTTCCGGCATATAATTCCTTTACTTCCTTTATCTCTTTCTTTAAATGTTCCAGATACAAGGGTATCCGTTCCTTCCATTTTGAAAGCGGATATGATGTAAAGGAACAATACAAACAGGTTGTGGGACAAAACGGGATACCTATATAAAGACTGTATCCGGTCTTTACATTTATCTTATCAAGAATATTCTTTTCCCGGACTGCAATTTCATAACTTAAAGCTGATTTTTCCGGAGAGACATAATAATTATCTTGAAGAAATTTCTCGATACCGGCTTGACTCTTCCCTTCCTTCAACATCATCATAGGTAATTTGACAGGTCTTATCCCCGTCAGTATTCCCCAGGGAAGTTCTTTCAGGCTTTGTTCTTTTAAAAGATCATATAAGCATCTTTTAATGGAATTCTTTGTATTTGATATATCATCCTTAAGGATAATTGCGGTTTTTTCATTTACCGGTTTATCTTCCTGATAAAATCCGCAATATATCCTTTCTTCGGAACAGAGGATATCATAAAATGAAGGAATCCTTCCGGATTCCTTATGTGGAGTATTACAAACTATATTTATTTCTTCTTCCGGGAAAAATGCCTTGAACAATGTATATATATCATACTCAAGATTATTTTTATTAATAAATACCCAAATCATATCGCACCGTTTTTAAATCATATAAAAGGATTATATTTTCTTTCATAACCAATAGTAGTTTCATCTCCATGTCCGGGATAAACCTTAACATCATCCGGTAGTATCATCAGTCTTTCTCTTACAGATCTTATAAGAGTGGCTTCTCTGCCGGTGGGAAGATCCGACCGGCCGACAGAACCGCAAAATAGCGTATCCCCGCTTATAAGCATCTTCTCATCTTCAAAATAATAACAACAGCTTCCCTTGGTATGCCCGGGAGTTGCTATTAATCGGCATTTAATACCGTCAATATCTATCTCTTCATTATCCTTAAGATATTTATTGCATTTAACTATATACTCACGCCCTATCTGATCGGTACAATTATTGTGAGAATCTTCACAGACCTCAAGTTCTTCCTCATAGGCATAAATTTTAACGGATGCGGCCTTCCTAAGTTCATTGGCGCCCATTATATGATCGAAATGACCATGGGTTAATAAAATACCGGATATATTGATTCCATGAGCGCTGAGATTATTATATATACCGAATCCGTCACATGGAACATCAAAAATCAGGGCCTTTTTATTTTCATCATCATAAACGAAATAACAATTTGTACTTACCGGTCCCATAACCATTCTACCGATCTTTAATTTACCCATCAGCCTCTGGTCCTTTCTATATCAATAATATCCTCAATGTTTTCAAGCTTCTCGATCACTTTATTCAGTTCTTCTTTATTGGTAACCTCAAAAGAGATCGAAGTTGTTGCCGTTCCCTGTTTGGAGGTTCTGACATTCATCTTCAGGATGCTGACATTTTTTTCCGTAAGTACTCTTGTGATCTCTGCCAGCATTCCGGTTTTATTTACCGAATAGATATTTATTTCGGCAACATATTGCTCACTTTGTTTTTCACCGTCTTGCTGCCATTCCGCATCTATGAGTCTGGCTCTTTCCATTTCGGCAAGGTTTATGATATTTATACAATCCGTACGATGAATGGATACCCCTCGTCCTCTTGTAACAAACCCGATGATTTCATCTCCGGGTATTGGATTGCAGCATTTTGAAAATCTTACGGCAACATCATCTATACCCTTAACTACTATGCCGCCTTTACTCTTTATCTGTATCTTCCGTTCTCTGTTACCTTCATTAATATTTTTAATGACTTCATCATTCGATAATATCTTAGGATGATCTCTGTTATATAACTCCACCATCTTATTGATCACCTGGCCTTCTTTAAGACCACCATGACCTACTGCGGCACGTACCGCATCCCATTCTTTAAATCCATATTTTTCCAGTATTGCATGAATATATTCGGGCCGGAATATATGAGTAGGATCTATATTGTGGGTTTTACAATAATCATTGATCAAATCCTTACCCTTTTGAATGTTTTCTTCTTTTAATTCATTCTTGAACCATTGATTTATCTTGTTCTTTGCCTGAGCACTTTTTACTATATTAAGCCAGTCTCTTGAAGGTCCTTTGGAATTCTGGGAGGTGATTATTTCTATCCTGTCACCGTTATTTAATATATAATCAATGGTGACAAGTTTCCCGTTAACCCGTGCCCCGATCATTTTATTACCTACCGCACCATGAATGCTGTATGCAAAATCAATGGTGTTGGAGCCGGCGGGAAGGGTTTTAACATCCCCTGCCGGAGTGAAACAGTACACGGTATCGGAAAACAGATCAAGATCATTCTTAAGTGTACTTAAGAATTCTTTATTATCTTCCATATCCTTCTGCCATTCCAGGATCTGTCTTAACCAGCTTAATTTTGCCGCTTCCTGTTCTTCCACTTTTTTACCGCTGGCATTTTCTTTGTATTTCCAATGTGCGGCAATACCATACTCGGCGGTTTTATGCATATCATATGTTCTTATCTGTATTTCAAAGGGCTGCCCCGAATGACTTATAAGTGTAGTATGGAGAGATTGATACATATTGGCTTTGGGCATGGCAATATAATCTTTAAAACGTCCCGGAATAGGTTTATACATCTCATGTATCACTCCCAATGCCGCATAACACTCTCTTACGGTATCCACCTTTATGCGAATGGCAAAAAGATCATATATCTGATCGATGGTTTTATTCTGATTGAGCATTTTTTTGTAAATGCTGTAAAAATGTTTTACCCTTCCATCTATTTCAGCCTTGATACCGGCATTTCTGATATGTTCCGATACTTCATCGACAATGATCTGAACATGTTTTTCTCTTTCCGATTTACGTATTGATATTTTATCCACAAGATCATAATAGATTTCGGGTTCCAGATATTTAAGAGAAAGATCATCCAGCTCAACTTTTACTTTTGATATACCAAGACGCATAGCCAATGGAGCATAAATATCTATGGTCTCTCTGGCTATCTCTTTTTGCTTTTCCGGTGTCATATGCTTAAGGGTACGCATATTATGAAGTCTGTCTGCCAGCTTGACCATTATGACACGGATATCTTTGGCCATTGCCAGAAACATTTTTCGAAGATTGTCAGCCTGAAATTCAAGCTTATCTTCATTATATTTAATTTTTTCAAGCTTTGTAACACCATCAACTATTAGGGCAACATCGGATCCGAATTCCCGCTCAAGGTCCTCGGTAGTAAGAGTTGTATCCTCTACCACATCATGTAAAAGACCGGCAGCTATGGATTCTTTATCCAGTTGTAATTCGGCAAGGATTATAGCAACACTTAAAGGGTGGATTATATAAGGCTCGCCGGACCTTCTCATTTGATCCTTATGAGCTTCAAAAGCTACATTGTAAGCCTTTTCTATCAAAGAAATATCATCACTGGGATGGTATTTGCGGACACAGGAAATAAGCTCCTTATATAACTCTTCGGGGCTTAAAAACTCCTTGATGGCTTCTATTCTCCCGTCATCAAGAATTAATTCTGTTGTAAATCCGTTCACAACCTCATTGTTATCCATAAACCACCATCAGCCATAACGGCTTATCCTATAAATAATATATAAGTATACGCCTTTTTAACATATTCAGTCAACAAACAAATACTTTTACAAAAATATACTTAAAAACGGCGTGATTTGCAACCATTAAGCACTTAAAATCTTCAATTTGGCTTGCATATTATACACTTAATTGTTATATTTAGGTATTGTGGTAATAAGAATGTGCAATGCCGTAGGTAAGTGGCAGTATTAAAGGAGAAATGTAATGATTTCAGCTAACAATGTAACTCTGCGTTTAGGAAAAAAGGCTTTATTTGAAGATGTTAATATCAAATTTACGGAAGGAAACTGTTACGGATTGATAGGTGCCAACGGTGCCGGTAAATCCACCTTTTTAAAAATATTATCCGGTGAACTTGATACAACCAACGGTGATATCGCAATGACTCCGGGCCAGAGACTTTCGGTACTTGAACAGGATCATTTTAAATATGATGATTATACTGTAATGGATACGGTTATTTTGGGAAACAAACGTCTTTATGAAATAATGAAAGAAAAGGATGCGATCTATGCAAAAGAGGATTTCTCGGATGAGGATGGTATAAGAGCCAGTGAACTTGAAGCGGAATTTGCCGAAATGGACGGCTGGGAGGCAGAATCCAATGCGGCTATGCTTTTAAACGGTCTGGGAATAGACACAGAATTACATTACACAATGATGAAGGATCTTAACGGTTCATTAAAGGTTAAGGTTTTATTGGCCAAAGCACTTTTCGGAAATCCCGATATCCTTTTACTGGATGAGCCTACGAACCACCTTGATATGGACGCTATATCCTGGCTGGAAGAATTCCTTATCAATTTTGAAAATACGGTTATAGTTGTAAGTCATGACCGATATTTTTTAAATAAGGTTTGTACTCATACTGCGGATATAGATTACGGTAAAATACAGTTGTATGCAGGAAATTATGATTTCTGGTATGAATCCAGCCAGCTGCTTATTAAACAGATGAAAGAAGCTAATAAAAAGAAGGAAGAAAAGATCAGGGAGTTGCAGGAATTTATATCCCGTTTCTCCGCAAATGCTTCCAAAAGCAAGCAGGCTACCTCCCGCAAAAGAGCTCTTGAAAAAATCGAACTTGATGAAATCAAGCCCAGCAGCAGAAAATATCCTTATATAGACTTCAGACCGGACAGAGAGATCGGCAATGAAGTGTTAACGGTAGAAGGAATATCTAAAACCATCGACGGTGTAAAGGTACTTGATAATATATCATTTATTCTCGGACATGATGACAAGGTGGCTTTTGTAGGAGGAAATGAACTTGCCAAAACCACTCTGTTCAAAATTTTAATGGGTGAGATGGATCCCGATGAAGGTTCTTACAAATGGGGAGTCACTACTTCCCAGGCATATTTCCCAAAGGATTCTACAAAGGAATTCGATAATGATCTTACCATTACCGATTGGCTTATGGGATACTCTCCCGTAAAAGATGTTACTTATGTTCGCGGTTTTTTGGGACGTATGCTCTTTCCCGGAGAGGATGGTATTAAAAAAGTAAAGGTCCTTTCCGGTGGTGAAAAGGTACGCTGTTTATTAAGTAAAATGATGATCTCCGGAGCAAATATCCTGATTTTGGATGAACCTACAAATCATCTGGATATGGAAAGCATTACAGCCCTTAATAATGGTTTGATAAAATTCCCGGGAGTAATACTTTTTTCTTCTCACGATCATCAGTTTGTTGAAACCACGGCCAACAGGATTATGGAAATCCTTCCTGACGGTTCAATGATCGATAAGATAACCACCTATGATGAATATCTTGCAAACGACGAAATGGCACGTAAACGTTTTGTTTATACTGCCGATCGTGAAGAAGATGACAATTAATCTATTTTAAAATATAAAAAATGAAAAAAATTTTATTTACTGACTTAGACGGTACATTATTAAATGATAATAAAGAGGTTGATGGCAAAAATCTTGATGCCATCAGCCGTCTTATCGCTTCGGGACATAAATTTGTAATATCCACAGGACGTCCTATACAAAGCGCTGTAAAAATATCCGAGAAATACGGTTGGATGGGTAAAGGCTTTTACATCTCCAGTTATAACGGCGGTCTTATATATGACTGTTTTAACCATTCCTCAATTGTGCGTTATCCCATCAAAAAAGAATATGTAAGATACATTATGGATCAGGCCTACAAAAAAGGCTTTCATGCCCATACCTATGATTCAGTATATGTTGTATCCGAAAGGGAAAATGAAGATTTGAAATATTATTCCGATGCAATAAAGGTTGACTACGTTGTTGTACCTGATATTATGGAGTATTTAAAAGAAGATCCCATAAAAGTTATTGTTATGTGCCGGGAATCAAGAGAAAGACTTATGGATTTTGAAAATAGTGTAAAGCTATATTGTGACGGCAAGCTGGCTACGGTTTTTTCAAGTCCCGTACTTCTTGAATTTTCAAATCCCATGGCCACCAAAGGCTTAGCTGTCAGACATTTTTGTGAACATTTCAATATCCCCATAAGCTGTTGTGTTGCTGTAGGCGACGAAGAAAACGATATTTCCATGATTACGGAAGCCGGTACAGGTATTGCAATGTGTAACGGTACACAAACAACAAAAGCCGCAGCTGATTATATCACCGAAAATGATAATAATTCCTGCGGCATATGTGAAGTCATCGAAAGATTTATACTTAATTAATGTTTTATATAAGACATCTCATCCAATCCCTCCGACCGGACTCCTTTTTTTGACGGATCTTTTCTGTTACCGTCTTTGTTTTCTTCTTTTCCCGTAATCATCCCATTTTTGATAATATTGGATTCCACCCATTTCTCCAGCAGCAGATTCTTTTTTTTATCATTTACTATATCATAATAATTTTCGACTTTATATAAGGAATCTCCGTTTTTCACTTTATTACGTCTTCTGCATACCAAAAACAATCCCTCCTCGGGAGCAATTGCAAGTATTTCATCATCTCTGGGATCATAGGAAGCTTTAAGGGTCAGATATTTATAATTAAAATCAACAATTTTTTGTTCATTACCGTTATAATCATAAACAATTGGTTCTATTTTTAATCTGACAGATGTCCGGTTCTGATATACCGGTCTTTCTTTTCGCTTAACAATATTCAATTTCAGATCGTCAAAGCTTCCGGCATGTTCTTTAAGATGCTGAGGAAGAGGCGGAACTCTGTCATAAATAATCTGCATATATTCTTCATATGTATCTAAATAATCTATGACTACAAAGGAATATTTATAAATTGTATCCTTATTCTTATCAACCAGCGTTTCCGAATGAAGAAGATTACATTTAAGCATACAGCTGTATTCTTCTGTCTTTAAACCTATAACCACCGGCCAGCTGTCATCTATATTAATGGGCTTATCATAAACCAGAGACAAACCCTCATCCGAAAGATCACTTGTACGACAATTATATTTTGATTTGGGGGTATGTAACAGAGCATCCATTACTATTTCCATACGGTCATATTTTCGTACATAATTCCTTCCCATAACAAAAAACATTGCCATTACAAGAGAATATAAATTGATCACCAGCCAGAAAAGTACAACTGCGGGACCAAGGTCATTACTGTCAAATATCTGTTTAATACAATTATATATACCTATTATGGAAAGTACGACCAGGAATGCAAAAGGAGTAATATAAATATTGTTTTTACCGGCTTCACTCTCTACTGCTCCCTTTTTGGTGACTTTAAACTTCTTCATCTTAATACCGATAGTTTCCATAAGTACCGGAATAAGAAGAAAGGGAAAAAGAATGGTTTCATAAATTCCAGTCCACTTTGCGGTTCTTAAATTATGACTCATTACCCTTAAGGACAGAGTCTGTGTAATATACATAGGTAACCAGAACACCAATATCTGACCCAAAGTACATTTAATTACCATGTATCCGAAAACACCATATAATATGGGACACATATAATAAATCAGACGCTTAACCGGTGCATACCAATACCAAACCGAAGCCCAGTAATTTATTTTCTGTGCAGGTGTAAGATCCTTACTCCACATAGTATGCATTTTTCTGTTAGTGGTTATTACTCCTCTGGCCCATCTGACTCTTTGATTTATAAGTGATTTAAGATCGGTAGCCGATAAACCGGAAGCCAGAACTTCATCAATAGCAATACACTTATATCCCTTCTTCTGGATAAGCATTCCCGTAGCAAAATCTTCCGTAATTGTTTCTGTATAAAATCCACCTATATCATTTAAGGCTTTTCTTGATAAAACCGTATTTGAGCCTCCGTAGATAACACAATTGGATTTGTTTCTGGAAACCTGTATATCTCTGTAAAAGTAATCCTGTTCATTGGGTATTCTTTCCTCGGAGTAAAGATAATATTGAAAAAGATCCGGATTATAAAAAGCCTGAGGCGCCTGAACAAAGCCTAAATGTGTCTGCTCTTTTTCGGGCTTACCGATATTTTCCTTCTCCATCCCAATAAAATAAGGAATGGTCCTTAAAAGAAAGTTACTGCGTGGTATCATATCCGCATCAAAGGTAACAATATAAGGAGACGTGGTTTTGGACATGGCATGATTTAAATTACCTGCCTTTGCGCCATCATGATTATCTCTGTCAAGATAATTGATACCCATTCGTTTGGCGAATTCTTTCATCTTGGCACGATGACCGTCATCACATAAATAAATATGTACCTTATTTAGATCAGGGTACTTCATGTATTTACAACCGTTTATTGTTTTAATAAGAACTTCTTCCGGTTCATTGTAAGTAGAAATGTATATATCCACATCCGGGAATTCATCATCTTCTATTTCGGGAAGAACAGGTCTGTATACTCCATACAGATTATAATGATGAACAGAAGATTCCACCAAGCCAAGGATTTCAACTACCAAAAGCGCAACTCCGGCAAACACTGAAACCGCTCCGTATTCAAAAGGGATTGTATACAATACACGCCAAATAAGATATATGATCGAAAAAAATGTAGTAATTAAAACCAATATTAAATTTTTTCTATCTTTACTGTTATCTGCTGAATTAACCAATATTCTACTTCCTTATTCATTAAAAAAATCAAAAGACAGTTCATCAAGATTATACGGATATACCTCCAGTATAACGTAATCAAAATCTTCTTCCTTTATATAATCTTCCATATCGATATCACTTGCATTTCTTGTCCAAAGCATATCGATCTGAGAAAACATTGGTGCCATAAAAACTGCGATAGGCGTAAAATATGAATCACGCAATACCGTCAACTTGGGAGCATCCGGATTTGATTTATTAACTATGCGCTCATTGTCCACTATTTCTCTTAAATATACACTTCCCATATTGGTATCATATACAGTATCTGCTTCATTTATCCTTGTGGAATACAATAAGGCTTCTGTCAATTTACCTCTTTGAACTTCATCATGCTCATAATCGTACCACACAAAATTCATATCGCATTCAGGCCAGTAAAAAGTATAATCATCCATCCCCGAATAAGCTGCTCCCGCATTTTCACCTGTGGAGCCCAGGAAACTGTTTTTATAAGTATAACTCTTATAATTTGAAAAATCAGTATAATAATCCTTTGGATCCAGATCTATATCATATAATGTGTCCATTTTTTCTATTATAGCTTTAAAAGCATAAAACGAGGCAAGAGGTGTCCAGTGATGGTCGGTCTTAAAGAACAATTTTTCAAGACTTAATCCCGTATTTGCAATACAATACCTCAGATCAAAGGCATCTACCCCCCGTTGCTGCAGCATGGACATAAGCATATCCGTACGATTATTGGGATCATTTATGGGCCAGTCTTTATTAAGATCGGCAGGACCGTAAAGAACTTTGGTAGGCGGAATGACAATTAGTAAATGACCGCCTTTACTTTCAACATAATCATTTAATCTTTTCACATTATTTGCATACTTATCAAGATCATTGGTCTCCAAATCCGTTACAGATCCGTAATAAAGCATATTATTATCATCTTTAATATATGAAAAATTATTGAATTCCCTTTTCCCCATTAATTTTTGAATATATCCGTAAAGTTCAATAAAATTCATTTTCCCTATAACCGAAGATGCTATTGTGGAATCCGCATTAGCTGTCCAGGCTTTTATTTCATCCACCGTTTTTATTTTTTTAAAAGTATGTCCCAAATACTTATAGTCTTTTGAGAATACAATAAAATCACCTACACAAAAAAACAGTATTAAAGCAAAAAACAAAACGGCAAATACAAATTTTTTAATAAAAAAATAGTTTTTGGATGATCTCATCATAATATTTCCTTAAAAATCAAAGTATATAAAAGGATTGTACCCACCTCTTACAAGATAGGATACACTAACTATAAACATCAACATTATAGCAACCGGATAAATATAAGTCATTAACTTTTCTGCCTTTCCGATTTTATGTTCAAAAATAAATTTATTCATCCTTGGAGCGATAGGGAGAGAAAAAACAACTCCCAGAACAAGATATATCCAATATTCTCTCAGCATAAATCCCGTTCTTGCATCAAAGAAGGTATTATCATTAAACCCAAACATATTTTTGAAATAAATACCAGCCTGATAAAGATCACTTGCCCTAAATAAAACCCATCCAAGTAAAACTTCCAATAAAGTATACACTCTCATGAGTACCGGATGTTCCTCATTCTTATCATAACCGAAGAATCTTTCCGCCAATTGAAAAAGGAAGTGCCATAAGCCCCAGAAAAGGAAATTCCAGGAAGCTCCATGCCAGATACCGGTTAAAAGCCATACAATAAACATATTCCGGATCATGGTATCCTTATTTTTGCCCCGGTTTCCGCCCAGCGGTATATACACATATTCCCTAAACCATCCGGTTAATGAAATATGCCATCTTCTCCAAAAATCATTTACACTCTTTGCTATGTAAGGATAATTAAAGTTTTCATCCAGTTTAAACCCAAACATAAGAGCAAGACCGATGGCCATATCCGAATACCCCGAGAAATCAAAATATATCTGGAGAGTATATGCAATAGCTCCCATCCAGGCCAAGACAACCGGAGTATTAATATTTCCCGATCCCATTGCCGACCAGTTAAATACCTGATCTGCCAGGATCGCCAATGAATTTGCGATCAATATCTTCTTACTGAATCCCGTAACAAAACGGGAAGTTCCTATAGAGATCTTTAACAACGAACCTTTTCTGTTTCGGATCTGATCGGCAATAGAACTGTATTTTACAATAGGCCCCGCAATAAGCTGCGGGAAAAAAGCAACATACAGACCTACATAAAAGGGATTTTTCTCAACCTTTATATTACCCCTATACAGATCTATAACATAAGACATAGCCTGAAAAGTATAAAAAGATATACCTATCGGAAGACTGATACCCGGATTTACGATAATTTCTTTACCGGCCACCATATTTGCCGTATCTATTACAAAACCAAGATATTTAAATACAAATAAAATTCCGATATTATATACACAGGCAATGATCAATAATATTTTTTTCTTTTTATTCTCATCCTTATTTTTATCAACCGCCAGTCCCATAGCCCAATTGACGATAATGGAAGCTATCATTATTAAAACATATACCGGCTCTCCCCAGGCATAAAACAATAAGCTTACTATAAGCAGCCAGACATTTTGAGCAGTTCTGCGGGAATATAATAAATTATATATGATAAATGTTATCGGAAGAAAAATAAAAATAAAAGTTATACTTGAAAAAAGCATTTATTTAATCCTCCGGTCCGTTCTTCTTTTCCAGATATATCCACCAGGCTATGATTCCGGCAAAAATCAATACAGCTAATATCCTTACCGCCCATACGGCTACAGGTCCGCTTAAGAAATCCAGAAAAAACCTTTTTTCTTCCATCGTAACGGGAAAATCACTGGGTAACCCCGATAATAATAGTTTCATTTCAAACTCCAGGATAATAATCAATTAATATAGTACTTACAGTTCATTGACGATATACCGCCAGAACGGACGGAATTATAAACAGACAGGCCGCCAATAACAATAACCATCCGGTAACATCATCATTTCCGGAATTAAAGACCGCTCCCTGCTCCAAATCTCTTATATCATCATATATATATTTTGAATGTTCATTCAACATGGTCTTTATACGATAAATCTCATCTTCATGCGTAATGGCATTTCTATAAAGAATCGTTCCGTCTTTAAGAGTATAATCCTCCAGGGAAAGATCATTATATGTCTTATAATACTTTCCCCACCTGTACCATTCCCTTTCGATCGCACCTCCCAAATGGAAATCTATCTCATCAATTTTAGCGGTAACATAATCCGGATTTAAATAAGTCCTTTTTAAAACCAGATATCTTTTCTCCAGTTTTTTCAGAAAGTTTTTATCCAGACACAACCGGTCATACCAGGGTTTGGTATAAAAAGCTATCGTATCCACATCAAAGGGTTCATACATATAATTATCCATTGCACCGTCAAAATCCCAAACCGGTCCCATGGTTAATTTACCACCTTTTTCCTTATAAAAATATGTTGAATTATTGCCCGCATCATAATTACCGAAAAACTCATTGATCAAAAAATAATCAATAAAAGAATTTACATCTATAACATTACTGTAGGTTGAAAATACAGTCGGATCATCCGAATAAAGGATCTCCTCAACATGATTTATATCATCGGTTACATATTCCAGCATCTCATCGGTAACTTTATTTTTAGAGGGATACAATAAGGCAATATATTCTTTACTGAATCCGTTTAACCGGCCGTAAGTTTCTAGCATAAGACCGTTTGCATCATAACGGTCCCGTCTTAAAAGATAACTGTTGTATGTATCTTTCTCCTCAAATTTACTGATGTTTACACGATTCACCCCATACTTGATATTTTCCGTCAGCATGTATACACCCTGATATTTATATTCATCACCGTTCTTTATAATAACCTCACACAAACGGCTGTCGGGAGTATTTTCAAGGATCTGTGAGGCAATGGAATAAGCCAGATAATTTCTGATCATGCTTTTATCCGCCAATGAACCGTTAAGAACCCATTCATCCTCCGCACCCATATTCAGTATATTAACATCAGTCTCCTGACCGAATTCATCCAGTGTTTTAAACAGCCACTGTGCTTTTTCATATGACATGGAAGTGTTTCCTCTTCTCTTAATGGAAATACTTCCACTGTAAGCAGGTATATCATCAAGACGATTTACATTATCCCCGGAATCTCCGTTATCAATTACGGAAATTTCACCGTCTACGTATGGCTTAACTCCTTCAATGGGGATATGTACACCGCCTATGGCCGAATTATCGGAAACACTGACAAATTTAGTATTTATGGGGGGATCAATTCCATAGGTATCAATGATAATAAGAGGCAGATGAGAACTAAAATTATCATCTACCGTAAAATCTTCGTTAATATTTTCTATTCCCGAACTGTTATAATAATTCAAACTTAATTTATCGGCGTAAGAATCATATACATTAAAATTCTTTGCAACATTGATCTTATACGTGATTCCCCCGCAAATAACAAGCATTGCCGTAATGATCAACAATAGCAACGCGATCAGATGCTTATCCTTCATTAAAAAACCTCTTTCCGTTAAGAGTATTTATGATACTTCGGTCAACGGCTTATTTCATCTGTCTGAGCAACAATATTAACCGTATCAACCTTTGAATTATTTCTCAAATATTCGATCAGATTTCCGCTTTTTCCGGCCGCATCCAGCATTTTCTCTGTTATTTCATAAATATATTCACAATCCTGTGTTCCTGTATTATGTACAACCAGTCTTGCCTTTCCTTTAAATTTCTCATCCACGACAGCTCCTATACTTTTATCGGATTCCAAAGATCCTCTAAGTATTATAAGATATCGTTCCGAAGAACGGATAAGCCCGAATATTATCAAAAATATAAAAATAACCGCACAGCCCACAGCTGCTATCATATACTCCTGAACACCACAGCAGATACCCGTAGCCACACACCAGAATATATACGCGGTATCTCTGGAATCTTTGACGGCGGTTCTGAATCTTACTATGGATAAAGCACCAACCATACCCAGTGATAAAGCCACATTATTGCCGATAACATTCATTACAAGTGTCGTTACCAAAACCAGCATTGCTAAAGATACATTAAAGCGGGAACTGTACGCAGCACCCGTATGTGTAAGTCTGTAAGACAAAAAGATCACAACCGCTATTAAAGCTGCAACCAAAAAATTTAATAATACATCCTTGATCGTTAATGCCCCCGTATTGGCCACAAGATACTTGATCAGTTCCTTTTTCATTTCTTATCTCCTTTAATAATTATTGAATTATAATGCGGCTTTTATTAAATAATTACGTGCCATTCCGTATTTTGAAGCGGACAGATTGGATCTGTCTGCTATGGAAACCGCATTTTTTACATAGCTTAGCAAAAAATTATTGAATTTCAATTCCATAGTACAACCGGTCTGTAATCCTACAGGATACAACATTAATTCAGGATCAAAAATATCCATATTTATTTCCGTAGCCCTTAAATCCCTGTCAAATGTTACACGTGTATCATTTACAGCCTCCGCAAATGCTGTTCTGTAATACTGTACGATGCATTTGGGACGATAACAATATTGAGTCATCCTGCAATAAAGTTCATTTGCAAATTCATTATCCATCCCGTATAACAATTTATAGTCCCCGTCAACAATCCCGGCGGCCTCCTCTCTGGAAAGGGTTAAGGATCTTTTTCTTTGGTTGTTCCCTGTTTTTTCTTTTAATTCAAGCTTAGCCGTTTTTGCATCCGGTGAATATACTCTCAGTCTTATCTTTCTTCTTATTTCAAGACCATCAAGTTTATCATAAAAATCATCGTCATTAACAGTATCAAAATATAAAGACCTTACCATATATCCGCCATGATGATTATGCTTATCTCCCTGCAAAATCCCGTTTAACCTTGAAGTGATCAAAAACATTTCCTCCAAAGACAGATCATATTTTTGTTCGGTTCTTAGTACTTCAAGTAATTGTGCCACTTGCCACCTCCGCGAAAATCCTCTTAACTGACATTACTGATATTATAATCAGAATCAGGATTTCAAACAATGTACAATGTGATAAAATGTCTCCGGGTAAAATACACTTCAATTATCAATTTATACAAAATTAAAACCCGGAGATTTACCGGGTTTTAATATGTAATCTTATACTAACCTTCAACTATGAGATATCTACCGTCCGGTATCTTAAAAACCTCACAAATATCATCGATTTCAGCGCCCTCAAGATCGGTCCCGTTTTCTTCAAAATATTCATAAACCTCATTGATATCATCAACAACGACTGCCATACAATCTTCCAAAAAAGCCTCTGCTTCTTCAAAATTTTCCGCGACATTTTCATCAAACAACTGATTCTGGTTGTCCAAAAAAGCTTGTAATACTTCTTCATCATATTCCTGTGATTGCATACTAAATCCCTCCCGACCGTTAAAACAAAGCAGAATGCTTCTTCATACCGGAAAGCTTTCACTAAGCTTTACAAAATACTGTAACAAAATTATACACATCAAGAAATCTTAATATTAAAGCCTCTTTTTTATCCTAAGTGTAAATATATAAATTATTCTATAATATGTCAAGTATTTAATCTATCTGTGTTTCGGGTATAAAAACTCTTTTATTCACTATTCCCTTAACAGCTTTATTATTATCATCATTTTTTCTTATTGCTTCCTCGCAGAATTCCGCCTGACAACTCAAAAGATCTTTACCGCGTTTGTCTATTCTGAGATATTCGCCGTTTTCATCCATGATCCTGGCTTTTAAAGTATCTCTTAGCATAACATCAAGTATATGATATACCCTCTTTTTAAGATCTTCCTCCTCTATGGGAAACAGTATTTCAACTCTTCTTTCAAGATTTCTGGGCATCCAGTCGGCAGATCCGCAATACAATTCATGATTCCCGGCATTTTCAAAATAAAATATCCTGCTATGTTCCAGGAACCGTCCCACTACAGACCTGACTGTAATATTATCGCTTATACCCTCTATTCCGGTCCTTAAACAACATATACCTCTTATTATCAGATCTATCCTGACTCCTGCCATAGAAGCCTCATAAAGAGCCATAATGATATCTTTATCGCACAGAGAATTCACCTTGGCGATTATACGTGAACTTTTACCCATTTTTGCATTATTCATTTCACGTTTGATAAGTTTAAGAAATTTATCCTTAAGCCAGAGAGGAGCTACGGATAATCTGTTCCAATTAAGAGGCTCCGAATATCCCGAAAGCATATTAAACACAGCTGTGGCATCTTCACCTATGGGTTCCGAACAGGTTAACAGTCCGATATCGGTATATAATTTAGCGGTAGAGTCGTTATAATTTCCGGTACCAAGATGGACATACCGTCTTATGCCTTCATCTTCTCTCCTTACCACCAAAGTTATCTTACTGTGAGTCTTAAGTCCAACCAGACCATAAATTACATGACAACCGGCTTTTTCAAGCATTCTGGCCCATATGATATTATTCTCTTCATCAAACCTGGCTTTTAACTCAACAAGTACGGTAACCTGCTTACCATTCTCCGCCGCCTGTGCCAAAGCCGCAATAATGGGAGAATGACCGCTTACCCGGTATAATGTCTGTTTGATCGCAAGTACCTCGGGATCCTTGGCCGCCTGTCTTATAAAATCAACTATAGGCTGAAATGTTTCGTAAGGATGATGAAGCAGTATATCCTTCTTTCTTATGGCTTCAAATATATTTTTACCGGCAGATAACTCCTCTATTTGCTGCGGTTCGAATTCTTTATCTCTTAATTCTTCATATCCTTCAAGAGAGCACAATTTCATTAGGAAAGTAAGATCCAGGGGACCCTGTATCTTATATACCGCTTCCTCCCTGCAATTAAGCTCTTTTAAAAGTACCTTCATTAATTTTTTATCTATATCATCTGCCACTTCCAGTCTGATAACTTCACCCCATTGCCTTTTTTTAAGCTGTCTTTCTATTTCTTTTAAAAGATCTGCAGCTTCATCTTCTTCTATGGTAAGGTCCGCATTTCTCATTATTCTGAAAGGATAAGCACAGATAACATCATAATTTGCAAACAGCTTTTCCATATTTCGTTCAATGATCTCTTCCAAAAGGATAACCGTATCTCCTCCTTTACCCGGAAGCTTTATAATACGGGGAAGACCCGACGGAACCTGAACCGTTGCAAATTCCTTTTCACCATCCACGGAATTCCGTTTTGCTTTTTTTGTTCCCTTATCTTTCTTGGAAACAAGCGCACCTATATTAAGACTCTTATTTCTTATAAGGGGAAACGGTCTGGAACTGTCCACTGCCATAGGCGTAAGTACAGGATATACATTTTTCATAAAATAATCATCAACGTATTTCTTTTGCTCATCATTAAGGTCTTCATGCTTAAGTATAAGATGAATACCCTCCTGTTCCATAAGCGGCATCAATGATCTTGTTAAGGTTGAATACTGCCTGTCAACAAGCCTGTGGGTTGCTTCATTTAACAATTCCAGCTGTTTAACGGGTGTCATACCCGCTATATCCGGCTTGTTATAACCTGCATTAACCATATCCCTTAACGACGCCACTCTTATCATGAAAAACTCATCAAGATTAGAGGCGGTTATGCTGAGAAATTTTAATCTTTCCATTAAAGGATTGGTTTTATCCCTGGCTTCGTCAAGAACACGTTCATCAAATAAAATCCAGCTCAGTTCACGATTATAATAATATCTGCTGTTGCTAAGATCTATGTTTTTTTCATTTTTGGATCTTCTCTCCAAAGTTTTAACAGAAGAAGATCCGGAAGTTTTGGCCTCCGTTTTTTTATTATTATCCATAGCTTGCTCCTTACATTAACATTTAATAATTTGATATGTACATTACAGCTTAAATACTTTACAATGCATTCAGCCTTTTTTTATTTCTGAGCACCGGTTTCAGTGAAAATACCTCTTCGAAGAAACCTGATTTTCTTCCGAAAAATCCTTTTTCAAGAGAAAAATCTTCATCCGAATCAATTGTAATGATAAGTTCATCCTCCTTTATCATTGTTTTTATACCGTTAAGTTTTGTTCTGTAACTTCTGCATATACCATCGGCAACACGGAAGATCGCAGTAAGCTTTGCTACCGTAAGATATGTATTTCTGTCAAGTGAAGTAGGTGCAAATCTTTCCTTGTAATATTCAAAGGCAACCTTATTATAACGAACAACATTTGCAATTATCTCCCTTTCCTTATGGGAAAGCCCTATCATTTCTGTTACCATTATGATCTCATATCCGCATTCTGCTGCGGCTTCAAGACTTATATATTTACCGCAGTCGGATAATCTTGCAGCAACTCTGAGCAACAACCGGTCTCTGTTGCTGCACCCATGAATCTTTTTAGTATCATCAAAAACAGTAAGTGCAACAGATTCCACAAGCCGGTTTCGTTCAAGATTTCCCCCATATCTTTTGCATAAGGCTTCAGCCCCTGCAAGTATATCAGCCTCAAAATCATGTTTAACACTTAAAAGTTTGTTATTTTCGGCATACTCATAGGCTATCCCATCGGAAAGACTAACCCCCGGAGCCCATAAATGCTTTGCTTCCATCATCTCGGTTATTTTATGCAGAAGTACTATTGACTGAGGTAACAGTAATACACTTTCTTCATCAAGACTTAATTCCGAAGAAATAAATTCAACTGATTTACCGCGATATTTATTTATGATCTCTACAAATTCCTTCCTGGATATCCTGTCGTTATTATTATTGATCCTTTTCATTGCCTGTGAAACATAATCATCAACAACGATAATATTATTTATCCTCCTGTCTCCCAGATAAAGACTTTTAAAGGACTTAAGCTGATTGTCTATCAGTTCTCCCAGAATCTGAACATAATTAACATTTTTTACCAAAAGCGCAGAAAGCATATCCTTTACACGTAAGATACCGAGTCGTATATTTTGAGTCGTTACCAATGCATCTTTATCAAATAAGGATATCTGTATACTTCCTCCTCCTATATCAACAATTGCACAACTGTCCTTCATAATATTTTCAAAGGTTTCACCTCTTGATGCAACAGCCTTGTAGTGCATAAATCTTTGCTCGGAATTACTTAATACATCCACCTTTATTCCGGTCCTTAATTTGATCTGTTCTATAACGATCATGGTATTTTCCGTTTCTCTGACGGCACTTGTTCCGTAGGCCTTATAGTCATCCACTTTATAAGATTTCATGATCTTATTGAATTCGGCAAGTACTACACATAATTCATTCATCCTTTCCGTATTTATCTTGCCGGTATTATAGGTATCCGTTCCCAGTTCAATACGACGTCTTATATGATCTATCTGACGTATCCCGATTTTTGCGGATATTTCAAAAATCTTCATCGCCACCTCATATGATCCAACATCAATTGCAGCGAATGTTTTCATTAATGATCACCTCTCTTCTCATCTTTTCCCAATAAATAATCTATAAACTGTACGGCAGTCCTTCCGGACAGGCCTCCGTGATTTAATTCAAACCGGTTCGCCGACATAAGCAACTCTTCGTCCGGAATATTAAGTCCTTTCTTTCGTGCTAAAACCTTAACGATATTTTGAAATTCTTTTTTGTCCGGTTTCTCAAAATAAATTGTAACCCCGAATCTGTATACCAGGGATAATTTTTCCTGCATGGTATCCGACTTATGTATTCCGTTATCGTTCCTTACATCTTCCCGGTCACTCCAGGTTTCTTTAATAAGATGACGGCGGTTGGAGGTGGCATAGATAAGTACATTATCCGGTTTCTTCTCGAGCCCGCCTTCTATAACGGCTTTTAAATACTTATATTCTATTTCAAAATCTTCAAAAGACAGATCATCCATATAAAGAATAAATTTATAATTTCTGTTTTTTATCTGAGCTATTACGGCATTAATATCTTTAAACTGATGTTTATATATTTCGATTATCCTTAAACCGTTTTCATAATATTTATTGAGAATACCCTTTATGGAACTTGATTTGCCGGTACCTGCATCACCGAACAAAAGACAGTTATTGGCAGGACGACCGTAAACAAAAGCTTCTGTATTATCTATAAGCTTCTGTTTTGCGATCTCATATCCCACCAGATCATCCAGATAAACATGAGTAATCTTGGTTATAGGTTTAATGACAACCTCATCTTTTTTATTACGTTCAACTCTGAAGGCTTTGTGAAGTCCGAATTTACCCACCCCGAATTCCTTATAAAAATCCGTGATCACAGCTTTAAAATCTTCAACGCTGTGAGTTTTGGATAGGGAAGTTCCAAGCCGGCATATCCTGTCTCTTACACGCTTGTTAAACAGCTTCCCGTTTTCATCCGGTCCTTCAAAATGCACTATCTGATCCATGCATCCGGTATTAAGTTTTTTTTCAATGATATCAAGATCGATCTCAAACAGGGATCTGAAAATTTCAAAGTCATGTAAAGCTATATCATTAAGTGTACCGTTTATATCACCTTTTTGTTCCGTGGCAAGGGAATAGGGATTTTCGTTATTTGCCAGAAGATAAGTTAAATACATGTGCCACAGATTTCCTTTATAACCATGGCTTGCGGCAAGTTCAATAAGGTTTGAAGCAATATCATAAAAAAGATATAATAATTTATCCTTATTATCTTTAACGGAAGTTTTTTCCGTTTCCTCTATAAGTATCGACATATCATTCAATATTTCCGGCCGTTTAAAGTTTTTGTACAATAAAAACTCTTTGTTCCTTATCATTATTTATTTCTCCAAGTTGATTATTTTTCTGATTATTATAAAAGATTATATCATATTTACCAATATATGTTATAATATTTTTAGAATAACTGTAGATATTTACCACTTATAACTACCGAGGTAAACATATGGCTAAAAAAAAGAAAAATTTCAATCCGGTAATTTTGATAATTATAATTGTTGTCCTTGTTATAATAATAACAATATTACTTTTGGTTAGCAAAAAATCTTCAAAGGCTGATATCAATACTCCCGGACAATTGGGAAATCTGCCGGGGAATATAAATAATGAAGGATTATTCTGTGAGTCCGGTGGCAAGGTTTATTTCTGTAATACACTGGATAATTATTATATTTACTCCATGGATCCTGACGGTAGCAATATAAAAAAATTGCAGGAAATTTCTTCAAAGTATTTAAACGCAGGCGGCGATTTCCTCTACTATAACCAATCCTCTTCAGGACAGGATTCGGTATACGGATTTGCCGGTAATATGAACGGTATATACCGGCTTAGTCTCGGCAAACGCAAAGTGACCAAAGGCCTTGACAGAATAGATGCAAGACAATTGCTTCTGCTGGGTAATAATGTTTATTATCAGCATTATGACAACAGCAATGGTATGACTTTATATAAATGCTCGGTAAATGGCGGTGACAGAACAGAAGCCCTTAAAGAGATCGTTAATTTATCCTGTGTTCTTAATGAAACAATATGTTATCCCGATCAGAATAATAATTTTTACCTTAATTCTTTTGATACTAATAATTTCACAACATCCTTGCTGTTAAATATAAAAATGTATAATCCGGTATATAATGACGGATATATTTATTATATCAGCATAGACGATGATTATGCTTTGGCAAGATGCGATATATCAACCAAGAACACCGAACTGTTAACCAAGGACAGAGTGGATTGTTTTAATATTATGGGAAATGTACTTTTTTATCAAAAAAATGACAAGAACGAACCGGCGCTTATTCGTATGAACGCAGACGGTTCGTCCCCTGTTATAATAGCAAACGGAAATTATACAAATATAAATATGACCTCGGTTTATACCTATTTCTTTGCCTATGATAATCCAAAAACAATCTATAAAGTAAGCACCGCAGGCTCTCCTACACCTTCTGTATTTACTCCCGAAATAATCACAGAGCAAAAGAAGAAATTCAAATTAGGCGGAAAAAGATAATTCCTTAAGCATTTCATTTACGGTTTTCCCGCTGACGGGATGCCTTAACCATGGCGCAATCTCATTCAGGGGCTTTAAAACAAAGTCCCTGTTTTTTATATCACAATGCGGTATGATAAGCTCCTCCGAATCATAAATGATATTATCATAAAAAAGAATATCAAGATCCAGTGTTCTGGGACCCCAGTGTATTTCTCTTTTCCTGCCCGCAAGTGCTTCAATCTGATTTAAACATTTTAAAAGCTCTTTTGGAGTATATAAAGTTTTTATATATACAACTCCGTTTAAGAAATCATTCTGCTCCACATTACCGTATGGTTTGGTTTCTATCAGCTCCGAAACCTTGCAGATTTTAATATCATCATCATCTTCCATCCTGCTAAGGCTCTCTTCTATATAATCCCTCTCACTTCCCATATTTGATCCAAGTCCGATATAAGCATCATGCCAGCCTCTTTCAATAACTACCGATACTTCCTCCAAATGTAAGCCGATGGGCGCCCAGGGCTTTTTTATTTCAAGTTTCACCTTGCTTATCCTGGCGAACTTAAGAAGAAGCATTTTAGCCATATCTTCGGCAGCTGCCTCAATCAGATAATAAGTTTTTTCTTTCATAAACTCATACATGCATTTACATATTTCACCATAATGAACGGATAAAGTCAGATCATCACTTAACCCGGCAGGCCTTATATCAACATATAAATCCGCATTGATCACAAACTTCTGTCCCAATCGGTTTTCTTCTTCAAAAACACCATGATTACCAAAAACTTCCAGATTCTTTACTTTAATACAATCCATAAAATCACCTTATAAACAAGAAATAATTATTCCAATGATAACAATTAACAAACCGGTTATCTTGCGTTTACTTATTTTCTCTTTCAAAACAAAATATCCAAGAAGCGTTACCCATAAATATCCGGTTGTCTCAAGAATCGGACCAACCGACAGAGGAATACCCTTATATGCATATATAGTAATAAAGGTAGCTATAAAGAAAATCCCATAAGCTATAATAACTCTTGGATTAAGATATTCTTTAATTCTATTTTCATAATTAATATTAGCACTTGTTTTAAGAATTATCTGAGAAACCGAGGATATAAATACCGAAAAAACATAAATTATAATATGAAAAGGACTCATGATACTCTGTCATCTCCTTTACCTTTATTATTTTTTATGTCAATATCCCGGAAAGTATCATCTTCTCCATCAGAAGTCACCACAACATAAACCCCGATTATGATTATAACGGCACCGATCACCTTAAATACCGAGATCTTTTCCTTAAATACAACAAATCCCCATATGATCCCCCATATGACCAGCGCCGCTTTATTTGCATATGCGGTTACAATGGGCATTTGTTTAATGATCTGTTGCCAGGCAATGGCATATATAAATAAAGCAAACAATACAATTGCATAATAAATGATCCACTTAAAGCTCAATAATTCTTCCATAGCTGCCATTTTGGAAAAAATTCCGCTTACCGAAAATAAAGCAAGGATTATATGTAGGATCATAAGATTTTTTATTTTCTTCATAATTTACTTTGCATTCCCCGCTTCACAGGTGATGATCCAGGGAGCCGGCTGTTGTTCATAAGTATGTCTGCTGTTTACCTTGGAAACCGATATCTGAATAATATCCGGATCCGATTGGCAAAACTTCTTACAATAATCAAACATAGAACCTGCAAGTACAAAATCCAATGTATATATGACAAATTCCATATTGGGATTTATCTTAAGCATTGTTTCGATCTCTTTTTCCATGCTTGCGGAAGCAACCAGCATCGTAACATCGGGGACAGGAAGTCCTTTCATGGTTTTTTCATCAACATGATCTATGATCACAACATTATTGATACCGAACTGTTCAACATTTTCCTCAAGGGCTTTTCTGTCATTTCCATTATATTCAACCGCAATTATAGTACCTTCGCCATCTAATATTGCCGATTCCACAACAATGGATTCTCCGGAAATAACACAAATATTCTTACCTTCTTCAATATGCATTTTGGACAGGATCACGGAACGTATCTCTTCTCCCACATATTTTACGGTTCCTTTTACCAATGATGAATTATCTATTCCGAATTTATAAGTAGATCTTGCTTTTGGATTAAGCACAAGCATTCCGGCTGAGGCATTAATCCCTCTGTCAATCATTTCCGAAACAAGATTTTCCTTTACCGGTCCCTGTGGTTCGGAACCCTCATTATATATAACTTTACAATCTCCCAGACCTGCATTATACATTCTGTAAAAAATGTCCATATTCCCGGCCTCAGTAAAAACCAGAACACATCTGTGCACCTCACAGGCCGGTATAAGGTTTTTATTCTTTTTTGTAATATCCAAAATCTTAACATGCTCAAGATCAACATCTGTATGTTCGGAAAAATACTGCAGCCATTCTATGATACTTCCATTATTAAACAATACATCTCCCATATCATCCACTCTCCTTTACATATATCCGATATATAATATCCATGAATATAATCATTTTATCATGACTGATTTTACAGCTCAATATATAACAGGGTATATTTTACAAACATCCTTAAATAATAAACAAAGAATAAAAATATATACGGTAACTATGCAGCTCTCATCCGTAATATTTAAAAGCAAGCATAGTCAGATCATCAAATTGCGGTGCCTCGGCTACAAAGTCATCAACGTCACGGCGAATGGCTTCAAGAAGCATTTTCGGAGATTTGGCATGATCGATCTTTAATTCTTCAAAAAGCCTGTCGGTAGTATACAGTTCATTATTTTTGTTTGTTGCCTCCGGAACCCCGTCCGTGTAAAGAAAAAGACAGTCTTCTTTCTGCATTACTGTTTCATTAACGGGATACTGAGTACCTTCATAAGCTGCAAGAGGCAATTTTTTCTTTGAAGGATACAGCATTTCAACATTTCCGTCCGCATGCAGAACATAAGGATTCTCATGACCGGCATCCACATATTTAAGCAACCCTGTTTTAAGATTTACAACACCTATCCATGCTGTTACAAATAAGTTCTCACCGTTTCCTTCACATAATTGCTCATTGGCTCTTATAAATATATCATTAATATTTATATTGTTTTTCGCATTTACCTTAATTAGGGTTTTGGCTATTACCATAAAAAGTGCGGCAGGTATTCCCTTTCCGGATACATCTGCGATCACGATTGCCAGATTATCATCATCAATATAGAAATAATCATAGAAATCTCCTCCCACTTCTTTTGCAGGATCCATTTTGGCATATAATTCAAATTTTTCGTCAGACTCAAAAGCAGGAAATGTATTCGGCAGCATGGAAGCCTGAATATGTGTCGCCAGTGACAATTCAGCATCAATTCTTTCTTTTTCCGCGGTTATCAGAGTGATTTCTTTAATATATTTCCGGATTCTTTCTGTCATATCTTCAAAGGATTTTGCAAGAACCTGAACCTCATCCCTTGTATCCTCCTTCCATTCAAAATCCATTTTATCACCGTTAAGATTTCTGACTTTATCGGTAAGTTTAATAACCGGTGCCACAAGTCTGTCGGCAAACCTGACAGAAATGACCATTGAAATGATTCCTATAACCGCAAACAGTATTATCATTACCCAAACAGCTCTGATTATGGCATTTCCCGCAAAAGCTCTTTCCTCTTTATTTATGTTATTAAGTGCTACCAGCAAAGCTTCCGACGGCCTTAGGACTTCACTTTCGGGAATGACTGTCAAATAAGTCCAGCCGACCGTTTCCATCGGTGAACATGCCGTTATATAATTCTCACCGTCAATTACTATAATATTTATGTCTTCGGCTCCGTTTAAAGCGTTTTCGATAAACTTCGCCAGTTCCTTGTTGGAACAGGTTCGCATATCTTCATTATCATCAATGGTAGGTGATAACTCTCCCTCAACGCTTCCCGAAAATAATATCTGGCCAAGCTCATTAATTATACAACTGTATCCATTCTCTCCAATCTTAAAATAATCTATATTTTTTCTTAACGAATCAAGATGCATTCCCGCACCTGCAACCCCCTTAACACTGCCTCTGCAAAATATGGGAATTCCACAGGTTATAACAAAATCACCGTTATCGGCATCATTTATAATTCCGGTAAAAGAAGGTTTTCTTGTTTCAACAGCCTTTATGTACCAGGGTCTTTCTTTTGCTTCAAACCTAAGATAATTCCCTGCCTTGGGCAAAGAATAATCCGTTATCTTTTCGGAACACAAAAATATTCCCGAATCCGTTGCTATATAATTAGACTTCATGGAATCATTGGATTTATTAAGTGCGACCATCATTCCCTGCAGAGAAGATATTTTGTTTAATTCTTTCTGTATATGAGACTCAGTTGGATCCACATTTGCTCCGTAAGCTGCATATGTAATAATCTTTCCTTTATCTCTATCATCATAATCAACAAGTTTTGTATCCCCGTATCTTTCTTCCTCTTCATATATATTTCCACAGGAATCTGCAATTATCTTAATATCCCTCTCAAATTCTTCGAATTTTTGATCAAAGCTTTGAGCCTGTTCCCAGGTAATATCCTTCATATAACTTATGACCTGCTGAACCATTGCCTCTTGAGAAATGTTTTTAATGCTTTCTCCCTTTCTTTGATTAAAGGTTCTGAATTTATTTCTTACTCCCGCCATATTTAAAAACATTAAAACACAAATAAAAATTAATGTTATATTCAATGAAAAAATAATAATTTTAAAAATCTTTTTTCTCATAAAAAAAAATCCCCCAATAATACTACAAATATTTCCGGATTTACAGATATTAAGTTTTAATCATTTAATTTCATCATATAAATATCATCAAAACGATAAACCGGCAACTTAAGACAGGTATCGGGATATATCCACGACACCTGTCCTATAAATATGTCAGAATCAACTTTATGATAATACCCGGATTCATTTATTTAAATCCGTTTCAACATCCTCATCTTCATCTTCGCTTTCCTCTTCCTCAAATTCAAGATCAAGTGTTGCATTTGTCAAATTATTACCATAACTCGAAATATCTTCAAATGTTTTATTCACAAATCTTATCTGACTGCCTGTATTCTCAACAACCCCATCATTACCCGAATGATAATCGGAATTTACATAAAATGCCGTATCACTGGGCAGGTTTTTCCTTTCAAGCCTGGTATCTATAAAGGTCTTTATTGCCGCATATATTATGGCAAAAACAGGAACACCGAAGAACATGCCCAAAACCGAGAAAAATCCTCCAAAAAGAGTAATTGAAAATATAACCCAAAAGCTGGATAATCCTGTAGAATCCCCCAATATCTTCGGGCCAATGATATTTCCGTCTATTTGCTGTAATACAAGAATAAAGATCAAAAACCATAAACATTTAACAGGATTTATCATTAATATAATAAATCCACTGGGGATTGCCCCCAGATAAGGTCCAAAAAAAGGGATGATATTAGTCACTCCGACAATAACACTGATAAGCAGTGCATAGGGCATCTGCAATATAGTGGTACCTATAAAACAGAGTAAACCTATTATAAATGAATCTACAATTTTTCCGGAAATAAATCCCCCGAAGGTTTTATTGGCAAATCTGGTATTGTTAATTAAATTATTGGCTCTTTCTTCATCAAACAAAGAATACGTGATTTTTTTAGCCTGAGCCGCATATAATTCTTTATTATACAGTAGATATACCGATAAAATTATTCCGATGATCAGTTTAAATATAAATACAACCACTCCCCACATACTTCCGAGAACCGTAGTTGATAACGTCGAAATAAGCCCCTGGATTTTGGGTAAAATTTCTTTAACTGCGTAATCTGTTATATTTTCCCAATACATATCCAAAACTTCCCTTAACTGGGGATATCTTACAAGGAACTGATCACTCCAATTACTAAATGATGTAACATAAGAAGGGAATCT
>JAILKH010000003.1 GCA_024693925.1 Lachnospiraceae bacterium | reverse complement strand
TGATACCAAGGTACCTGATAACGGAAATGACGGAACCTGCAAGATAAAGGTCGGAAGCGGCGATGTCAGGATAGAACTTGCAAAGTAATGACAAAATTATAACCGGTATATAAATGATCAGGGGCAGCCGGAGCTGCCCCTGTTTACTACTTGTCTAAACACATTTTAGTAATATTAATTGTAAAACTCATTTTTGTCCCTCTTTTTTATGTTTTATTTTGTATAATTGTTACCAAATACTATTCAAATAAATCATCCAGCACAACCTGATTTGTTACTATTCCACTGTACTTATTTTTCTTCACTCCCCATGTAGTAACCATGGTTAGTAATATGGTTTTCTTTGGTTCTGCTTCTCTGCGGAACGCTTCAATTTTATTTCTTAGCTCCTCCTCATAATTAATATCAATACTATATTCGTTTCGTGAAAACTTCATTTCACATATATTAACCGTCATATCGCGGCGATCAATTAAGAGATCAATTTGTGCACCACGCTCGGCTTTCTTATTATCTTTCTTACGGGTGAACCAGTCGTATTCCTCTGATACAACTCCTTCTATTCCCATAGCCTTTTTTATTTGTCTTATGTGATCTTTACACAGAAGTTCGAAACTGTTTCCACGCCAGTTATTTATTTTTGCATTCTCATAAGATTTACTCCAAAAATACTCATCTTTTCCATAATTATCTTTAATAAATTTGAAGTAAAACAGTGAATAGTAATCACACAGCTGGTATACTTCTTCTTTCTTCTTATGACCGTAGTATGAGTAAACCCTGACAAATCCTGATGAAACAAGATTACCTAGTATTTTATTTATTGTATTACTTGAACTGCTTATATTTGCTTCAGTTATTTCAGCTCTTGTCATACCTGATTTCTTCTTACTTAACAGTTCAACTACATCCATATACATATCACCATTATTAAACAGTGTATGATACAAATGTGTGAATTCATCCCACAGTTGTCCCTTTTTCCTAAAGAATAGTTCATCAATATTCTGTCTGAAATCCATAGATGAATTAAGGAGATTAAGATAGTACGGCATACCACCCATAATCATATAGCACTCTGCTATATCCATTCGAGACCAGTTGATATTCTTTGTCTTTAAAAATTTCTCAGTTTCAGAAAGATTAAAAGGTTCAAGATATATTCTGCATGTCTGTCTATTAAAAAGCCCACCTTTGTTATCTGATATATTCTCCATCATCCATGAAGTAGCAGATCCACATATTACAAACACAAGATTCTTCTGCTTTGATCCCCAGCTGTTCCAAAACCACTCAAATGTAGGAAGAAAATCCGATTTGTGCGTATCCATCCATGGCATCTCATCAAAAAATACCACCTGCTTTTTATCCTTATCCACCCCACTTAAATAAGCCCTCAGTTCAGAAAAAGCTTCTCTCCAAGTCTGGGGTACGTCAATATTAGCGCCTGTCTGAAATCTGATTTCATCAGTAAAATTCATCAGCTGAACAGATTTGGGCTGATTATATGCGCCGGTATATGTAAACGCAAAATCATCTTCAAAAAAACTCTCAATTAAAAAAGTCTTTCCCACACGGCGCCTCCCATAAACCACTACCAGCTGGGCCTGATTGCTTTCCATGCACTTAGTCAGACTTTCTATCTCTCTTTCTCTTCCAATAAAATTTTTATCCATATTTATCTCTCCCAAAAACAAGTAAATATATCCTTTATTCAATAATTTTATCACATTTTTCCACTTATTCAAGGATTGAGTGGAAATATCTATATTTTTAAAGCACATTTTTCCACTTAATCAGTGATTAGGTGGAAATATCTATGTTTTTAAAGCACATAATTCCACCTAATAATTAATTAGGTGGAATTATCTTAGATTTCCGTAACCCTGATTCCCATCTTTCCATCTGTTCCGAGTTTTGATGAGAATGATACAAGGGATACACCTATTCTATTTTCAGGTACATTATAGAGTGTGCTTATTGCTCTTCCTTCTTACCCAAATTACTGTCTGTCAAAATATGCTTTTCCGTCACCGGGATTGAAGTATGTCCTGATATATCCGTCTGTTGAGAGAACCACAAATTCGTTGGTTGACTCTAAATAGTAGACTCCGTCAC
>JAILKH010000062.1 GCA_024693925.1 Lachnospiraceae bacterium | reverse complement strand
ATTGTCAAGTGAGGAACTTGCAAAATGGGACAATGAGCACAGGCAGTTACTGGAGAAAATAGCACCTGAGCAATTCGAAGTGCTTCATTATGCTGCACTGGCAGTGTTGAGAAAGAAATGATAATCACGAGATTGTATTCGTTAGAATGATAAATTAAGTTTTTCTAACTAAATAAAGGTATTATTAAAGGCAGAGACTAATTGATTTCTGTCTTTTTTGATTGCAATCATAATATTGACTCAATGTATCAATTTGATATATAATACATGTATCAAATTGATATATAGGAGATGAAATGGCAAAAGATAATAAGATGAATCAAGTTATTCTTGGTTTACTAAATCATGAGAATTTAACGGGATATGAGATAAAAAAACGAATTGACAGTAGCCTGCACTATTTTTGGAAAGGAAGTTTTGGAAGCATTTATCCGGCATTAGTTTCGCTGGAAAAGCAAGGGATGATTACAAAAGTTGATAATGAGGATAACTCGAAAAGAGAACGAAATGTTTACGGTATTACTGATGCGGGCAGGAATTATCTAATTTCATGGTTAGTGGATTCTAAGACATCGAATAGTCTTAAATATGAGATGCTTTTGAAATTATTTTTTGGTGGTGCTGTAGATAATGCAGTATCTGTTGATACAATAACAAAATTTGAAAATGAGATAACAGAAGAACTTTCAGTGTTAAAGGTATATAAAGAAAACCTAATCAAAGTATTGAATGAGAGAGAGCATGTGTTTTATTATTTGACAGTTTCTTTTGGAGTAGAAACATATGAAGCATATCTGCGTTGGTGTATTGAAGTAAAACAAATTCTTCTAAAGGAGGACAACTAACTATTATGAAAAGACAAACAGTAAGAAAAGCCCTCCTTTTAATATCTTTATTATTGTTCCCGGTGACCATGTGGTATTTTTCTCCATATCTGATCATTCAAGCCGCTTCAGAGCATATAATGAATGGCAGTTTTATTGTATTTTGTCTAATGTTTGTATGTTCTACGTTTTTAGGAAGAGTATGGTGTGGGTATTTGTGTCCGGCAGGTGGACTTCAGGAGTGTGCATTAAGTGTAAATAATAAATCATCAAAACAGGGATGGCGTAATTATATTAAGTTTGTCATTTGGATCATTTGGATTGCTGCGGTTGTTGTGACATTTGTTCTTGGTAAAAATAAGGTGACCATTAATTTCTTATATATGACTGATCATGGGATATCCATAGCGGAAATATATAATTACATTATTTATTATGGAGTAATCTTTTTACTTCTTATTCCGGCAATGATTCATGGTAGAAGAGCTGCTTGTCATTATATTTGCTGGATGGCACCATTTATGATTATAGGTTCAAAAGTAGGTCAGTTTCTCCATATTCCTCAGTTGCATATTGAAGCAGATAAATCAAAATGTATTTCCTGTAAAAAATGTAACAGCGTATGTCCTATGGGACTGGATGTGGCAAAGATGGTTGCAGATGGAAATAATAGTAAGTGCTCGGAGTGTATTCAGTGTGGAGCATGTGTAGATAGTTGTAACAAAAAGGCAATTAAGTATTCTTTTAAATGGAAATAGAATATCAAAATTGAAAATATCGGGTGAAACAGGATGAAAAGAATAATTGTATACTATTCGTTATCAGGAAATACTGAAGAGGCTGTTAATAAAATTGCCAAAAGACTTGGTTGTGAAGTGTTAAAAATTGATACGATGAAAGCTATGCCTAAATCCTTTGTTGCAAGGATTTTAGTTGGTGGTGGGCAGGTTGCTATGAATATAATCCCGGAGATCAAACCGATAAATATTGATTTTAGCTTATATGATGACATATTTATTGGAACTCCGATCTGGAATAGTAAAGGGGTCCCTGCTATTAATTCGTTCTTGAGTGATGAGAAAATTTGTATGAAAGTCACAGGTTTGATAATTACATCAGGAGGCGGAGATATAGAAAAATGTGTAAGAGCATTAAAAGATAGAGTTCCGAATGTGAAATATCAGGTTTCTCTGCTGGATAGAAAA
>JAILKH010000183.1 GCA_024693925.1 Lachnospiraceae bacterium | reverse complement strand
GGGAATGAAATATAATCATCTTTAGGCGGGTTTTGACCCCAAAATGGGTGAGATTAGTTAATGAACAATTTTAAGGAGGACTTTAGAAATGGCTAAAGCTAAATTTGACAGAAGTAAGACCCATTGTAACATCGGTACAATCGGTCACGTTGATCATGGTAAAACAACCCTTACCGCTGCTATCACAAAGGTACTCGCAGAGCGTGTACCCGGAAATGAGAAGGTGGATTTTGAGAATATTGACAAGGCTCCCGAAGAGAGAGAGCGTGGTATAACTATTTCAACAGCTCACGTTGAGTATTCAACAAATAAAAGACATTATGCACACGTTGACTGTCCGGGACATGCTGACTATGTTAAGAACATGATCACCGGTGCAGCACAGATGGATGGAGCTATCCTTGTTGTTGCTGCTACAGACGGTGTTATGGCACAGACAAAGGAGCATATCCTTCTTTCACGTCAGGTAGGTGTTCCTTATATCGTTGTATTCCTTAATAAGTGTGATATGGTAGATGATCCTGAGCTTATCGAGCTCGTTGAGATGGAAGTTACCGAGCAGCTTGAGGAGTATGATTTCTCTGATTGTCCTATTATCAAGGGTTCAGCTCTTAAAGCTCTTGAAGATCCTAATGGTGAGTGGGGCGATAAGATCATGGAACTTATGGATACAGTTGATTCATATATTCCGGATCCTCAGCGTGATACAGATAAGCCTTTCCTTATGCCTATCGAGGATGTATTCTCAATTACAGGTCGTGGTACAGTTGCTACAGGTCGTGTTGAGAGAGGTACACTTCATATGTCAGATGAAGTTGAGATCATCGGAATTAAGGAAGAGACTCAGAAGTCTGTCGTTACAGGTATCGAAATGTTCCGTAAGCTTCTTGATGAAGCTCAGGCAGGTGATAACATTGGTATCCTTCTTCGTGGTATTAACAGAACAGATATTGAGCGTGGACAGGTTGTTGCTAAGCCCGGTTCAGTAAAATGTCATAAGAAGTTTACAGCTCAGGTTTACGTTCTTACCAAGGATGAAGGTGGACGTCATACACCTTTCTTCAATAATTATCGTCCTCAGTTCTACTTCAGAACAACAGACGTTACAGGTGTTTGTGAGCTTCCCGCAGGTACAGAGATGTGCATGCCCGGTGATAACGTAGAGATGACTATTGAGCTTATCCATCCTGTAGCTTGTGAGCAGGGTCTTACATTCGCTATCCGTGAAGGTGGCCGTACAGTAGGATCAGGCCGTGTTGCTACAATCATCGAATAATTAATAACAAATGCAATAAACAAGGGCTTTCCGAGAAATCGGGAAGCCCTTTTATAATGTTTTAATATTTAGTCAAATTGTTTTAGTGATTCTAAAATGATTTTAATTCGTTTACCGATGATGCTCAGGATGTAATAGATTCGTAAGATTTTGCTGTAAAACATGTCAGTGGTATGATAGTAAACCTTGAACTTTACAATCATAAAAATAAAGTGTTAAATAAAATATGTAAATTATAGCAGCATAAAGGATGTTCAAAATGAAATATTATCTTGCACCTATGGAAGGAATAACCGGATATATATATAGAAGTGCATTAAAGGATCACTTTGGGGATAATATAGATAAGTTTTTTACTCCGTTTTTGGTGGTTCATGAAAAAAGAGCATTAAGTAATAAAGAAATTAATGAGATCCTTCCGGAGAATAATAAGGGAATAAATCTGGTACCGCAAATTTTGGCGGATGATGCGGATGGTTTTTTAAGGATAGATAATTCACTTTATGAGTATGGTTACAGAGAAATAAACCTTAATCTTGGCTGTCCTTCCAAAACAGTAGCTTCGAAAGGGAGAGGTTCGGGGTTTTTGGGACGGTTAAGTGATTTGGAATATTTTCTGGATAAGATATTTAATAATAATATGTGTAATATTTCAATCAAAACACGGATGGGTGAAAAAAGCGTTGATGAATTTGAAGAATTGATGAGGATATTTAATAAGTTTCCGCTAAAGGAATTAATTATACATCCAAGAATCCGTTATGAATATTATAAAGGTAATCCTCATAGAGATGTATTTTACAGATATATTGTGAAATCTTTAAATCCCGTATGTTATAATGGAGATGTCAGATCAAAGAGGGATGTGGAAGAGTTATTGAAAGGTTGCGGTAATAACCTTTTTGCGATCATGATAGGAAGAGGCATGATTTCCGATCCGTCTCTTATTAGACAACTTACGGGAGGAGAAGCCTTTACAAAAGAAGAATTGTCGGTATTTTTAAAAAGAATAAGCGATGATTATTCAAGTGTTTTTAGCGGTGAAGCACCTGTACTTCAAAAGATGAAGGAATTATGGAGTTATATGGGAAGTTGTTTTGCAGATAAGGAGCCGGAGGTTAAAAAACTGTTGAAATGCCGGAGCCTTAAAGAATTAAAGCTTTATCAAATGCAGATATTGCAATAGAAAAAATTTTTATAAGAAACTGTTTATTATTTCAGGGTATTAATAAACAATCAAGGAGGATAAATGGATAAGATATTTATAAATCAGGTGGGATTCAGAAGACGGGATAGTAAAAAAGCAATATTGAATTTTGAAGCAAATGGATTTGAACTGATAGACAGAAAAGGAATGGTTGTATATAAAGGAGAGGTTGTTCATTACGGAGAGGATGATATATCCGGAGAAAATACGTATATTGCCGATTTTTCGGAATATACGGAACCGGGGTCTTTTAAGGTTCGGGCGAGTATGATAACATCTTATGAATTTGAGATTTCCGATAAGGTATATGATCAACTCCTTAGGGATGTCTGTAAAGCTTTTTATTATCTTCGATGCGGCAATACACAAAAAAAAGAATTCTCGGGAAAATATTATCATGCACCGTGTCATTTGAATAAAGCGATGGTATATGGCAGCAAGGAGGAAATGATAGATGTAAGCGGCGGCTGGCATGACGCAGGTGATTACGGAAGATATTCAACTGCAGGTGCGGTGGCGTGTGCCCATATTTTATATGGTATCAGAATGTTTGGCATGTTAGAGGATACCGAATTTGATATTCCGAAAATCAACTGTGAAAAGGGTGAGTTCCCTGATATTCTGTCAGAGGTAAAAACGGAATTGGATTTTTTGCTGAAAATGCAAAGAAAGGATGGCGGAGTATGGCATAAGGTTACTACTTTTTGTCACGCCCCTTTTATTATGCCTGAGAATGATCTTGATCAGTTGTATCTTTTTGCGGTTTCTTCAATGGCTACAGCAGATGCGGCAGCAGTATTTGCTCTTGCATATACAGTTTATAGAAGATATGATGAGGCTTATGCAAAAACTCTTTTGGAGGCATCGGAGAAATCCTATATGTGGCTGGAGAGGAATGAAGAGGCTGTACTATTTAAGAATCCCGAAGGTTCCAATACCGGCGAATATGGTGAAAGTGAGGACTTAACAAACAGATTTTGGGCATCGGTCAGTTTATATGAGGCCAAAGGTGATGATAAGTATTTTAAAGATGCGGAAAAAATTGCAAAGAAGATAAGAGATAATAATATTGAGTTTACAGGTTTTGGGTGGGCATCGGTCGCCGGTTTCGGTTTTGTTTCGTTACTCTTTGGGAATAATGATTGCAGGCTGTATGAAGAATTGAAGAATGATTTTTTGAAGGAAGCAAAAAAGCTTAGCAGAATTGCGTCGGAGAATGGTTTTGATCTTTGCATGGAACGTAAGGACTTTGTATGGGGAAGCAATATGGAAGTTCTAAAGAATCTGATGATTTTGATCGTTGCAGATTATATTAATAAAAATAATGATTTTGGAGAACTTCTTAATTCGGGACTTGATTATCTGCTGGGGTGCAATAGTATGGATGTAAGTTATGTGACAGGTCATGGGGAAAATGCTTTTAAGAATCCGCATTTGAGACCTGTAATGGCGGGAAATATCGAGTCCTGGCCCGGGTTGGTTTCGGGTGGTCCCAATATTACATTTATGGATGATAAGGCAAGAGAATTACCTAAGGAACTTGCGCCGATGAAATGTTATATGGATCATAAGTTATGTTATTCTTTAAATGAGATAACGATATATTGGAATTCTCCGCTGGTTTTTGTTTTGGCGGGAATGGCATATGATTATGAAAAAAACAGGGTTTAAGAGGAAGCCTGAAAGGAGGGGGCATGACTTGTAATAATTGCGGAAGTGAGAATGAGAATGGTAATTATTGTACCTGCTGCGGTGCAGAACTTGCTAAAACAAAGGAATTATTTACGTCTATTGGCGAAGATATAGCCGATAAAGCTTCCTTGGATCGGGAAGAAAGGGAATTATTGGAGCAGTTTCCGGAGAATAATAATTATTATGATGCAGGATACGTTGATTTTCCGGAAAATGATGGGTTTTATAATGGGAATGACAGCGGTATAACGGGAGGGAATACAGGCTTTGCAATAGTATCCTTAATTTGCGGTATTTTTTCCATGGTTTGCTGCATGACTGTGTTTTTTTCAATTATATTGGCTATAGTGGCAATAGTTTTTGGTATCGTTACGGTAAATAAAAAATATGATGGGATGGGAATAGCAATTGCGGGTATTACAACAGGTGGTATAGGTATTATTTTGGCTGCTTTATTTATGGCGATTTTCTATATTTGAGTCTATATTGTATAAAATGAATGAATCAATTAATGATGTTCTATATCGAATAGGAAAATGGGTTATTGTTTTGGCGATCCCAGCAGTTTTTTTTATATGGATGTACGGTGATTCCTGGATGGTTTATGTACCGGATTGTTATTTTGAATCCGTTACGGGGTGGTATTGTCCGGGATGCGGCGCAAGCAGAGCCTTAACAGCCCTGGTTCAGGGAAAGGTGTTTAAGAGCATATTGTATCATCCATCGGTTTTGTACGGGATGATAGTTTATTTGATCTTTATGATAAGAATGTTCTTCGGAAAACATTTTAAACCGGGAAGTATGAAGGACGGTTTCATACTTCCGTATATATATATAGGTATAGCTCTTACTTTGATACAATGGGTCATAAAACTTGTACTTTTGATAAAATATGATATTCCCGTATTATAGGCATATATATCTTGCCGAGGCACCGCACGGAAGAATAAGACCTGAAGATGATACCGGAAGGCCGATCTCATCGGCTTCGACATATCCGCCAAAACGCCGGACCATAACAGTATTTAACATATAAGAAAGTACAGCCGGCTGTAATCCCGTTGTATAGGAGTTTATGAGGACAAAAAGAGGATCTTCACTAAGTAATTGGGCACATAATTCAATAAAAGGGAAGATGGAATCTTCCATTTTCCATATTTCTCCTTTGGGGCCTCTACCGTAGGAAGGAGGGTCCATTATTATTGCATCATATTTGTTTTCCCGTCTTATTTCTCTTTCCGCAAATTTAACACAATCATCCACAAGCCAGCGTATAGGAGCATCCTTAAGCCCGGAACTTATCGCGTTTTCTTTAGCCCAGGATACCATTCCCTTTGATGCATCAACGTGAGTAACGTTGGCACCGGCGCTTGCAGCAGCCAGCGTAGCACCACCGGTATATGCAAAAAGATTAAGAACTTTAATATTTCGTCCGCTACTTTTTATCAGTTCGCTGAACCAGTCCCAGTTGGTTGCCTGCTCAGGGAAAAGGCCTGTATGTTTGAAGGAAAAAGGTTTCAGGTTGAAGGTTAAATCCTTGTAATTTACGGTCCATTGATCGGGAAGATCAAAAAATTCCCATTCCCCACCGCCTTTATTGCTTCTGTGATAGTGGGCATTGGGACTGTACCAGCGTTTATCAGTGCGCGGGGTGTTCCATATGACCTGCGGATCGGGACGGACCAATACATATTTTTTCCATCGCTCCAGCTTTTCTCCGTTATTTGTATCGATTACTTCGTAATCTTTCCAGTTATCGGCTATCCACATAATGTTCGCTCCCGGTGATTATAAAATTTTATATTAATTGTTTGAAGTAGGCTATTGTTGAAACAAGACCGTTCTTCAGCTGTATTGAAGGTTCCCAGTTAAGCTCTTTCTTGGCGAGAGTTATGTCCGGCCTTCTCTGAGTGGGATCATCAACGGGTAAATCTTTGTATACCAGTTTTGAGGAGGAACCGGTGAGCTCGATGATTATTTCTGCCAGCTCTTTAATCGTAAATTCACCCGGATTGCCGATGTTTACAGGGCCGGTAAACCCATCGCGACTGTTCATCAGACGTACCATTCCTTCTATCAGATCATCTACATAGCAGAAGCTTCGTGTTTGCGAGCCGTCGCCGTAGATAGTTATATCTTCGCCTTTTAAAGCCTGAACTATAAAATTAGAAACTACGCGTCCATCTCCTATATCCATTCGGGGCCCGTAGGTATTGAAAATACGCATTACTTTTATGTCGACTCCATGCTGTCGGTGATAATCAAAGAAAAGGGTTTCGGCAACTCGCTTTCCTTCGTCATAGCATGATCTGGGACCGATAGTGTTTACACAACCTCTGTAATTCTCTGGCTGCGGGTTGCATTCCGGGTCACCGTAAACTTCCGAAGTAGAAGTCTGTAATATGCGGGCGCCGGTTCTCTTGGCCAGTCCCAGGGTATTGAAAGCTCCGTATATTGATGTTTTTGTAGTATAGATAGGATCCTTTTGATACCATAGAGGGCTCGCAGGACAGGCAAGATTATATATTTGATCGCATTCCACGTATATGGGCTGGATTACATCATGCCTTATAAATTCAAAGTAGGGATTTCCTAAAAGATGTCGGATATTATCTTTACTTCCGGTAAACAGATTATCAACACATATGACATCATTTCCGTCGTTTATCAGCCGATCACAAAGGTTTGATCCCAGGAACCCGGCACCTCCGGTTACCAGAACTCTTTTTTTTCTCATAATGGTTTGGATTCTCCTTTAATAAAATTTGATATTAATTTATCAGATGTGTTCTTTCTTTGCAATAGACCGAAACTTAATTGTCTTATAAAAATCGATTGTATAATTTAAAAAATGTAGTAGAATTATTAAGATATACAAAGAATTGGAATATACGGACAAGGATGACGGTTGTATGGAGACGATCATAAAAAAAGCAGATGGAAATAATATTGATCCGGAGGTATTGATGCAGGCCGGAGACATTATAAAAAAAGGAGGTCTTGTGGCCTTTCCTACGGAAACGGTTTACGGGCTTGGTGCAGATGCTCTTAATCCTTTGGCTTCATCGAAAATATATGCAGCAAAAGGCAGGCCGTCCGATAATCCGCTTATAGTTCATATATACAGAACAGAAGATTTATATAAGATTGCGGAAAATATAAGTGAAGACGCGCTTAAACTTGCAGAAGAGTTCTGGCCGGGTCCGCTGACAATGATTTTTCATAAGAAAGCCATAGTTCCTTATGAAACCACCGGGGGTTTGGATACAGTGGCAGTAAGAATGCCATCCGATAAAATCGCTATGGAATTTATAAAGGCGGCAGGAGGCTTTATAGCTGCTCCTTCGGCGAATCTGTCAGGACGCCCGAGTCCAACAAGTGCAGCGCATGTTATTGAAGATATGAATGGAAGGATAGATATGATCATTGACGGAGGTATTCCGGTCATAGGCCTTGAATCTACAATTGTGGATATGACTGAGAGAGTACCGATGATCCTTCGGCCGGGATATGTAAACGGGGAAATGATAAAAGAAGTATTGGGAAGGGTGTCTTATGATCCGGCGGTTTTTTGCGAAAATGAGGTTGTGGGAAAAGCAGGGTTGAAACCTAAAGCCCCGGGAATGAGGTATAGGCATTATGCTCCAAAAGGAGAACTTGTTATAGTACGCGGAGATAGGGAAACAGTCACAGCTTATATTAAAAAAGGAATTAAAAATGCATTAAAGGAAGGTTCGCGTGTAGGAGTTATCACGGCGGAGGAGAATTCAAAAGTTTACAGTGATGCAACCGTATTGCTGGATATAGGATCAAGAAACAGGGAGGATGTCATTGCTAGAAGATTGTACAGTGTGCTTAGGGAATGTGATGAAAAGTGTATTGATTATATTTACTCCGAAGATTTTGATACTCCGCGTATGGGTCAGGCTATTATGAATCGTTTGATAAAAGCAGCGGGGCATAATATAATAGAGGTTTAAGGGGAAGCAATCCGGAAATGAAAAGTGCCGCGCGTTCGGACTTGCACATATTGTTGGTATAATATATATTATTTTATGATTCTATATTTGAGGAGGTATAATTTATGAAAATTGCTATAGGGTGTGATCATGGTGCTTATGATATGAAACTTTTAATCATGGATCATCTTAAAGAGAAGGGACACGAGCTGGTTGATTTTGGCAGTTACGATAAGAATTCCATCGATTATCCGGCTATTGGTCTGGCTACGGCTAATGCAGTAGCCGGCGGTGAGTGTGATAAGGGAATAGTGCTTTGTACTACGGGAATAGGTATTTCAATAGTGGCAAATAAGGTAAAGGGAATAAGGGCCGCATTATGTAACGATTGTACCAGTGCAAAACTTACAAGAATGCATAATGATGCTAATGTTCTTGCACTTGGCGGAGGTGTTATAGGACCCAACCTTGCCCTTGATATAGTGGACATATTTTTTTCGACGGAATTCTCAGGGGAAGAAAAGCATGTTCGCAGATTATCTCAGATAGCAGCTTTTGAAGAAGAGAAATAAGGGTTTACGGAACAGAAAAATACAGTATAAAACGATCAGAGGTTATTATGAGTGATAAAAGAGAAGATTATATTTCATGGGATGAATATTTTATGGGAGTCGCTATACTGTCCGGAATGCGTTCAAAAGATCCCAATACGCAGGTGGGAGCTTGTATTGTAAGCCCGGATAATAAGATATTGTCTATGGGTTATAACGGTTTTCCCATAGGGTGCTCAGATGACGATTTTCCGTGGTGCAGGGTAGGAGATCCATTAAATAATAAGTATTTTTATACAACCCACAGCGAGCTTAATGCGATTCTGAATTACAGGGGAGGAACACTTGAAGGAGCAAAATTATATGTTACGCTATTTCCCTGTAATGAGTGCGCAAAGGCAATAATCCAGTCGGGGATAAAAACTATAGTTTATGATTGTAATAAGTATGAGAATGAACCAAGTACAATAGCTTCAAGGAGGATGCTGGATGCTGCGGGAGTCAGATACTATCAATATAAACACACAAACAGAAAGGTTGAATTTTTGTTGTGAGATTTATAAAGTCGTTTATTATATTTATAATAAGTGCTTTAATAGCGTTGCTGATTACTTTTCGGATTTGTAACAGATCGGTTTTTGCCGAAACCACTTCCGATAAAATAAAAAAAGCGGAAGCTTTAAAAAAAGAGACGGAAGAACAAAAAAAAGCAGTTGATGAAAAAAAGGATGACCTTGAGAATACTAAACAACAACTTCAGGAATATCTTAATAAGCTTAACGGGGAATTTGAGGAATTAAGTGACAATTTAGCAAGAATTGAAGAGAAAATACAGACAAAAGAAGCAGAAATAGACGAGATAAATAAAGATATAAATAAGGCTAAGGAAGTAGAAGCTCATCAATATGAATTGATGAGCAGAAGACTCAGAGCTGTTTATGAAAGAGGAGAAATGTCTTTGTTTCAGACATTTCTTCAGACAGCGGATTATGCGGATTATCTGAATAAGTCTGAGTATATAAGCAGACTTGAGGAGTATGATCAAAGGATGCTTAATACCCTTAAGGAACAGCGCAGGGTTATTGAAGAAAGACAGGAAGTGTTGAAGAATGAGGTTGAGCAGCTTAATGTATTATTAAAAGATTCCGAAGCTGAAAAGAATAAAGTCAGTACACTAGTAAATTCCACGTCGGGAACTTTGGCGGCAACAAGCGGAGCGATAAGTGCGGCGGAAATTGAACAGGACGCTTATGAGGCAGAAATAAAAGAGCAAAATGCGGAATTGTCGTCATTAAAGAAAAAGCTGCAGGATGAAAAGGCAATGACTGAAAAAGCCAATAAAATGACTTGGAGTAATACTGCGGATCTGGGATTTAATGTAAGTGACAGAGATCTGTTGGCCTGTCTTATTTATTGTGAGGCCGGAGGTGAGCCGTATACCGGTCAGGTTGCCGTGGGTTCTGTTGTTATAAACCGTATGAGAAGTGCGGCTTATCCGAATACCATGGTTGGGGTTATATATCAAAAACATCAATTTACGCCTGCCGGAAGCGGACGGCTGGCTACCAGACTTTCTATAGGAGCTACCGAATCCTGTTATCGCGCAGCTGATGAAGCAATGGCCGGATCACAGCCGGTAGGAAATTGTTTATATTTCAGAACGGTTATTCCTCAGATAAACGGAATAATAATCGGGCATCACGTATTTTATTAGAATCTGTCAGAGGGATCGTTCAACGCATATTCGTTTATCATATGTTTATATATATCAAATTCTTCCGAATATACGATCTTAAGCAATTTATCAAGGTTTGTGAGAAGAGTGATTATGTCCTCCGCGGGAAGTTTGTCTTTTTTCAGGGCAAGTGCTATTTCGTCAATATCAACTACTTTGACGAAGCCGTCGGGGTACATAATAACATCTGCCAGAAGATCTGTAAAAATGTAGGTGTTATTCAGGGGATCGTAATCTGTTTTTATAATATCACAGTACCAATATAAAAGAGAATTATCTTCACGCAGAAATTTGCTTATCTTATAACCTTCTTTGAGGAAATAACAGGAGAAGCCATGACTGAGGTTTTTCTTGGGATGGAGTGTTTTCCATTTTGTAATAATATAGTTGTCATTCATTTCAAGAATAATATCATCCTTGAGAAGCACACATTCTTCGGGAATGATTCTTTTTCTGTAGAATTGTGGAGTATCCATGGTTAACCTCCTGAAATATAGAAAGATTGGCTTTGTCAGTAAGTATATCAGTATATTTTAGGATTGTCTAACATTTATTGAAAGAATTACGGAAAAATCAGATTTTTATCCGATAGAATATTTTTTTATTTAAAGTAGATTCTAAATTTGTAGACATTTCAAAGAAAAGTTGGTATATTTATAACGATGACCATTTTGAAGTGATATGTAGTGAAAGGTATATATTGTGAATTATGATAAAGGAGTATATCGCTCCCTGACACAAATCCTGCAATTTGGGATAAATATGCTTGTCCCCATATTGTTATGCACATTCCTGGGTATTTTTTTGGATGATTTTTTTCATACATCATTTCTGGTTATAATCATGTTTTTTATTGGTGCGGTTGCGGGCGGACGTAATGTGTATATATTTGCCAAACATATTTTTGACAGACCCCCGGTGCATGATGAAGTGAAAGTTCGTAAGTCTGACTTTGATGAATCCAAAACTATCAGGCGAAATTCACAGAATGCAGTTGAATCTTTGAAGGATTCGGATAATGAATAATAAGTGGCGTCATAATTTTCGATAACAGATCTTAAATCGGGACCGGTTGTTGAAGAATATATAATGATATGGCGGTGAAGTGTGTAATGATTGATCAGATTCGTACCAACAAAACACTTAGGGAATTGTTGATAGGTGCATTTGTGTATTGCTTATTGTGGGAGACTGTGTTGCTTGTTTTTACACAAAGGAAGCTGTATCATACGATTGGGCTTGCTGCAGGCTTTTTGGTATGTGCGGTATTGGCTGCGGGGATGGCAGATTCCATTGATATTGCGGTTGATATGGATGAAAAGAATGCGAAAGCTTACCTTCAGCGAAAATCATCCTTACGATATGTTATTGCCTGTGTATCCATCGTGGTTATCGAAATGACCGGTATCGGTAATCCGCTTACTTTTTTTGCAGGTATTATGGGACTTAAGATAGGTGCTTATTTACAGCCATTTACACATAAGATGCTCAACGGATTTAATAATAATGAAAGTTCAGATAAAGATATAAATTCAAGTGAGGTGAAATAGCAGATGATTAATCCGCTTTTGTTATCGGGTGACGTGGATTTTATGATCAAAGGTGTTTTTTCATATAATTGTTTTGGTCATGAGGTCTGGATCACAACAACACATGTCTGTACATTTATTGTAATGTTATTGCTGGTCGTTTTTGCTTTTGTTGCGGGTAAAGCTGTAAAGAAAATCAATGATGATGAAGCCCCGGGAACGTTTCTTAATATTGTGGAGATGATAATTGAATTCCTGGATGGGGTTATCAGCAGTACTATGGGGAAGAATGCGACTAAGTTTGTCAATTATATTATGACCCTTTTCTTTTTTATATTCGTCAGCAATATATCGGGGTTATTGGGACTTCGCCCACCTACAGCGGATTATGGCGTTACTTTTCCGCTCGGTGTTATAACCTTCTGTCTCATAACGTACAATAAGTTTAAGTATCAGAAGGTCAGCGGGGTGATTAAAGGGTTATGTGATCCGTGGGTATTCTGGATACCTATCAATTTGATCGGTGATTTTGCGGTACCGGTATCGTTGTCACTTCGTTTGTTTGCCAATATACTTTCGGGATGTGTTATGATGGCCTTATATTACGGGTTGTTACCTATTTTTGTTAAAATCGGTATCCCGGCAGTATTACATATTTATTTTGATCTGTTTAGTGGAGCTATACAGACTTATGTATTCTGTATGCTTACTATGACTTATATATCAGATGCAATAGGTAATGAATAAAATTTTAATAAAAGAATAAATCAAAAGGAGGATTTATCCATGAATATTTCAGGTGAAGATTTCATCAAGGGTTGCTCAGCAATCGGTGCAGGACTTGCAGTTATCGCAGGTATCGGTCCCGGTGTAGGTCAGGGTATTGCAGCAGGTCATGCGGCAGCAGCGGTAGGACGTAATCCCGGAGCAAAATCAGATGTTACATCTACCATGCTTTTGGGACAGGCAGTTGCAGAGACTACAGGTCTTTACGGACTTCTTATAGCAATGCTGTTATTATTCGTTAAGCCTCTGGTATAAGATTTGTATTGAAGAAGATAAACAAACCGGAAGGAGGCAAATACTTGGATGGAAAGATTATTTAATCTTGATTTCCAGCTGCTGCACGACGCTGTACTGACTGCGGTATCGGTATTTTTCCTGTTTATGCTGTTGTCATATCTGCTTTTTGATCCTGTACATGAAATGCTTAGAAAACGCAGGGAAAAGATTCAGAATGATATTGATACGGCAAAGAAGGATAAGGAAGATGCGGATGCATTAAAGGCAGAGTATGAAGGAAAGCTTAATAATGCTAAAGCAGAAGCGGATGAAATACTTGCAGATGCAAGGAAACGTGCCACAACGAATGAAAGTCATATAATCGCGGAAGCCAAGGAAGAAGCTGCAAGGATCATTAAACAGGCTCATGTGGAAGCCGATCTTGAAAAAGAGAAGGCTAAAGATGAGATAAAAAAAGAAATGATAGATATAGCAGCACTTATGGCTGGAAAGGTTGTTGGCGGCAGGATGGATACTACTGTGCAGGATGCTCTTGTAGAGGAGACATTAAGAGAAGTAGGTGATAAAACATGGCAAAGCTAGTTACCGGCACCTATGCAAATGCATTATTTGAAACCGGAACGGAAATGCAAACACTGGATACTCTTTATGAAGAAGTATCTACGGTTCGGGAAATATTAAATGATAATCCGGATTTTTCCAGACTTATGAATCATCCAAAGATTCTTAAGGAGGAGAAGGAAAGAATCGTTGAGGAAGTGTTTAAAGGGCGTGTATCTGATGAACTAACGGGTTTTTTAAAACTTATAGTATCCAATAAAAGATATGCTCAGCTTATGCCTATTCTTGAGCATTTTGTGCTTATGGTGAAGGAATACAAGAAAATAGGTATTGCTTATGTTGTAACACCTATGGAGTTGTCTGAAAGTCAGAAAGAGGCTGTCAGAAAAAAGCTGCTTGATACAACTGATTACGAAACCATGGAGATGAATTATAAAATAGATGAATCTCTGATAGGCGGTATGATAATCAGGATAGGGGATAAGGTAGTTGATTCCAGTATCAAGACAAAGCTTGAAGGGCTTAAGAGGGAACTTGGTAATATACAATTAAGCAAAGCAAAGGTTTGATATTAAAATCATAAAATTTTGTTATTGAAATAGATCATTTAGAAAGGTGCGTAAAGATCCATGAATTTAAGACCGGAAGAAATCAGTTCTGTAATTAAGGATCAGATAAAGAGATATGCCGGCGAGCTGGAGGTTTCCGAGGTGGGAACAGTTATTCAGGTTGCAGACGGTATCGCACGTGTTCACGGACTTGAGAAAGCAATGATGAATGAACTTCTCGAGTTTCCCGGCGGAGTTTTCGGGATGGTACTTAATCTTGAAGAAGATAATGTTGGTGCGGTTTTGCTGGGTGCAGATAAGAATATCAACGAAGGTGATACCGTAAAAACGACAGGTCGTGTTGTGGAAGTTCCTGTCGGTGACCCGATGCTCGGACGTGTTGTAAATGCTCTTGGCCAGCCTATTGACGGCAAAGGTCCGATCCAGACAGATAAATATCGTCAGATTGAACGTGTTGCATCCGGCGTTATCACGAGAAAGTCCGTTGATACGCCATTGCAGACGGGTATAAAGGCTATTGATTCGATGATACCCATTGGAAGAGGGCAGCGAGAACTTATTATCGGTGACAGACAGACCGGTAAGACTGCTATCGCTATTGATACAATCATAAATCAAAAAGGCCAGAATGTTAAGTGTATTTATGTTGCAATAGGTCAGAAGGCTTCAACTGTTGCTTCCATAGTTAAAACGTTGGAAGAATACAATGCAATGTCTTATTCAACTGTTGTTGCTGCGACTGCTTCGGAAATGGCTCCTCTTCAATATATCGCTCCATATGCGGGCTGCGCGATAGGTGAGGAGTGGATGGAAAACGGAGAGGATGTTTTAGTTATTTATGATGATTTAAGTAAGCATGCTGTTGCTTATCGTACACTTTCACTGTTGCTCCGTCGTCCGCCCGGTCGAGAAGCATATCCCGGTGATGTATTTTATCTTCATTCAAGACTATTGGAGCGTGCTGCCAGAATGAGTGAGGAATATGGTGGAGGATCATTGACTGCACTTCCCATCATTGAAACCCAGGCCGGTGATGTATCTGCTTATATTCCGACAAATGTTATATCTATTACCGACGGACAGATATATCTGGAAACGGAGATGTTTAATTCGGGTTTCAGACCGGCTGTAAATGCCGGATTATCGGTATCCCGTGTCGGGGGTGCGGCACAGATTAAGGCTATGAAGAAGATATCGGCGCCTATTCGTACTGAACTTGCCCAATATAGGGAGCTTGCTGCATTTGCTCAGTTTGGTTCCGAATTGGATTCGGATACCAAGGAGAAGCTTGCGCAGGGTGAACGCCTTAAGGAAATCCTTAAGCAGCCTCAGTATAAACCTATGCCGGTAGAGTATCAGGCAATAATCATTTATGTTGCTGTTAATAAATATCTTTTGGATGTTCCGGTAGATAAGGTGGTTGATTTCGAAGATCAATTGTTTGAATATATAAGAACGAACATTCCGGATGTTCCCGATTCAATCAAGGAATCCAAGGTATTGTCCGAGGAAGTTGAAGAGAAACTTAAAAAGGCCATTGTTGATTTTAAGGCAGGATATCTTAAATAGCTTTAGTTTTAAATAAATTATTATGATTTGGCAGGTGAATGTTTATGGCCTCAATGAGAGATATTAAAAGGCGAAAGACCAGTATTCAGAGTACACAACAGATTACCAAAGCCATGAAGCTCGTCTCTACGGTAAAGTTACAGAGAGCAAAAACCCGGGCTGAGAGGTCTAAGGCATATTTTAACTGTATGTATGAGACCATAAAAGGCATAATAAAACGTACGGGTCACATAGATCATCCGTATATTGTAAGAAGTGAGTCTGAAAAAAAGGCCGTAGTGGTTATAACATCTAACCGGGGCTTGGCCGGAGGATACAATTCCAATATCGTAAAATTGGTTGGTGCGGCCGATTGGGGAAAAGATGATATTTTTGTTTATGCCATAGGTAAAAAGGGTAGAGATATTCTTAAACGCAGAGGTTATACTATAAAAGAGGATTATTCGGAAGTTATAAATGAACCTTTATATTCCGATGCCGTCGAGATTGCAGGTGCTTTGCTTAAGGCGTATGAAAATCAGGAAGTAGGGGAAATTTGGATGGCTTATACCGGGTTTAAGAATACGGTGAGTCATATACCTACACTTATAAAATTATTGCCTGTAGATGATACGGATATTGATCTGAGCGGTGAAGAAGATGATGCTGATTCCAAGGTGAGAAGTGTTATGAATTATGAACCTGAAGAAACAGAAGCGCTTGAGATGATAATACCTAAGTATATGGCCAGTTTAATTTATGGTGCACTAATTGAAGCTGTAGCCAGCGAAAACGGTGCGCGAATGCAGGCAATGGATTCTGCAACGAGTAATGCGGAAGAAATGATAGGTACTTTGGAACTTCAGTATAACAGAGCCCGTCAGGGTCATATCACTCAGGAGTTGACTGAGATCATTGGCGGTGCGGAGGCTCTGAGTAATTAATATGAAATGGCAGTAAGTGCCTGTAGTTAAAAGTAAATCAGCGTAGGTTGAGATTGGTGTTTAAAACACATCGGCACCTGACGCTTAATCTAGGAGGAAAATGCAGTGGATAAAGGTAAGATTACCCAGATCATTGGTGCTGTCCTTGACATTAAATTTGTTTCGGACTCGCTTCCTGAAATTAATGAAGCGATCAAGGTGCCGAAGAATGATGGCAGCGAATTGGTTGTTGAAGTTGCCCAACACCTTGGTGATGATACAGTAAGATGTATTGCAATGGGACCTACGGATGGATTGGTTCGAGGTATGGATGCAATCGCTTTGGGAAATCCCATAACGGTTCCTGTAGGTGAGAACACTTTGGGACGTATTTTTAATGTTCTTGGTCAGCCTATAGATAATAAACCGGCACCTGAGAATGTACAATATTTTCCTATACACAGGAAGGCACCGCAATTTGAAGAGCAATCAACCAGTGCAGAGCTTCTTGAAACCGGAATAAAGGTGGTGGATCTGCTGTGTCCTTATCAGAAGGGTGGTAAGATTGGACTGTTTGGTGGCGCGGGTGTAGGAAAAACCGTTCTTATTCAGGAGCTTATACGTAATATAGCAACAGAGCATGGTGGATATTCTGTATTTACAGGGGTTGGAGAGAGAACCCGTGAGGGAAATGATCTGTATCATGAAATGTCGGAATCCGGAGTTATTGATAAAACAACAATGGTCTTTGGTCAAATGAACGAGCCCCCCGGAGCAAGAATGCGTGTAGGCCTTTCGGGATTGACAATGGCTGAGTATTTTCGTGATCAGGGTGGTAAGGATGTATTATTGTTTATTGATAATATTTTCCGTTTTACACAGGCTGGTTCGGAGGTGTCGGCATTGCTGGGACGTATGCCCAGTGCCGTAGGTTATCAGCCTACATTGCAAACCGAGATGGGAGCTTTACAGGAACGTATTACATCTACAAAAAACGGATCAATTACATCGGTTCAGGCTGTATATGTGCCTGCGGATGATCTGACCGATCCGGCTCCGGCTACAACTTTTGCTCATTTGGATGCAACTACGGTTTTATCACGTTCTATAGTTGAGTTAGGTATTTATCCTGCGGTAGATCCTTTGGAGTCAACCTCGAGAATACTTGATCCGAGGATTGTGGGTGAAGAGCATTATAAGGTTGCCAGAGGTGTACAGGAGATACTTCAAAAGTATAAAGAATTGCAGGATATTATTGCTATTCTTGGTATGGATGAATTATCCGAAGAGGATAAGCTTACTGTTTCAAGGGCCAGAAAGGTGCAAAGGTTTTTATCCCAGCCTTTCTTTGTTGCCGGACAGTTTACGGGACTTGAAGGAAGGTATGTATCCATTAATGATACAGTTCAAGGGTTTAAGGAAATACTTGAAGGAAAACATGATGATGTTCCGGAAGGATATTTTCTTAATGCAGGTAGCATAGATGATGTTTTGGCTAAAGTTAAAGCCAATAAGTAATTAAGATTGGATGAGGCAAAATAATGGCTGATGAAAGAGCTTTTGCATTAAAGATCATAACACCCGACAGGGTATTCTATGAAGGCGAAGCTATCATGGTTGAGTTTAGGACAACTGAAGGAGAGATAGGAGTACTTAAAAATCATATTCCGTTAACTTGTGTTGTCGCTCCGGGTGTATTAAGGATAAGAGAAAACGATACGGAAATAAAAACAGCTGCATTATTAAGTGGTTTCGTTGAAATTTTACAGGATAGTGTGACTATTTTGGCTGAAATTGTTGAGTGGCCTGACGAAATTGATGTTGACCGTGCGAATGAGGCTCGTGTACGTGCTGAAAGACGCCTGGCGGAGAAGGCTGAGTCAACAAATTTGAGGCGTGCAGAACTTGCATTACAAAGATCGGTAGCTCGTATAGAGGCCGTAAAAAAGTAGGTATTGTATTTTATTTATTGGTTGATAACGGTCGAGGATTTTCTTCGACCGTTTATCTGTTAAGATAATAATGAGAAAAAAGCTTTTTAAGGCATTTTTAAGAATTGGGATATTGTTTCTGGTTTTTCTGATATCAGTTATGATAACGTCGACTGTAATTAATAAAGGTAATACAGATATGACGGCTGAAATGAAGAAAGCCGGACTCCCGGTAGTATATGTTAATGTAAATGGTGAATATATTAACTGTCTTCATGGATATGTGGCTGAAATGGAAGGCAGTTATTTGCGTGGGACAATTACACCTATGTCAGCTGACAGAAAACTGCCGATAAAAATAAAGGCTTTTGACAGTATCATTACAGGAGTTGCATATGAGGTTTATACTTTAAGTATGGAAAGACTGCTGGAAAGTGGGGAAATTCAGACATTTGACTATTTAAATGATGAAATAAGTGCAACTGTTCCGGTTAAAGATCTTATTGAAGATGAAAAAGAATATATGCTGGTTTTAAAACTGACACTATCTGATGGCCGGGTTGCTTCTTATTATTGCAGATTTATAGATAAACCGGAGCTTTATCTTACCGAAAAACTGGATTTTGTTCATAATTTCAGTTCCAAAACCTTTGATAAAACGGCGGCGGAAGAATTAAGAACCTATATGGAATCAAATTCTGAAGGAGATAATTCAAGTTTTGGTTATGTTAATATACATAGTAATTTTAATCAATTAACTTGGGGAAATCTGGAGCCTGTTTTGGAAAGCGATAAAGAACTGAGAATTCTTGACATTAATACCAAGGATGCGGCAATAACACTTGATTATACAGTTTCGGTTCAAGGGGAATTATATGATGTTTGGGAGTATTTTTATCTGACGAGAGGTTCGGACAGAATATATCTTATAGATTATGAACGAACAATGGATAAAATAATTAATGAAGAAAATGTGGTAGTGGCCAACGGGAAAATTTTTCATGGAATATTATCTGACGCTATCGATTATAAAGAGAATAAGGATGCCAATATCTTCTGCTTTGTTCAGGAGCGAAGTCTTTACAGTTATAATTCCGATACAGATTCATTAACCAGGATTTATTCATTTAGAGATAAAGAAAACAATGATGTCCGCACATCATATAAGATGCATAATATAAAAATTTTGTATGTGGATGATGTTGGAAATGTATATTTCGCGGTATACGGATATATGAACCGCGGAAATCACGAAGGAGAAACAGGAATAACAGTATATTATTATGATACAGTTTTTAATACGGTTGAAGAGAACTTGTTCATTCCTTATACAAAATCTTATGAAATATTGAAACATGATGTGGAAAATCTATGTTATGTAAACGAAAATAATACGTTGTATTTAATGTTTAACGGAACTATATACAGCATAAATTTAAGTACTATGAAAGCCGAATTGCTTGCAAGCGGACTTAATGAAACAAGATTTGTATCTTCGCTGGATAATAGCATGATAGGATGGCAGGCCGCAAATAGTTTGTATGAATATAATACTCTTACTTTTATGTCATTAAATTCAATGGTTCCTTTAAAGATAGAAGCTTCCCGGGGACATATTTTAATACCGTTGGGATTTTTTAATCATGATTTTGTATATGGAAGCGTTGCTGTTATGGATATTATGCTGGATTCTACAGGTCGTACGGTTTTACCTATGGATTATATTTATATTCAGAATATAAAGGGGGAAATTCTTAAAACCTATCATCACGAAGGTATATATGTATCGGATGTTCAATTTAAGGATAATATGATGAATCTTGAAAGGATAATAATTGACAAGGATACGGAACTTGTCTATCCCACAGAGGATGATCAGATAATGAATAATCAAATAAAAGAGGCTCATGCAAATAATTTTACCAATGTTATTACTGAGGAAACGGAAACCACCTGGCAAACGGTATTAAAGAATACAGAGGCAGGCAAAAACACCAGAAATCTTACAACAAAAGAAGTTTTGTATGAAGGAAACAGAAATTTTTATTTGAATGTACAAGATGTATTAGATAGATATTATGTATATTCAAAAGGGGAAATAACAGCAATTTATACAGATGCGGCAGATGCTGTTTATACAGCAGAGAAGGAAGCCGGAATAGTCGTTGATAAAAAAAGCAGTTATATATGGAAAGGAAATGATCTTAAGTCAAAGACTATGATCGAAGATATAGAATTTATACCTATAACCGGAAACTCTGTTGCGGCGTGTCTTGATAAAATGCTTAATACAGCGGGGGTTTATGTTGATGTCAAAAGTCTTTTGGAAGAAGGGAAAACACCGCTTGATATAATGAAGGAGAACATTGAAGATAAAGTAGTACTTCCGCTTGCAGGGTGCTCTACGGAAGCAATGAAGTATTATATTGGTATGGGGTGTCCGGTAATGGCAATGGTAGAAAATGATGAAGCTGTACTGATCATCGGATATGATGATAAAAATCTGATAATTTATGACCCATATAAAGAAAAATCAAACAAGATCGGCATTGATGATGGGAAGGTCTGGTTAGCTTCAAATGGAAATCGTTTTTTGACGTATACAAAATAAAACTCTGTTATATAACAGTGTTATAAAACGTTGATATGTAACGGCGTTGTATAACGGTGACACATAACAATGATATATAACAATGTTATATTATGGCGCAGGATAAGATACACAAATAGAAGCAATATATAAAATACATTGTTACATAACGATGTTGCATAACAATGTTATTCGCCAACATACATAGCTAAGTTAAATAGCAGTGATATATATCGACGTTACATAACGATGATGCATAACGATGATATATAACGATGAAACATAACAATAATACATAACAGCGTTATTGAAAAATAATTTGAATATATTATAATTGTGTATCCTTAAAAGGAGGATTTATAAGATGGATAAAATAGTGCAGGGGTATTGGGATTGTCCGTATTGCGGAAATAAGGGTATAAGCGGATTGAACAAACGATGTACGGCTTGCGGGCATCCTCAGGATGAAGGTACTAAGTTTTATATGAAGGAGAAAAAAGAGTATCTTGATAAAGAAAAAGCTAGGGAATATGGAAAAGGAGCCGATTGGACTTGCAGTTATTGTGGTTCTCTTAATCGATATGATGCAAAGGTTTGCGTTGGATGTGGAGCTGACCGGGAAGAAAGCAGCGGAGATTATTATGAGAATATAGAAAATCAAAAAAAGGAAGCCGAGGAAAAGAAAAGAGAGGAGCAGCAACTTACAGGAAATCAGGAATCAAAAAAAGAACAGGGTGGAATAATGAAGAGATTACCTCTTATTATAGGTTTAGCCCTGCTTGTAGCTATAATCGCTTTTTCCTGCAGAAGTAAAGGATACGCTGCATCAGTGTCGGAAAAAAGCTGGGAACGATCAATATCGGTAGAAGCTTATCAAACAGTTAAGGAATCCGACTGGAATGTTCCTGAGGGTGGAAGAGTATATGATGAAAAAGAGGAAATACATCATTATGATACGGTTCTGAGTCATTATGAGACAGTAGAAGTAGAAAAATCCCGAAAGGTTGAGGATGGATATGATACCCACACGGAGTATATAGACAATGGTGACGGAACCTTTACCGAACATGAAGTTCAGACCCCAAGATATAAGACGGAGTATTATACTGTCGAAGAAGAGCGCCCTGTGTATAAACAGGTTCCTCAATTTTCAACAAAGTATTATTATGAAATAGAAAAATGGATTCCGGCCCGGACACTTGATACCTCCGGCGATGATGAAGTACCATATTGGGATGAAAGTAAGCTCCTTGAAAATGAACGAGAGGCCGGGAGAAATGAAATTTATATACTTATGTTTCGGACTGATAAAGGAAAGGAGTATTCTGTTGAGGTTGAGCAGGATTTTTGGGATTCTTTAGAAGTAGGAGAAAAGGTTGATCTTGTTGTGCAATATGGTGAAATAAAGGAGATAAACGGAACTATAATAAATTAGCTTTATATGCTTCAATGTAAATATCAATATCTTCTACTATATATTTTGCTTTATTTTCATGGAGCGGATCACAGGAAGTGTAAATATATTCAAGTACATCATACTTTGAAAATATATCCATAACCTGTCGTCCGCTCATATTTTTTTCGAATTTATATTGTTCTATGGCGTAGGTTAAGAAATTACCTTCGTTCGTCATTGTATGATTTCCTTTCTGAATAGTTCAAGTAATTTATACTCGCTGTAAGTCCAATAGTCATTATCATCCTGTTCAAGCAGTTCATTTAATTTTGAATTATAAAAGGCTTTACAGGCTTTTATTTCATCCCAATCAAATTCCTTTGCGATCAGATTCACAACCTTGGGAATCAGTAATATTCTTATGACGCGATAGCTTTCTTTGTTCATTTTTGCTCCTGCTGCTGGTTTTGGGTAGAGGTTATTTGTTTTGCTTTAATAATTTTTTTGCATTCTCCAATTCAGTTTTTAGAGAACGTATCATAATTTCGCAATGTTTTCGATGGTCAATCATTTCGGTGAGATTATCAAAATCTTCTTTGTGAATGTAATCGGATATTATTTTATTACCATCTCTGTATTTTAAGTAATGATAGGTCTGATTTCCGATTTTTTTGGGACTGATGGTGCCTTTGGGAAGATTTTTTTTTATCTCTTTGTAACGCTTGATCATGTATTCAATCCGTTTGATATCCTTTGATACCGTGCTTGTGAGAATACCCATAAGAGTCTCCTTATGTATATGATAACTTGAATAGTTACATAATACAGAAGAAAAAACAGAAAAACAAGTCTATCCCTTGTTAAAAATTTAATAAAGTGTTATTATATACAGCGAAATTCAAATAGAAAGGAAGTATAAAAATGAGTTCTTCAAATAATAAATCCGGAGGATGGCGTACAAATAAGTGGGTGCGTGCAGCTATTCCTGCTCTTTTGCTCCACTGCAGTATAGGTACCGTATATTGCTGGTCTATATTCAGCCAGGAGATTGCCGATTATATCGGATATTCTAAAGGCGCAGTAGAATGGGCATTTTCGTTTGCTATTTTCTTCCTTGGTATGTCTGCTGCATTTCTTGGGAATATAGTAGAGAAGGATATTCATAAATCTTCACTTATCGCAACCGTTTGTTTTGCGGCAGGAATGTTTCTGACAGGAGTTTTTATAAAGTATGGTGGCACACATCAGCATAGTCCCGTAGCATTGGTAGGGATTTACCTCAGTTATGGATTTATAATGGGTGTAGGGCTTGGTACCGGATATCTGTCACCTGTAAAGACACTTATGTTATGGTTCCGGGACCGAAAGGGCTTGGCGACGGGATTAGCGGTTGCCGGATTTGGTGCGGCAAAAGCTATAGCATCACCTATAATGCAGAAAATCCTTGGTGATAATCAAAATGGTGAGATATATAAGATGTTTATGATTCTTGCGGTTGTTTATTTTATTATGATGTTTGTAGGACATTTGCTGTTAGCTAAGCCGGCTGATTGGCATGAACCCCAGGACAGCAGCCAGAAGCCAAAAATCATGGAAGTTCTTAAGACTAAACCTTTATCAAATTATATAGGAATATGGGTAATGTTTTATATAAATATTACCTGTGGTCTTGCACTTATATCACAGGAAAAGATGATAGTAAAATGTGTTGGACTTGCAGCTATGGCCGGTGTTATTTCAACTATTTCCGCTATTTTTAATGCAGGTGGACGTCTGGGATTTTCGGCATGGGCGGATACTATGAAAGACAGAAATACGATATATAAGATGATCTTTATATTATCTATAGTCTTTACGGCTCTGGTTATGGTCACGGGGGGGATTAAGAATGGTGAAGGTAATGGATTACTTATTTTCCTTGTGCTGGCTTTGATCTTTGTTGTAAATGCCGGATACGGTGGCGGATTCTCTAATGTTCCCACTCTTTTATCGGATCACTACGGTATGGGAAGTATTTCCGCAATTCACGGTATTACACTTTCAGCCTGGGCATTTGCGGGACTTACAGGGAATCAGGTTGCATCATATATTGTTAATCACAGTGGTGAGTTTATAACTAAAGTTGATTCTACAGGGCATGAGATTTCGGTTAATCCGGTAGGATATCAGAATGTATTGTATTTCACAATTGCGCTTTATATAGTTGCTTTAATCCTTTGTCTTGTCCTTGTAAAACCCAGTGGTAAGGCAGTAAAGAAAAATTAATAATTAAAGTATCTTGAAAATCATAAAAATATATAATAATGTAATATAGAATTATTTTAAAAATACCCTCGTATATTTATAATCTGTAAATTAACGGGGGTAATTTTTTACAATTATTTTTTTATGAAAAAGGATGTATAGATGACAAAAAGGGAAAGATTAAGATTAAGAAGAATATTACGTATAAGTGCATTGCTTATGGTGCTATTGGTCATTATAGCCTTTGTTGCCGGATTTATGCGAATAAGGACACTTATGGCATTTAGGGGAGAATATGTAAGGGATGTTGATATAACCGACCGGGTGATCGCAAAGGTGGCAATATGGCTTAAAGATGTTGAAGGTGCTAATGTAGATGATGAATGGATAAGAAGTAAAACGGATTCTTTTATAGTTAAGGTTGACCTTGATTTTGATAATAAAGGATTAAAAAAAGGGACATTTACCGAAAGTGTTAATAATTCTTCTTATGCTGAGTGTGAAGAAAAAGCCTATAAATTAACCGCCGACTGTCTGAGAGAGTTAATAATAAAAAGGTTGATACTGGTAGGATATGCCAAAGAATTGACTGACGAAGATGCGGATGTGTTAATAAAAGAAGCCTTGGGAATGACTCTTTATAATTATATAAAGAACTCACGTGTGGAAATTTTTCCCGATTATAATGAATTTGCGGAGGAAGTAACCAGAACGGGGGATTACAGAATAAGAGGTACTCAAATTGAATGGGAACGAAATGATAAGAAAGTAAAAGAGGAATTCAGAGTATCGAAAGATACAATTATAATTGTTGAAGCTGAAGATATATATAAAAAACAGGGTGATAAATAATGATTAATAAAGAAGGTAGAATCATAAGGATTATTTTTGTGTTTTTGGTTATAACATTACTTCCGGAGTACAGATTGTATGCAGCAACAAGAATTCCGGAAAATATTATGATCAGTGTAGATGGTGGTGAAGCCGGTACGGTAAGAGCTATTAATGCATCATATGATAATAATATATATATATCTTTAAGAGATACGGCTTTTCTTATGGCTGAATCAAACAGCCCCATTAATGTTGAGGTGACTGACAGATCTGCAAATATTACGGTTGGTGAGAAATACTCCGATGAGTTTCTTCACGAAGGATGGTCTCTGGAAAGTCTGAAACAAAGTGCGGGAGGAGACCCGGGGAATGCGGCTTTATCGGTGAATGGTGAAGAAAGAAGATATTATACTATACTGGCAGGAATTGATGGATATTTTGATTGTTTTATTTCACCTATGGATCTTGCAATGATACTTGATATTTCAATGGATACAGATGATCAGGGTAATATTTTGATAGAGACATCCTCGAATTTTATAATTAATCCCGCGAGGATGGAAAGTAATGATTATTTTGACGGATTTAATACGGTAGTGGTAGGGGATGCTACTACAGGTGAAGTGTTTTACGGGTACAATTACGAAGAGGCGTATCCGATAGCAAGTACAACTAAGCTGATGACATATCTTATAACTATGGATGCGATTGCGGACGGAACGATCACACCTGATGATAAGGTTGTGATTTCAAAGAAAGCAGCTGATCTTTCTGCATCTTCCGATGGTTTTGTGGCTTTATCCGAGGGATGGGAGATTCCGATATCGGAACTGATACTAGGCGCATTATTACCCTCCAGTAATGAATGTGCATTATCTCTGGCTGAATATATTGCCGGTTCAGAAAAAGAATTTGTGGAATTGATGAATAAAAAGTGTGAAGAGCTTCAGTTGAAATCTGCGAATTTTCATAATTCAAACGGACTTCCGATATTTACGGAATCCATCATACCGGCCAAGACCCAGAATAAAATGAGCGGGTATGATATGTTTAAGATGTGTTCGCATATATTAAATACTTATCCTCAGATAAAGGATATAACATCTATGAAAACCGCTAAAATGCCTACCCTTAACAGGAATTTAAAAAACACCAATTTATTATTGTATAATCTGCCGGAGGTGAATGGATTAAAGACCGGGACTACGGATAGGTCCGGAGCATGCCTTATAACTTCGTTAACGGTACCTGCCGAGGATGGGAGCCACGATATAGTAGTTGTTACTTTGGGAGCGGAGAATTCTCAGGCAAGGTTAAGAGTATCGGAGCTTATGGCCAGATACGGGATTAATGTAATAAAAGGTAAGGCATCAAAGATAAGCTATGATATACGTGCTGATGAAGGAATTATCAGGGAAGAAATGACGTCTGAGTTGATAGTAAGAACGGTTGTTGATTATGTATTAAGAAATTGATCGTTTAATCAATTCTACAATTGTTTGATGGATAATATGATCAGGAGAGATATTTATATGAGTGCAGGAGTTGTTGTAAAACAGATGTTAATGATCGCTATGCTTATAGCATTGGGGTTTTATTCTTATAAAAAAGAATTGATCAATGATGAAATAACCAGGGGGATATCCGCACTTATAGTTACCTTTACCAATCCATGTTTGATGATATATTCGATGCTGAGTTCTACGGTCCGTGTAAGCGGTAAGCAATTATTTACAGGTCTTGTATCGGCAATTTTAACCTATCTGTTGCTAATAATAGTGTCGGAAATTATTCCCGGGATATTAAAGGTAGAAATGACCGAACGATATTGTTACTGGTTTCTCGGGGTCTTCGGCAATATAGGTTTTATCGGGATTCCGTTAACGGAAGCAGTGTTGGGGAAGGATGCTTTGGTTTACGTATGTTTTCATAATCTTATTTTTTGTCTGATTATATATACAATAGGGATAAATAAGATACGTAAGGCTGCCGGTTATAACGGCAAGGATGATTTTAAATCCGGGGATATGTCAATGACTTTAAAAAAAAGATTAATAAAGCTGATAAATACGGGAACAGTATCGGCAATTTTTGCATTAATCATGTATGTACTTAATTTTAAACTTCCGGATGTTATAATGTCCACCTGTGATTATGCAGGCCGGGCGACAACATTTTTATCCATGATCATACTCGGAGCGGCAGTTGCCAGGATGAACATAAAAAGTGCTTTATCTGACAAAAGGCTGGCCGTTTTTTCGGTGTTCAGACTGGTAGCGCTGCCTATAATGATACTCTTTGTGTTTAAGATATTTATTAAGGATCCGATGATAGTAAATACAACAGCCCTTATGTTGGCGGTTCCTGCAGGAAATATGCCACTGATAATGGCTACACAACATAAATTGGAAGCCTCTGTATTATCAAATGGTATAGTATTAACAACAGTATTATCTCTTGTTACCATACCGATCGTTACCTTGTTTTGCTGAAGGATATCGATGGTTCTTAAATGCAGGTAATATTTCCTATAATATCAAGGAAGCCTGTAGTAGACAGTATCTCCATTATATCGGAGGATACATTTTTTAAAGTCAGACCATTTTTATCACCGATTTTTTTGACCATTATTAAGAGAACCCTAAGGCCGGCGGAGGATATATAATTTAAATTTTTGCAATCTATGGTTATTTTTTTTAAAGTATTATTTTCATTCGCTTTTTCAAAGGCCAAAAGCATTTCCGGTGCAGTTATCGTATCTATTCTGCCGCTTAAACTTAAATATAAGAAACCATTTCCTGTTTTTTGTTCGATAATGCATTCGGAGGAGTTGGTGTTGATTATATGTGTGCCTCTTTTTTTGTTGATGGTAATGGTCCAATAATCCATTTGTTGATAATATTCCTTGAGGGCATCTTCTATACCCGGAATATTTTGAGAGGACTTTAATAAAGGGAATACATCCGGTATTATTTCGGAAACAGAGACTTTTTCGATTTCAAAGCCTTTGGATATAAAATAATTTGCAGCACCTTCGGTTCCGTTGGTATATAAACTGTTTTGATACAATTTTATTTCAGGAGTAAGTTTGCTGATCGCATTGTCAAACAGTGATAAAGAAACATTATCTCCTGCCGCCTTAAAGGTATTTTTGTAAAGATCTTTACAGCCAATATCCATAATTATCCAACATCCACCGTAAAAAGACAGCATTTTATAAATATTATCGCAGACTTCTTTGAGTTCATTTTCCGAAAGAAATGATAATAACATTTCGGATACGATGGTAATTTCGCCGTTAACATTTGTTAATGAATCATTTATACTCTTATAATTGGTAACATCTATTGGACAATAATTGATGCGATGAGAATAATTGGTCTGAAAACCTTTTATCACGGGAGAAACAGAATTTATGATATAAGGAATATCCAAACCGATATACTTGTAGCCTTCTTTTGTAAAATATATACTTCTGGGGTTGTAACCGCAGGGCAAGTCAATTATATTTTTGCTTTCGTATCCTCTGATCATTTCATTAGTCATTAAAAAACGTGCCTCATCCGCAAGAATAAGACAGTTCTTTTCAAGGGAAGTAAGCTCTTTTGATAAGTCGTCGTCCCAACTTCTTTCCGGTTCATTATTCTTTATACCGGAGAGAATGTCCGAAGCATTTTCGATTCCTGCCATGGAAAGATGATTAAGATATTGACAGGCATATTTGTAAGTGGGGTTTGTTTTTTCAAATAGTTGTATATTCATTATGTGCTGTCCTTATTTTAGTATTGGCGTAGTCAGGTACTGACTTTATACCTGTATTTACAAAAACTATTTATATATGATTTTATAAAAAGTATTGTTAATATGCAAGTGTAAAATGTGTTGTCGTTTTTTGAATAATTATTGAGGGAACTTTAAAGTATCCCTTGGCAGGCGAGGATGATTTTTAGAGGGAGATGTGATACAATAAAAAACATGAGCAAATCAGGGAAACGTTTAAAAGGAAAATTCAAGAAATTATACAGACGACTTCCGGAGGCGATCCGGAAGTATTTGGATAATAAATATGCCGTGGCCAGTGCCATCCTTCTTGTTATTATATTTATTGTGGTTCTGATAGTATTAACTCCAAAAAGGGATGATACGAAAGCAGAAGAAGCAACGGTGGGTGGTGATAAGGTTATTTACATCATTGATGAGATGGGAAACAGGGTGGCGGTTTCGTCTGAAGAGGATGATGAGCTGGTAATGCAGAATCAGATCGAGACGTCAAAGGAAGATCCTACCATCCTTGCCTATAATGCAAATACTCGTGAAGGATATATGAATAATTGCATTTTTTTAGGGGATTCAAGAACTGTGGCGATGGTTAGTTACGGTTATATTTCTGATGAGAATGCGCTTGCGAAGATAGGTATAGCTCATACTGCGGTGGAGAGTACTACTTTCACTCAAAATTCAGGAAGCAGATATACTCTTTCCGATTATCTTAAGGCAAGAAAAGAGCAGGTTATTTACGTTTGTTATGGCGTAAATGGTATGAATGGTATATCACATGAGAAATATGAAAGTACATATACTAAATTGGTGGATAAGATCATTTCATTGGCGGGAGAGCGAAATGTTGTCCTTATGTCGATATGGCCGGTAGACGATAACGGAAGGTACAGAAACACTGTTAAAAATGAGTGGATAGATTATTATAATGATTTTCTCTATAGGCTTGCCGTTGAGAAGGGAATTTATTATCTTGATGTTTCATCTGTGCTTAAAGATGAAAACGGGGGTATGAAATCGGAGTATGATTCGGGAGATGGATTGCATTACAGTTCATCATCTTACAAGTATATTCTTGATTATATAATTCATCATCCGGTTCCGGGAGTTTCGGATGAAGGTGATTTTGTGGTTCATTATGTTAAACCCCAAGGTGAATATAAGGATATAATGACGGAAGATGCGGTTATGCCTCAGACTTCGTTTACCCTGGATATGGTTTTTCCTACGGTGGTACCGACTCAGATACCGGAAGTCACGGAAAAAGTAACGCCTACACCGGAGATAACTCCGGCAGTAACAGAAGTGCCGGAGGCTACTGCTATACCTACACCTGTAATAACTGCTGTGGTTACTCCTACTCCCAAGCCTACACCGGAAGTGACTTCGCTGCCGGAGCCTACAGAGGAAGTGACTCCTACGCCCGAACCAACGCCGGAAGTAACCTCTGCGCCGGAAGCTACTTCTTTGCCGGAGGAAACAAAGGAAGAGTCTATTGAGCAGGAGACATCTGCCGAAGTCCCTTCAGGTGAGTAGAATAAAGGGAATAAATAATACAGACAGTTGATAGGAAATATTTAAAAGAAGGTAATTGGTATTATGGATAGATTGTATGAGACAAAAAGCTATCTTAAGGAATATGTAACGCTTATAGAAGAAAGTGGATATGATGAAAAAAACCGTCCATATGTCGAACTCAGAGAAACTGTTTTTTTCCCAAACGAAGGAGGTCAGAATGCGGATACAGGTGAACTGACGGTTTTGAATACTGATGGGGCAAACGGCGAAAAAGAAGATGACATTATCAATGTGAGGATAATCGACGGTATAATAAGCGGCAGACAAACCTGCTCGGGAAAATCGGGAGGTTCTTTTAAAATAAGATATATTGTTTCGCGTCCGCTTAAGAAAGGGATGATGGTATTATGCAGACTGGATTGGGATAAAAGATATGACAGGATGCAGAATCATAGCGGAGAACATATTCTTACGGGAGTTATACATAATAAATACGGATATGACAATGTTGGATTTCATTTAAGCGACACAGATTTTGTTACTCTGGATATTAACGGAATAATATCATATGAAGAAGTTCTTGAATCGGAAATGGAGGCAAATCGGGTAATATACGCCAATATGCCTGTAAGGGACAGTTATCCCGATAAAAAAGAGCTTATGAATATAGATTACAGAAGTAAAATCGAAATCGATGATCAGGTGCGTCTGATAACTATTGGTGATGAAGAAAGTACCGTTGATGTTTGTGCCTGTTGTGCGCCGCATGTCAGGAGAACCGGCGAAATCGGTATTATAAAAGTTATTTCGGTAACACGACATAAGGGTGGAACACAGATCGTAATATTATGTGGAAGAAGAGCGCTTGAGTATATAAACAGAGAGCTTGATATCCTAAAAAGGACAGCTAATATATTATCGACCGAAACGGTCAATATACCTGACCGTGTTGAATCCTATCGTAAGGAAATATATGATCTTAAAGGAAAGTTTAATCATCTGTCAAAATCAAGTTTGATTGAAAAAATAAATTCGGTTGCAGACGATAGTATGAGATGTGTTTTTGTTAAAGAAGAATATCCGGTGGTTGTAATACAGGAAATATATAATGCTCTAACTGTTAAATATGACGGATATGTCGGAGTTTTCACAGGAGATGATGATAATGGATACCGTTATAATGCAGGTAGCTTAAAAGAGGATTCTTTGGAGCTTGCAAAAATTTTTGAAGATCGGTTCGGTGCTAAGGGAGGGGGAAACGCCGATATGATCAGAGGCAAGGTAATGGCATCCAAAGAGGATATTATAAAAATTTTTAAAATGTCCGGTTAAAAATATTTATACACAGGTATATGTATTTATAATAAAACTTATTAAATGAGGTATTATACATGAACGGAAAATTGGAAAAAGCAAGGGAAATATTTTCGAAGGATCTGTATGCAACAGAACTTACGGGGATTAGTATAGATGAAGTATCCGAGGATTATGCCAAGTGCAGTCTTGTGATCGGGGATAAGCATAAAAATGCATATGGAGGTATTATGGGAGGTGCGATTTATACGCTGGCCGATCTGGCATTTGCGGTAGCATCAAACTTTGAGAAGGAATTTGCCACGGTTAGTCTGGTGACGGGAGCAAATTTTATGTCGGCTTCAAAAGGAAGTGTTCTGTATGCTGAGGCAAAGCTGGTAAAAGATGGCAGGACCAATTGTTTTTACGAAGTATTTGTGACAGATGATCTAAATAAAAATATAGCTTTGATAACTTTTACGGGGGCGCATGTATTACGCGAATAGTATGTAACAACAGTGCGGTAAAGGAAGTATAAAAGGAGTACAGGCGGAATGGCAAAAAAGATCAAAACTATCATTTTGGACATAGGAAATGTATTGGTTGATTTTAGATGGAAAGCATTTATTGAGAGCTTTGGGTATAATGAAGAGATTCAAAAGAAGGTGGCTGCTGCCAGCGTTTTGAACAAAGACTGGAATGAATATGACAGGGGGGTACTGACTGATGAAGAGATACTTTCATTGTTTGTTCAAAATGATCCGTCAATAGAAGAACAGTTAAGGATAATTTTCAGGTCTTTTGACGGCCTTTTAAAATGCTTTGATTATACAGAGAGTTTTATAAGAGAGCTTAAAGAGAAAGGATACAGGGTGTTATATCTGTCTAACTTTTCTGATAAAGCATATAAAGAATGTGGAAAAGAACTTGATTTTTTGAAATTAACCGATGGCGGGATATTATCTTATCGTTGTAAACTGATCAAGCCGGATCCGGCAATTTATGAATTGTTGAAAAATATGTACTCTCTGAATCCGGCGGAGTGTCTTTTTTTTGATGATACGGAAATCAATATTTTAGCGGCACGGGAAGCCGGATATAACGCCGAAGTTTTTACCGGTTATGAGAATGCCAAAAGAATTATTTTTGAGTGTGGGATATAGATCATTTGCTTTTTATAAGATATACAATACCGGTGCTGTTTGAGTAAAGGCATTCATAGTTGTTCTTAACTATTGAATCTATTTGCGGAAGATAGTCAGAGAGGGTATTGCTTGTTATTATCCATTTGGGTGGAGTATTTTCCATAAAATCAAACAATTCCCCTTCGATGGAGGGATTAAGGGTTATAAAATATTGCAGATTTATCATATATTTATTGCAGGGGATCATATTGTTTATTTCATACCATTGCATATCTATATCGTAAGAGAAAACGCTGTTACGGTCACAATAGGGTATAAGAGCTCCCATATTTAATGCGTTGTTATAGTATTCATTTTGAAAAGCATTCTCTGTTCTATGTATAGAAGTATTTATTGTATTGACAGTATTGCCGGTATAGTGAAAAACAAAGATGAAGAGAAAAATCCAGCATATGCTTTGGCGGAAGTTTAAGAATAATATAAGGGGATCATATAAACGTAAAAAAAGGATCAATGCCATAATAAGGCAGGGCATACCGGTTATGAAATAGTATATAAATGCATCGCCAAGGTGTAAGGCCAGGTAGGTGATAAAAGACATAGGAAACAACAGGAGAAAGGTATCTATGGGCAGGTGAGGTTTGCTGTTTGGGGAATCCGTATCCGGAATTGTGTTGCAGGGGGAGAAGTGTAAGATACAAAATCCCATGGCAAAGATCACCCCGCTAAGTTTTATTTCGAGGTTAAAGGATAAAACATTTGAAAGATCTTTGGAACGGTTAAAACCAAAGACAAATGTGCAATAGAGCATTTGGAGCAGACTGTTGTGACAGCTGTAATATATAAGCAAAGGAAGGAAGGCAAGTAATGCGCCCAGAAGAAAAAATACTATATACAAAATCAGGTTTTTATAGTTCCTTTTTTTGATAAGAAGAACAGAAATACCGATTATGAGGCCTATCAGCGGAGAAGCTGCAGTGATCTTTGAAAAGGTCATAAAAGTAAAACAGATGCCTGCAGTCAGTGCAATTATATTTGGATCGTTGAATATTGTGAAAAATTTAAAAGAAGGTTTTAATGTTGAGGGAGCATCATTAATTGCGATGTCGTTACCGGAATTGATGATGCTGTCAAAATTTCTGAAAATTAAATAGACCATAAGAAGATTTAAGGGCAGACAGAATTCTTCCAGACAGTTTCCGCCCCATATTAAAGCAATATATATAAATAAAAAAAAGATAATGACAGCAAGAGTTTTTTTGATGGAAATATACAGACAGGATATTTTGTATATAAGTAAAAGTGAGATGAACAGTGATGAGATCTGTAATATAAAGATCCCGGTTCTTCCCTTACATATAAATTGTCCCAGTTCCTGAATGAAAAAGAAATAAGGCCCTTTAAGATCGTAGAAGTCACGATAAGGGACCTTTCCGGTTAGCATGCCTCTTCCCACAAGAGTAAAAAAACTTGCATCACAACCATACCAGTTCTTATACAATGGGCTTGTCCAAAGTGAGAAAAGCAACATGAAAAGGACGGAAGTTATAAATAATAAAATATAAATCATTAATTCCATATTATAATTTGCGGATTTGGTCAGTTTATTATTCATATTGGCGGTAGCCTGCTTCCTTCTTACGGATTCTTTACGATAAAGATGATTATATGTTATAATTATTCTTGATTTCAGTGAATATTTAATTATTTAATTTAATAGGATTATTACAGATTGATAAAAAACAGTATATCATCCGTGTTGATAATATACAATCGGAAAGAGGATTGTTTTGAGTGGGAGAGATTGATAATTTGGGTTTTGGAAGGGAGGAAGGAGTATGGCGGAGCAGGACGAAAGACTCAGTACCAGAATAAGAAATGAATATATGTCTGATGTTGAATTATTATCTAAGTATATGTCGTGGCTTGAGAAGAAAAGCGGGCAGCAGGTTGAAAGCTTTTATGATGGGGAAGAGGATCAGAAACTGATCCAGATTCCGGTTTATGATTCTACTTTGCTGGCATTTGTGAAGGATGCGAGAAAAACCGGGCTTATGGACAGGAATTACAGATATGTGTATTCAAGATATAAGATCAAGTCTGTTGAAGATGAACTGAGACTGGTGAGGCATGCTCATCTTAAAGATATGGATCTGTTTAAAGGAATTCTTAGCAGTTATGTTTTACGGGGACAGACCAAGGGTGCGGTATGGGCCGAGGGGATAAAAAATGGAATTTTTTTGGAATTAATGAGAAGGATGACGGCTTTGTTTTTTGCGACAAATATAGATTGAAGGAATTATAGGGGAGAGGGGTAAAATAAATAAGTTTATTTTGCGGAAAAAAATATATACTCTGTTGTGGGCAGAGTATATATTTATGTTATAAATTAATTTATTAGAGGAAAGGCAGGTTGGATATGACGATTAATGATTTTAAAAACAGGGGTCCGGGTTCCTATGGTTTTAAGGGGAATTTCGATAAAGGATCCATGAAAAAAGCGGGGAAAAAAGCAATTTGGCTGATTGTTATAATCGCGATCGTATTTATACTCAGCGGTTCTTTTTATACTATACGGGAAGAAGAGCAGGCGGTTGTGTGTACTTTTGGGATGCCCAAAGCGGTAACACAGTCGGGGTTACATTTTAAGATACCCTTGATCCAGACTGTAGAAAAGGTTAATACTACGATCCAGGGATTTGCCATAGGTTATACATCGGATTCCGAGTCTAATTATAACGGAGCCGAGGGCGCTGACAATGGTATGATGATAACAGCGGATTATAATTTCATACATGTTGATTTCTATGCGGAATATCGGGTTACCGATCCTGTTAAAGCTTTATATGCCTCCGAGGATCCGCGGCTTATACTGGCTAATATAGCTCAAAATTGTATAAGAACCACAATCGGTTCATATGGCGTTGATGCAGTTTTGACCACAGGAAAAAATGAGATTCAATCCAATATAAAGAATATGATACTTGAGAAACTGGAGGATATAGATATAGGCGTCCAGTTGGTTAACATAACAATACAGGATGCAGAACCTCCTACGGACGAAGTAAAAACGGCCTTTAAAGCGGTTGAGACGGCTAAGCAGGGAAAGGAAACTGCGCTTAATAATGCAAATAAATATCGTAACGAGCAGATTCCCAGTGCTGAGGCAGATGCCGATAAGATAGTCCAGGATGCAGAGGCGGATAAGCAGGCCAGAATAAATGAAGCACAGGGTCAGGTGGCACGTTTTAATTCCATGTATGAAGAGTACATCAAGTATCCATCGGTTACAAAACAGCGTATGTTTTATGAAACCATGGAGGAAGTTCTTCCGGATATGAAGATAATCATACAGGGTTCGGACGGAAATACCGTACAACAGATAATGCCGCTGGACAGTTTTAACTGATCGGTGAGATATACAATAAATTACAGGTTATAAAGTGAGTAAAAGACCGGGTGAGCAGATTTAAGAAAGGCAGATATATGGATAACAATACAACAGAACGTTTCGGCGCGGACGGTAAGCCGAAAAAAGAAAAAAATAATAATGAGGGTTTTGGTGCAAAAGGCTGGATAGTATTTTTTATTCTTATCCTTATACTAAGAGCGGCAGTCGTAATATGTCATGAAAATGAATATAAATTAATAAGACGATTTGGACGTGTGGAACGTACAATAGCCAATGCGGGATTGAATTTTAAGATTCCCCTGATAGAATCGGTAGATACGATTCCCAGAGAGATACTGATATATGATCTTCCGGCATCGGATGTTATTACTTCCGATAAGAAGACTATGATCGTAGATAATTACGTGCTTTGGAGAGTTACGGATCCCTTAAAGTTTGCACAGACCTTAAGTTATTCTGTGTCAAATGCAGAAAACAGAATTGATGCTCTTGTGTACAACGCAACCAAAAATACAATATCAAATATGACACAGGATGAGGTAATAAGGAGCAGGGATGGGAAAATGACCATTGTTAATCCTCAGGTTGAAGAAGATGTTAAAGGTAATGATATTGTTATGGATGAGACTAAACAAGTGGTTGACATAAAATCATTAACGGATGAAATAATGGACCATATAGGTGCAGTATCTGATCAATACGGAATTGAGATAATGACAGTTGAAGTTAAGAAGTTGGATCTGCCGGATAATAATAAAACAGCTGTATATACACGTATGATATCCGAACGTGAAAATATAGCAGCACAATATACGGCAGAAGGTGCTGCGCAAGCCAAGATGATACAAAATACAACCGATAAAGAGGTTTCGATCATGCGTTCTACGGCGGAGGCCAAAGCTGAGAAGATAAGAGCGGAAGGTGAAGCGGAATATATGAAAATCTTGTCGGAAGCCTACAATGATAAGAATAAAAGTGATTTCTACAGTTTTGTAAGATCTCTGGATGCGGCTAAAGACAGTATGAGCGGAAGTAATAAAACACTTATTCTTCCGGCAGATTCTCCTATGGCTGAGGTTTTTGTAAATAATACTGCGAATGAACCGGAGACTCCAATAGTATCTTTTGAAGAAGAAATGACTGAAGAGAATGTGGAGGAGAAGTCTGAAGAGAAGGATAACAAAGAAGCCGTTTCGGCAGAAAAAGAATAAGGATTATTGAGTAAAAGCGATATTTTAAGAAGGTTTACTTATGGTGATTTTTATGAGATAATCAATAAATGGATTAATGGGGGAAATGTCGATATATATGACATTTCCCTATGTTAGTGTATAGAGCGGATATATTTTTGCGGATAACATGGGAAGTTAAGAAAGGGATTAATATGATTTCTGAAAAAATGGTAGGTCTGGTAAAAGGCAGCTCGGTTATAAGAGCAATGTTTGAAGAAGGAAAGCAACTTGCACATAAATTCGGTGCGGAGAATGTATATGATTTTTCTTTAGGTAATCCTAATGTAGCACCACCTGAAGCGGTGGAAGATGCAATAGTGGATATTGTAAGAAATGAGGAACCGCTCAGCTTACATGGTTATATGAATAATGCCGGTTATGAGGATGTCAGGGCAACAATAGCAAAGTCACTTAATGAACGGTTTGATACCGGATTTGATGAAAATAATATTATAATGACGGTAGGCGCGGCTTCGGGTATGAATGTAATTTTTAAAACACTTTTAGATCCCGGGGATGAGGTTATTACTTTTGCTCCTTATTTTGGAGAATATAGGAATTATGTTTTGAATTATGATGGTATTTTGGTGGAGATATCTCCCAATACTGTTGATTTTCAGCCCAAACTGGATGAGTTTGAGGAAAAGATCACTTTAAAGACCAAATGTGTCATAGTGAATTCTCCTAATAATCCGACAGGTGTGGTTTATTCTGAAGAGACAATAAAAAGGCTGTCGGCAATTCTTGAAAAGAAGCAGGCGGAGTATGGTACAAGCATATATCTGATCTCGGATGAACCTTACAGAGAGCTTGTTTACGGGGATGTGGAGGTCCCTTATATTACAAAGTATTACAGAAATACCATAGTAGGTTATTCTTATTCAAAATCCTTATCACTTCCCGGAGAGCGTATAGGTTATCTTGTCATTCCTTCGGAGGTTGATGATTATAAAGATGTGTTTTCGGCGGCTTCCGTAGCTACAAGAATACTGGGATATGTAAATGCTCCTTCGCTTATGCAGAAGGTAGTTGCAAGGTGTGTTAACGAGAGAACGGACATTTCTTATTATGAGAGAAACAGAACTACTTTATATGAAGGACTTGTAAAATTGGGATTCACCTGTCAAAAACCGGAGGGGGCTTTTTATCTGTTTATGAAGACACCTACAGAGGATGATAAGGTATTTGTTGCTGCCGCAAAAAAATATAATATACTGGTAGTTCCCGGCAGCAGTTTTGGATGCAAAGGATATGTGCGTATAGCATATTGTGTTGCTTACGAAACAATAGTAAATGCCTTGCCGGGTTTTGAAAAGCTTGCGAGAGAAATGAAACTTATCTGAAAATGATGGACATAAAGAGGTTGGTAATGGAAGGTGAATACAAGGATCGCATAGTAAGAGCAACTGCGGCAGAGGGACAGATAAGGGCATTTGCCGCAACAACAAAAAATATGGTAGAAATTGCCAGAAAAGCGCATGGTACAAGTCCTGTTGTAACTGCTGCTTTGGGCAGACTGATGACTGCCGGTTCCATTATGGGTGCAATGATGAAGGGGAGGGATGATCTGCTGACTTTACAGATAAGAGGCAGCGGGCCTCTTAGAGGGATAACAGTCACTGCTACTTCCGATAAAGGTATAGGATGTGTGGATGTAAAGGGATATCCGCTTGTGGCGGATGTAATGCTTCCTCCCAATGATAAACATAAATTGGACGTATCCGGTGCACTGGGAGAGGGCGTATTAAGTGTTATAAAGGATATGGGACTGAAGGATCCTTATACAGGACAGGTAACGCTTCAAACCGGTGAAATAGCTGAGGATCTGACCTATTATTTTGCTACATCGGAGCAAGTACCGTCAGCGGTAGGGCTCGGTGTGCTTATGCAAAAAGATAATACGGTTAAGCAAGCCGGTGGTTTCATTATCCAGATGATGCCTTTTGCCGATGAAGAGATTATATCAAAACTGGAGACGGTACTTGGGAAAATGCCATCCGTAACAACGTTACTGGATGAAGGTTATTCGCCCGAAAGGCTGCTTGAATATATATTTTCTGATATGAATGTAGAAGTAACGGATACCGTAGATACTCGTTTTTTCTGTAATTGTAATAAAGAGAGGGTGGAAAAGGCCCTTATAAGTATAGGGAAAAAGGAACTTGGCGATATAATAAAAGATGGAAAAGACATAGAGGTAAAATGTCATTTTTGCAATGAAGCTTATAACTTCTCCATAGGAGAGATCAAAGATATTTACAGAAAACTGTAACCGAGGTTTTACAGATTGTTTATTGTTTGCTGTTTGTTAATACAGTACAGAGGTTTTGATATAAGAGAGGAAGCCGTATATGTGGGAGGATAATGTACGAAAAGTAGTACCTTATACAGCGGGTGAACAGCCTGCGGGGAAGGTTATAAAACTCAATACAAATGAATTTCCGTATGCACCGTCGCCGATGGTGGCAACAAGGATCTACGATCTTGCGCAGCAGGAACTTGATGGCAGTTCATCGATGTTAAGGAAGTATCCTGATATGGATGCCGTAAAACTGGTAAATGCGATCCTGCGGGTATATAATGAACGGTTTTTTGGAGATGCCCCCGAAAACGGTATAGATTTTGATAATGTATTTGTGGGTGTGGGTTCGGATGATGTTCTTTCAATGTCTTTTATGACATTTTTTAATTCCGATAAGCCGGTATTGTTTCCGGACATTACCTATTCGTTTTATGATGTGTGGGCGAATGTGCATAAGG
>JAILKH010000156.1 GCA_024693925.1 Lachnospiraceae bacterium | reverse complement strand
TATTATAATCAAGCTTCACATCAATATCATCATAAACCCTTTCATTGGGATTTATAATCGTTCTTGTCTTAACATTATCCTCACTGCCGCTTACCATATCTCCCATCTGATAATATTTCTTACCCGAAATATTTATTTCATCTGTAGTCATATAAAGCCCCGAAGACGGATCAATGGTGTAATCATCATTTACAATATCACCATTTACATTCTTTAACACCCATTGATCACCGTTTTTTTCCACCGTTCCAAATTTAGTATATGTATCTTCATAGAATTCATATTCTTTGGTAGTCTTATTCTGTTCATAATACTTTATCTTATGAGTATCACCATCTGTCACATCAAGATTCTCATTGGTCTTTCCGTACTTACCGGAATAATCAAAATTAAATTCCAAAGAACCATTCTTTCTATCCGTAATATCCGTAATCTTAACCGTACTGTTATTACGGGTTCTGTTATATATAACATAAGAATTAGCCGACAGATCGCAATCAGCCATAGATGTCACATTCGGTTGCGGCTCCTGCGCCTTTAACTCACTTCCTGCAGGATAATCCATGTGAATATCGGGAAGTACCTCATCAATGACCGGTGACGAACTGATATTAATACTCTTTTTTATTTCAAAATTTAAAGTTTCACTCGAACTGAAATCACGTCCCAGTTCTTTCTGCATCTGAAGGCTGTAAACTCCTCTGTTAACTATGGTATTACTGTTTATACTTATTCTGTCTCCGGCTCCGTTACCTGAAGTATAGGCATAACCCGGCACAGTATATTTCTCTGTAATATCATTATTTATAGCCTTTATAATGGCATCTCTACTGGATTCGTCCCTTATGGTAAAATCAAACTCCAACCCTGTAGCTTCATCCTTATAACTATATACAGCATTTTCACTGAAGGTTTGATTATCCGCTACCGGCCTGTTATCCTTATTGTTAATTCCAAAATCCTGTATCTTAAAGGGTTCCCCGCTATTCTTATTTGTAAAATCCTCCCATTTTATAAGTGTGTGAGATACACTTAAACTATCCCTGTCACGATCTCCTTCCGACCCAAAGGAAATCTGTATACCTCTATCATTGGCCAGGATCTTGTAATCGTCATCCATAATATTCTTATTACTGTTTGTTACATTAAATTTAAAATCAAATTCATAATCAACTGCCTGTTTTACCGGAACATCCGATAACCCTGCAGTAAAGATCTCATCACTGTCCAAATGATAATTATTGATCCTGGTAATAATATCATTTTTATTATCTTTACCCGTATTAAGTGAGTAATCCACTCCGTTATGGGAAAACTTAAGCATTCCGTCAGATTTACCCGAATCTGTAACCTCTAGTTCCGCCCAGGTCTTAGCCCTGACATTATTTATCTTTATTCCGTCATCATCCGCCTCCCAGGTATATACCCTCTCAAGCATCGGAAGATCTTCCCCCTGTGTAACTCTCAATATAACGGTTTCTTCATCTTCGGGTCTGTACTGCGGATCATTCTTACGCACTTCACTCAGATTAACATCAATGATATTTCCTCCAAGCTCAGCATTATAAGGGATATTTTCCCAGGATCTGCCATCCGCACTAAGATATTGATCAAGTCCCAGTTCGTTCCAGGTATATCTGACATTATCTATTTCAAGTCCACCGTATCTAAGGTCTTTGATTCCCGCTTTGGAACTGCCGCTATTCTCTCCCAAGTCCAGATTATATACCTGAAAATCATTTGGCATTCCGGAAACATCCAGTGAATATGGCGGCACAAAAACATTATCTTCATTAAAGGATGTAGTATTGAATACCCTGCGCATCTCTTCTTTTATTGCCTTTGTTTCACTGTCAAGAGCTTCCCTGTCTTCATCATTTAAAGTATCATTGGCTCCATGAACCGCCAGTTCATTAAGCCTGTGGAGCATGTCATGCACTTCATTCAGCGCACCATCACTAACCTGGCATAAGCTTACTCCGTCCTGAATATTTTTTGAACCCTGATCAAGTCCCCTGATATAGAACCTCATTTTTTCAGATATAGTCAACCCTGCAGCATCATCTGCTGCACGGTTGATCTTATATCCGGAAGCAAGCTTCTCCGTTGATTTTGCTTTATTTGCATTAGTAATTCCAAGCTGCCTTTGTGAAAACATTCCGGGTATATTATTTGTTATAACATTCATATATCCACTCATACTTTACCTCTCCATTTCCCTCTCAGCATTTACGCTACCTTGTGCAGGATTCAACAATGTGTACTTTTTTAGACTATGCCTAAATGTAATTATAATGTAAAAATATACATTAGTAAATATATGGACAATTATAAATA
>JAILKH010000058.1 GCA_024693925.1 Lachnospiraceae bacterium | reverse complement strand
ATATTCTCTGTAAATAACTCCTTATACCGGCATTGTATTTAATTATAAGTTTTATTTATTCTACTCCTTATACATATACAGACTTACAACAAACTCAACACGGTTCTCATAATTGACATCATAATCATCAAAACCCTTTTTTGTGACCTCACTGTTCCTTGACCAGGAATAGGAATTAAGCAGGATCTTATCCTTCTTATTCGACAGATCATCTATTAATCTTTGAAGATCCTCCTCACTTCCCCCAACCTGCATATCCACACGGGCTTCATAGATTCCTGTCTGTGGCTTCTCTTCAGGGAATTCAGGTTCTGCATACTGGGTCTCCGCATAATTATCAACCTCCTGGGCATCATCGGAATCAAGCTCCTCGGGTATTACCTCCTCCTCTTCCTCTTCAAGTCCCAGAGCCTTCTTTGAATACTGATAAGGGGTTGACTGTAATTCATTCTCATCGATACTTATCCGCAGGAAATATGCATATAAATTATAATCAAGCACCATTTCCGTAAACATCTTGTCAAGCTCATCAGAGGTCATTATCGGATAGAAGCTCTTCCTGGCAGTAAGGATACTATTCTCAAGCTCCTCATTATCCTTCTCATATACCGAAAGCTGGGAAAGCTTAAGCTCATTTTCTGCCTTTAATTCCTCTGCTTCCACTATCGCTTCATCGGTTTCCTTAATATTCTTATATATAGGCCTTAATCCCCAATAACCTATTCCAACCACTATAACGAAAAGGCTTAGAAATATTAGTAATTTTTTATCTCTTTCTGTTAACGTTGTCTGCATGGTCTATTCCTGTACTCCTTCGCCGTTATCTATCACAACCTCATCCACTATTTCTATAACAGAATCATCATACTCCGACTGCGGTACATCTTCCTGTGATCCTTCCACCGGATCGTTAACGTTTCCCTCTGTCATTTCTTCTGTCATTTCTTCTTCAGTGCCTGCAGCGCCTTCTGTTCTCTTCCTTGATTCCTCAAGCAGCTTTGCAACATCACCCCGTCCCACGGATTCGGCTAGAGTGGTGGTTATATTTATCTTCCACATATTATCACTGTCAACATAATCATATCCCGTATAATTTACATCGCTGAAAGTAGGATCCTCCATAAGACGTTTTATAAATTTATTTATCCGTTCTACTTCTGCCGCCTTGGCTTCAATAGATAAGGTACCGTTTCTTGCATCAAAGGCTCCGAGTTCTATCTCTGCATAACCTGCGGCACAAGTACGGAATACCTGCATAACTTCCGTATTTCCACAGGGATATGTAAGTATATCCTCATCTATTTCCTTTATGGCATTATATTGGGCAAGAAGAAAATTCGTCCTCTGTTCAATTGCATCAAAGAGGGAAACATTCATCATTACCTCGGGACTTTCATTAAATTCATTAAGCGCCTGAAGCTCCCTGTTCTTACTTATCTTTACAATATACATAACCGTAAATACGATTGCCATTATAATAAATACAATAAAAGCAGGAATAAAGAGCTTAACGGTGTCATTCAGCCCTTTATGCTTACTGGCCTTCTTATGATGCATCGCTTTAGACAGAAAATCCTGTGTCTTATATTTCCCATAAAAACCGCTTATGGTATGAAGATATCTCTGAAGTCCCGGATCCGATGCCTGAAGTCCGTATAATGAATACAAGGATACCGGTGCATCTGTTCCCTGTTCACTTATAGCTTCAGCATACATAGACAGATCTGCAGGGTCTATTCCCGCTATTTCAATACTCTCAAGTACCGCTTCCGACTGATTAGATTTAAGAAACTGTATCAGCTGGCTGACACTTCTTGCCACATCGGCTGCATACTCGGGTGTTCCCTGATCAAAAAAACATCTTACTGTATTTCCGTAATTAAATGCTCCGTTAACCCATAATATAGTAGTAAGTGTCATTGCATCCGCAACCAGCAATACAAAGGTTTGATGCTTCTTTGCCGATGTTGCTCCGCATAAGGTTATAAGATTACTTCCATCCGAATAAACCGCGGAGATCTTAAGTCCTGCCTTTAAGAACAGTGAAACACAATCCCTTACATAATCACTTTCAACACCTTCCACATAATACTTATTCATCTTATTCTCGGTTTTTCCTATAGGAATATACGAAAATATCTGATCGACTTCCTTCCCAACCTCTGCAAATTCTCTCGCTATATATTCATATGTTGTCTTCTCATTAAGCACAGGCAATTCCAGAGTACGTCCGACGAACTTAGTACTGTTTATTATAAGAATAACATCATTGACCGGCAGCTTTGCTTCCTTCCAGGCTGCTTTAATAAACTCACTGAAGCCATCCTCATCTGTTACAACACCATTTATTACACTGCCCTCAGGTGCTTCCAGAGTAAGATAGCGTTTGATAAGCGCAGCTCCCTTGCCTGCCCTTTTACCTTCTATTACCTGTATTTGCTGATTTGCCAGATATACTACTGTACTCATTCTGACTTTATTTCCTCTCTTAAATAATCTTATTTACTGATTAGCTATTGCATTGTACGATCCGTATATAGGCTGGATGACAGATATCATTATAAATCCGACTACCGTCGCCATTATAACTATCATTACCGGCTCCAGATAGGAAACCATTCTGTTAAGTGCCATTTCTGAATCATATTCCATCTGACTTGCCACGGAAGAAAGCATACTGTCAAGAGCACCTGTTTCCTCACCTACCATTATAGTGGATACTATCTTCCTGGTAAAACCGTCCACCTTACCGATGGAATCCGAAAGCTTCTCACCGGCACGTATATCCGCAATTACCTGATCAAACTGCATCTCTATATAGGCATTTCCTATTGTATTCTTAGCTATTACCATACAATTGGATATGGATATACCTGCAGAGTAAAGACTGGACAGTGTACGGGCAAAACGGGCCGTATATATGACTTTTCTTAAATATCCTATCTTGGGAAGTTTAAGCTCCATCTTATCCCTCCATATCCTGATCTTGGGGAATGAAAACAGAACCTTAAATACTATATATACAATTATTGCTATAAGAACGAGAACATACCATTTGGATTTGACATAATTACTGATACCAAGAAGCAAACGTGTGCTTATGGGAAGTGAAGGCATGGTTGCAAAAAGACTCTCAAACTGAGGAATTACATACCCCATGATTATGGCTACAACGATCACGATCAGCACGGTTAACAGCTTGGGATATGTCATGGAGCTCTTAACCTTCTGATTCATTCTGTGATCTTTATCATAATATACTGCCATTTGCATGGCTATTCCATCTATATCACCGGTTTCCTCAGCTGATCTTATCATGTTTATAAGAAGCGGCGGAAATGCACCCCCCTGAGCCTCCATCGCATCAGATAAGGCTGTTCCGGTAAGAACCATTTTAAGAATATTGGAATATAAGGCTCTGACCTTAGGCTTGTAAGCCTCATCTTCGGACATGATCCTAAGAGATCTTACCATAGATACACCCGCACCTATAAGTTCTCCCAGATTACGACAGAATTCAGACAATGCATCGCTTTTAAGACGCTTTGTATTAGCCTCCTTTATCTCTTCCTTGGAAGAAATAAGGAATTTATTATCATTTCTTAATTTATTATGCAGGTCTCTTTCATCGATCGCCTGCATCTTTCCGGTAACTGTCTTACCCTTTTCATCCTTCGCTACATACTTATATGCTGCCATCAGGTCCCCCTAAAATGCTGTCCTAGCTGCCCCACAGTCTATATTCCCCATTTAGATCATATCTATATTGTATATAATATTTATATTTACTGCAAGTTACTAATTCTATTGAACTTTACTTGCCTTAATATAATACTCGGCTGTATATTCTCCGTACTTTGCACTCTCCAAAGTCAGTTCCATATGTATGATATCTACAGGATAATCATAATCGGAGAATTTAGTCTGGGCAAAGGCAAATTCTATATCTTTTACCGTATAACCCATATATGCCTTTTCATCGAATTTCCAGTCGTGCTGCTCATAAACAACGGTTTCATTACCTTCATCATCTTCGGAGATCACTTCATTATATCTTATAATGATACCTCCGTCCTCTGCATAGATCTTTATCCTGACCCCGTTACCATCCTTCAACAGGATAAAATCATCTCCGCCGGCATTAAAACCTCCCGTTTCCTTAAAGCTTGGATAGAACTCCTCCGCATCTTCAATAACTCCCTGTATCCTGGCCGCAATGGTATCCGTAACCTGCATACCAAGGGCTGTTCCCTGGGTTTCATGATATAAAGTAACGGTATAGCTTATCATTCTGGTTACGGCAACAAGAAAGATTCCAAGGAGCGCAAAGGTAACCACCATTTCCACCAATGTGAAACCGTGGTCATCTATATTTCTTATATTATTTTTTCCACTCTCTCTTATCTTCCTCATCATCTACCTGCGTTAATCATTCCACCAGCCCCAGTTATTTCCGGAATATCTATAATCATACTGATTAAATACAAGAAAACCCATTCCGTCAAGATCCCCAAGCTTAGCCGCAACCTCATCCGAACTCAGTCCTTCCTTATATGCCATATATTCGGAAACATTTACCTGACTCATACCCTGGGCAAAGGTGATACAGCTTATATGCCTGGCATCCGTTACTCCGTATCGTTCTATATATTCTCCTGTTATAGGGGAGGATCCTCCGGCCTTATTTGATGCGCTGCTTCCTCCGTCATAATATCTGTTTGTATAATAATCATCATAGGGAAGCAAAGCTATATCATAAGAACCGTCGCTTTTTTCTTCCACCTTATATACCGGAAGAAACTGGGTAATACTGGGTCTTTTTACTTTTGTATTTACCTCATTCTTCCAGGTATGAGATAAATTCCCGTCATAATCTCCGCGAAAATCACTCTTATATAAATACTGTCGCATTACCTGATGTGCCCGTTTAAGATCGGTAGCTTCAACATACATCTTCTTGGAGAATGCGATTATCCCGCTTAAAAGACCGAGCATTATACTTAATACCACAAAAGCAAGCAGTACCTCGGTCATGGTCATTCCTCTGTTGTCTTTACATAATCTCATTCTCATAATAAATATCCTTTAATCCTCAAATACGGTTATTGAATAGGTATTTTTAACCGTATATGACTGCGAATCATTTATTTCATATTGTCCTTCCTGTCCTTCAACTTCATACGGTCTGCTTCTTATACATCTTATGGTTGCATCCAGTTCATAATCAGTCTTCCCAAGATTAACTGTTTCCTCATCTGTGCTTAATTCCGTATCGGTGTCATCCGAAATATCTTCACCCTCCGTATCATCCGAATCCGCCACCTCATACTCCAGAGTAAGATAAATACAATAATTTCCCATACTGTTATTATCCTTATATTCTCCGTCATAATAAATAAGCAGATTAATAGGCTCCGCTTCATAATCCGTTCCTGCTTTATCAGCTTCTATTTTAGCTTTTTCCGATTCCTGTATCTGTTCATTTATATACTTAACCATTGTGGAATCCGGCGCAGCTTCAAGTTCCGAACGAAGCGCTTCCTCGAAGGTTTCTGCCGCAAGCTTCATCTGTATGTCCGCGGTATTACCGGATACCTGGGTAAACAGATTGTAACTTACCATAAGCAGCATAAGACAGAATATCATTGCTACGGTACCTGCAATAAGTACATAGATAAGGGCCACGCCTTCATTATTTAGTTTTAATCTTTTACGGCTCCCGGCCCTCATCTTTTTCATTACCGTCTGCATTCCCGTCACATTTTAAGCTTATTGATCATCGGCAGCATTACTGCTTACACTTTTATCTGAATACTGACTATCCTTACTGTCTTCTGTGTCTTCATCCTCATCTTCCCCGTCTTTATCTTTGGCTTTTCCGGATATTAGTGCATCATCACCGGAAGTATTTCCCACAGAAGACGATGCAGGTGATTCTATAATAATATTATCGTCATCTTCCTCAATAAGTATGTTTCCGTTGCTGTCATCATCTTCAATAATGATAATTCCGTCATCAGGCACAAGAATTGTTTCAAGTACCTCCGTGGTCACTCCGTCCGAACTTTGTTCCATATCCTCTTCGGACCCGGCTTCTTCTCCCTTCAGAATATACGGAAGATGTATCCACTTGTAATTTACACTTTCTCCGGCAGCATCCTGATCACTCCATCTTGAATTAATACTTGTATTACTGTCGGCCATAAGAACTATCTTAAGCCACATACCTGCATATCTTGCTCCGAATTCATCTTTCTCTGAACCAAGTACAACCCGGACCATATCTCCATCCTGTACGTATCCTAAGTTAAGAGGTTCATCCTTGGTATACAGAGTAGCATAAGCATCCTTATTCCAGGAGCTTGCGGAATCTGTAATTGCCTTGGTCCTTTCATTCTCATCTGCCGCTTCACCGGGAAGCAGAGCATCATCAGGCTTAGTGCTGTATACTGCTACTGCTGCATTAACACTTACCGTAGTGTTGTAATAATAATTGGTTACATCCGCTGTATCTTCACTTCTTATGTATCCTATCCACATACCTTCCTTCCAGGTATTGAAATCAATTGCCGGATAGGTTTCATCTTCCGAAGCAATACTGTTTGCCAATACCGAATTGGCGGACACGGAGTTGGCCGATACGGTTTGTATTTTTTCATTTTCCGTATCCTCATATTCGGGAATTCCCTTGTTGCCGTCAACCTTCGTCTTATCTACATCCGGAGCATGCATTGCTGTCATTACCGTAACTTCAAAGGGAACTCCGTCCTCACTGTCGCAATAGGTAGATGCTCCCGTCCTTGATATTACATTAACGTATACATTAAGCAGGTCTCCGTCATAGAAATCACTGAAATCAACATCCAGGCTTCTGTTATTTCCATCCTTAACATAATTGCCCGAAACAGTATCAGCCCCTGTTACAATTCCGTTTTCTGCCAATGCTGCCACATCAAGGTCAATAGAAGAATTAACTGCTTCTTCATCTCCTATTTCTTCTACATAATAGTAATGTGTCTTAGCCTGTTCTCCTTCCTTGGCTGATTCCATTACCTTAGCGGTTATAAGATATCCTCCAAGATCCTTAAGCTCTGCTTCATCTGTAAGTCCTGTCCAGGTTACCGTATAATCAAGACCCTCATCATAAGTACCGCTTTCAACATCTGCTTTTATCTGAACATTCTTGGGCATATCAAGTCTTGTAAAAGGTATTCTCGGTGTAAGCTCGAATTCTCTGTATTTAGGCAGTCTGTAATAACACAGATCCGATTCATTATCCACACTGTCTATGGTATCGAAAGGAGAATCATAATATAATCCGCCTACATAACATCCGGAATACCCTTCCGAAGTACCTTCAAGCATACAGTATTTACTTCCGTTATTGGTTATTCTTATCTTATAACTATCATAAATCCAGTCACTGCTTTCCGTAAAGGTGGCCTTATATACCCATTTCTTATACTTCTGGATCTCTTTGGTCTCACCAGTTGTTTCATTTGTAAATTTATAAGTCTTATCTGTGTAAGCATCCTCTACCGGTGTAACATCATCACTTGTTATTACCTGTGTTGCCAATACTATTTCATCACCTTCATCGGTTATTCCCAGAATATCAACGGTATAGCTGTTATTATGAGAATAGGTCAGGTAATAAGCGTTCATAATATCCTTACGCTCAGTTGTTCCGTATTCTTCATTTGTATAATAGCCTGTCTTATTTGCAAAGGCTGTCCAGGTATTTGCCACATAATAATCATCTTCCGTAGCATAAGGACTGTGATAAGGTCTGTAGAACTCATAACCTGCAATTTCCTCAGCATATTCATCAGGATCAAGCTTTCTGTTCCAGGCCTGTTCGTTACGATAGAATTCATCCCATTTTATCGTATAGGTTGTATTACCCTCTGCATCCTTACCCTGCTTAATACCTCCGGAAAGGATCGGTAACGGTGAAGTATCCTGATAAATGCGATCCGAATACTTATCATTAGTCCTTGTAAACTGGTAGCTCTCATTATAATTTGTTCCTACGGTATTACCGTTTTCCAGAGTAATACTTCTGTGATCGATCGCACGTATACCATTAGTACTTACGGTTTCTGTCTCTTCACTGTCTTCATAATCTACCAGTGTTTCCTTAACTGATGTATCATAGTATTTATATACTACATCAAACTTGTAATATTCATAATCGTTTCCGTATCTGTCATAATAATTATTATCCCTTGCTTTTTGCTTATCTGTATTATATTTATCAGCAAGGAATAATGTCGAATTATAATAAATTCCGTAAGTAACCGTATCTTCTTCCGTAGCCTCCTTATACAGTACATATCCCGGCTTCAGGCAGTCATTTTCTTCATCCCATATGGAAACATCCTCATATACCTTAATATTGTAGGTCTCATCAGCCTGCATTTCTTCA
>JAILKH010000086.1 GCA_024693925.1 Lachnospiraceae bacterium | reverse complement strand
GATAACTGGTACGCACTTAAAGAGCAGATCGTTGATTTCTCAGTTGACGGCAAGGCTCAGACTATGACGGAAGTAACAGACGCAGTTATTGAAGCACAGTATTAATTCTAAGTTAATAAAGAGCTACCGGGGGAGGGAGTTGCTAATTCCCTCCCCTTTTTTAAACAAAAAAGGGAGGAAAAAATCGTGGAAGATAACGTAGTTCTGACTGCGAGACAGATTTCAATGACATTTCCCGGTGTCTTAGCCCTTGACCGTGTCGATTTTACTCTTCGCAAAGGAGAAATACACGCACTCATGGGTGAGAATGGCGCAGGTAAATCCACCTTGATAAAATGTCTTACCGGTATAAATGATTTTGTAAATGGAGAAATCCATGTGGATGGAATAGAAGGCCCCGTTCACAATCATTCTACAAAGGATGCTCAAAATGTAGGTATCTCAACTGTTTATCAGGAAGTTAACCTCTGTCCTAACCTTTCCGTAGCCGAGAATCTCTTCATCGGAAGAGAGCCTCTTACAAAATTCGGAACGATCGACAGAAAAAGCTACACCGCAAAAGCCCAGAAAATTATGGATGACCTCGGAATATCCGTTGATGTTACCAAAAACCTTGAAAATTATTCTCTTGCTATCCAGCAGATGGTTGCTATTGCCCGTGCCGTAGATATGGACTGCAAGGTTCTGATCCTGGATGAGCCCACCTCTTCTCTGGATGACGAAGAGGTTGAGAAACTGTTTAATGTTATGAGAATACTCAAAAACAAAGGTGTTGGTATCGTATTTGTAACTCATTTCCTTGAACAGGTATATGAAGTATGTGACCGTATAACAGTTTTAAGAAACGGGTGTCTTGTAGGAGAATATCCTATCGTAGACCTTCCCAGACTTAAACTCGTAGCCGCAATGATGGGTAAGGATTTTGACGACCTTAAATCCATCAAATCGGATGAAAACAGCAAAATATTTGATGAACTGGAAATAAGTGCAAGAGGCCTTGGTCATTCCGGAACCATCAAACCCTTCGACCTTGATATACATAAAGGCGAAGTCATAGGTGTAGGCGGACTTCTGGGAAGCGGACGAAGCGAAATGGCCAGAGCCATATATGGTGCCGACAAGGCGAATTCCGGTACCCTTAAAGTCAAAGGAAAGGAAGTTAAGATCAACCAGCCTATCGACGCAATGAACCTTGGTATGGGAATGCTTCCCGACGACCGTAAAACAGAAGGTATTATTGCAGATCTTTCAATCCGCGAGAATATAATGCTTGCTCTTCAGTCCAAGAACGGAATGTTCCGTCTTATGTCCAAATCGGCACAAAACGAACTGGCCGATAAGTTCATCAAGCTTCTGTCCATTAAAACGCCCGGCCGGGAAACACTGGTCAAACAGCTTTCGGGCGGTAATCAGCAAAAAGTCATTCTTGCCCGCTGGTTAGCAACAAATCCTGATTTTCTGATCCTTGATGAACCCACAAGAGGTATTGATATAGGAACAAAAACCGAGATCCAGAAGCTGGTTCTTCAGCTTGCTTCGGAAGGCAAAAGTATTATGTTTATATCCTCGGAAATCGCTGAAATGATACGTACCTGTTCTCGTATGATAATCATGAGAGACGGCGAAAAGGTTGATGAGCTTACCGGCGAACTTACCGAAGAACGTGTAATGAAATCCATAGCGGGAGGTGATAAAAAATGAATACGAAAAACCTATTTGACAAATTAAAAAAATCACAGCTCCTGCTTCCCGTCATAGCTATGCTTCTTGTTATGGCCGTAAATATAATTCATGACGCCTTTACAGGTGCAGGAGCATTCTCATTCTTTACAATAACACTTCAGAATACAACCGGAAACGGAACTATTCTGTATGGAAGAATAATTGATATTTTAAACAGAGGTTCGGAAGCGGCTCTGTTGGCACTCGGAATGACACTTGTAGTTTCAGCATCAGCGGGAACCGATATTTCAGTTGGTTCGGTAATGAGTCTGTGCGCCTCTTTCTGCTGTATGCTCCTTGCAGGCTACGGCGTTTCCTCAACAAACGAGCTTGCCGTTCCCCTTATCTTAGGTGTACTTGCAGGCATGCTTATGGGTTGTGCATGCGGTGCCTTTAACGGATTTCTGGTCGCAAGACTAAATATCCAGCCCATGGTCGCCACCCTTATCCTGTATTCCGCAGCCCGCGCGATCGGTCTGCTTCTGTGTAACGACCTGATAGTTTATGTAAGAAACAACAGCTTCGGATTCTTCGGAAGCTTCCTCGGCCCTATTCCCACGCCAATAATAATCACGGCTGTATGTGTAGCCTTATTATCAATAATCCTTAAAAAAACCGCTCTCGGTCTTTATATCCAGTCCGTTGGTATAAACTCAAAAGCAAGCCGTATCGCAGGCCTCAATTCCAAGATGATAATTCATCTGGCTTACATAGTATGCGGACTGTTTGCAGGTATTGCAGGTATTGTTGCTTCCTCACGTATTACATCAGCAGATTCAAATAACATCGGACTCTATCTTGAGATGGATGCAATCCTTGCAGTAGCACTTGGCGGTAATTCACTTGGCGGCGGAAAATTCTCACTTGCAGGCTCCATAATAGGTGCCTACACCATACAGGCCATAACAACAACCCTGTATGCGCTTGGTGTATCAACCAATCAGGCTCCCGTATTCAAGGCTATAATCGTCATTATCATTGTAGCAATCCAGGCTCCGCCGGTTAAGGCCTTTATCAAAAAGAAAAGCCTGAGCAAATCTTCTAAGGGGGTGGCATAAATGAATATTAAAAAACTGAATCTAAACAGCCATACTCTGCTGCTTCTGATAACAATTGTATTATTCATAATATTATATGGTTTGGGATGTATTCTATACAGCAACAAGGGATTCACTCATTTACAGACATTCCTTAATATACTTATAACAAATGCCGGTCTTATATGTATAACCTGTGGTATGACCTGCGTAATGCTTACTGCCGGAATCGATATCTCGGTAGGCGGACTCGTTGCCATGGACTGTATGCTTATCGCAGTCGGCCTTAATAAAGGTATTCCGGCACCTTTAATGGTAATATTAGTAATAGTAATAGGGATATTATTCGGACTTATGCAGGGCTTCTTCGTAGGTTACCTGAATATCCAGCCCTTTATAGTATCAATGGCAGGTATGTTCTTTACCAGAGGTATGACCGCTGTTATATCAACTGACCAGGTGTCAATAACCGAACAAAGCTCACCTTTATATTACGCATGGGCAAATTACAAGATCAAGCTTCCCTTCGGTGGCTACATAAACAATAAGGGGGTTTATAATGCACCCTATATCCGTATAAATGTTATTATTGCCCTGATCGTACTTATTGCAATCTTCTTCATGCTCCGTCATACAAGATTCGGACGTAATCTTTATGCTGTAGGCGGAAATGAACAATCTGCAGCAATGATGGGGCTTAATATCAAAAACGTTAAGTTAAAGGCTTATACCCTCTCTTCTTTCTTATGCTCCATAGGCGGTATATGCTTCTCGCTTAATACAATGTCCGGATCCGTCCAACAGGCTCTCGGTCTTGAGATGGATGCCATCTCTTCGGCTGTTATTGGCGGAACCCTTCTTACGGGAGGTGTGGGAAATGTAATAGGTTCCTTCTTCGGTGTCCTTATTAACGGAACTATTTCATCAATAGTAAAAACCAACGGAAAGCTTGCCAGTTCATGGCCCAATATCCTTACCGCGGCACTTCTCTTTCTGTTTATAGTGATCCAGAGTATATTTGCCGCTATACGTAATAAAAAAATGCATTAACTATTATATACACAGCCTGATTAATTCAGTATAATAAGATATATGAAAAAATCAATTTTTTTAACAATCATTATATTAACTATATCATTGTTATCGGGATGTTCACGGGCTAATGAAATAACTTCTGCAAATTCTGCAGAAGTTATTTCTGATAATAAAAGTTCCGGATCAATAACCATAGGATTCTCTCAGGTAGGAGCCGAATCCGACTGGCGAAACATAAATACCGAATCAATGAAGAAATCTCTCTCTGCCGATAATGGATATTCACTTATATATGATGATGGTCAGCAAAAACAACAGAACCAGATAATCGCCATCAGAACCTTTATACAGAAAGAAGTCGATTATATAGTTCTCGCCCCCGTTATAGAAGACGGTTGGAATACAGTATTGGCTGAAGCAAAAGATGCAGGTATACCGGTAATTCTTGTTGACAGAAAAGTTAACGTTGAAGATAACGAACTCTTCACCTGCTGGGTCGGCTCGGATTTCGAACTTGAAGGCCGAAAGGTATGCGAATGGCTGAATGAATACTGTAAAGCCAACGCCATTGACGCAGAGAATATTAATATCGTAAATATCAAAGGAACAGAAGGAGCATCTGCTGAACTTGGCAGATCCCGATCGCTTCATAAAGCCGTTAACAAATATGGATGGAATCTTCTTGATGAGGCTTCGGGTGATTTTACCCAGGCCAAAGGGCGGGAAGTAATGGCCGGCTTCTTAAGAAAACATAAAGACATCAATGTTGTTTATTGCGAAAACGATAATGAAGCCTTCGGAGCCATAGATGCAATTGAAGCTGCAGGCAAAAAAGCAGGCAACGATATTATGCACGGCGAAATCATGATCCTCGCTTTTGACGGCTCTACCGAACAGGCCATAAATGAAATAAGAAACGGCAGAATATCCTGTATAGGAGAGTGTAATCCTCTTCACGGCCCCAGAGTGGAAAAAATAATCAGTAATCTGGAAAAGGGAATTATACCCGATAAATACGAATATGTTGATGAAGATATCTTCAGCGCAGATACCAGTGTTAAAACAATAACTCTCGATGATATTTCTTATAATATCGTTACACCATAAAAATCTCCGGCAAAATATGCCGGAGATTTCTATTTATCTTATTTACCACCCAGAGGAATACTATGATCAAGCCCCTTGAAACTGCCATTCTCCTGCCATAATACTTCTTTCACAAAATTATATTTTTCTTCATCCCAGGTGTTGTTATCCTCAAGGAGAAGCCCTCCGGTATCCGAAGAATTGGGATTAATGCACCAGAAGGTATGATTAAGCCTGTAGGTCTTGATAAGCTTTCGAAGCAGCGTCATCCACTTGATATTGGGCTCGCTCATAAAGCCTCCCCACTCTCCTATCAGAACAGGCGCTATATCTTCTTCATAAATATAGAACCAGTTATCTCCCCAGCAATCCTCCATAAGACTATCATAATCATAATCCTTATCAAACCAGGACTGCTCATAAGCCGACGGACCGTAATCATGAGGCGAATAAACCAGCTTATCCTGATATTCACCAAGTTCCACCGGATAATCGCGCACTCCTCTCAGATTGCCTCCCCACCAGTTAAAATCATAATCCTCATCATTCCCTGTGGGATTCTCCAATATTTCTTTATCGGAGGGATATGCCTCTATACCCTCCACAAGAACAAGTACTTCCGGATTAACGGAAAGTACGGCAAGGGCTGCTTTCTGTGCCTCATTCTTCCAGTTATTGGGACTGTCGGAATCATTCCATACCGCTGCCTTATCTCCCTCCGAAGGCTTACCATGAGGCTCATTCTTAAGATCAAAGGCTATGATCGTATCATTATCTTTATATCTTTTAGCGGCAAAGGTAAGGGACGCAATATATTCCTTTTCACTTACTTTATCGGTATACCAAAGATTTGTCTCATGTCCGTAGGGGGCAGTTTCAACACTGTGTATATCCAGCATAACCTTTATCCCGTTATTTTCTGCAAGAACAAGAAAATAGTCGAATATTTCAAGACTGTTCATGGAATTTAACTCCGGATTATATGCATGATTATAATTAGCCTCCGGATATTTTCCCTCCGCCCACTCGTTAAGCAGCTGTGCCGATATGGGAACCCGTATAAGATTAAATCCCCGGTCTCCTATGGCTTCTACGGTAGCTGCAAGTCCGGTATTATATAATCCGTCAAAGGTATTCATTCCATTATTATATCCGAACCAGTTAACTCCTGTGAGCCACATTTCATTTCCGTCTTTATCCAGTATCTTTCTTCCGTCGGTATGAAGCCAGTCATCTCCCTGAATCGCCGCACTGCTTCTTGTAAGCAGCTTTGTTTTGTCATATTCCTCTTCCCGGCCGCTGTCGTCATTACCCGATTCTGTTTTATTAACCTTATTTATACTGCATTCAACTCCGTTAAGCTCCGCATATGATATAAAAAGCTCCTGCGCTTTTACACCCAGATTACATCCGGGGTTAGTACTTGCGCCGTTGTCGATGACAGCATTATAATCGACATTTGTTATTATAAGATTGCCATCTTTAACACTGAATTTTCCGTTCCAGCCATCGACTTTTTCTATTCCGTCAATTTCAATAATAAGCTCCCAGGAATCTACTTTTTCACCGGAATTATTAACTATCTCAAAATTAACACCGTACATGGTTATCTCCCCATCCTGCCAGCTGTTATCGGAACTGTAATTAAGGACAAAAGGACCTTCGGATTTATCGGCTGTTCCTTCATCTCCTACCCGGGTATCCTCAGTCTTTCCATTAACCGTCTTATCATCTTCTACATTTTCATCATCTGTATTTTCATCTTTTGTATTCTCAATCCCGGTTTTTTTATCCTCTGTCTTAGTATTCGAATTATGCTGCATAAACATACCGATGATAATACCGACTGCAAGAATTACTGCTGCGACTATAACGATCAAAATATATTTTATTAAAGTACCCTTTTCTTTTTTCATGATCTTCACCATCTTTTACGCCTAAAACTTCCTGCAATTCCTGTTGCTCAAAACGAATATATTTTAACACATTTTATCAGTAAGCAAAACTGTTATGAAAAATCAGACGATGAACAAAAGAAACGGGCGTCCCCGCATAAATAATCCGCCCTGTATAAAACAGGGCGGATCTAAATCTTAGAATACTCTTATTCTTTATTTTGCATATCCGGGGGGGTCATTCCTCCATCGGGAGGCGTCATCCCTCCATCCGGAGGTGTCATTCCTTCACCATCCGGAGGGGTCATATCTCCTCCGGGTCCTCCTTCTCCGTTACCGGGACCACCTTCTCCCATAGGGCCGCCTTCTCCCATGGGACCGCCTTCTCCGTTACCCGGGCCGCCTTCTCCCATGGGGCCGCCCTTACCACCGTTTCTACCGGTCTCAATGGCTATCGCTTCACCCTCTGATCCGCTTCCTTCAACATATTCTTCTCCGGCCACATATAATTTATATCCGTTAAGCTTTACGGAATCGGCATCACAGGTAAGACTTTCGATATATGAATCCCCCGAAAGGGTCCACACCGAACCACCCTTCAATTCAACATATACCTTACCCGAACTGTTCTCTGAATTAACCGCACCGTTAAGGCTTGAACCCTCTGTTAAATACAGATTCAATACAGAGATGTCATCAACCACCATATCTCCGTTTATTTCCTGCTTAGCTGCGGTAAGGTTTACATTTCCTCCGTTACTGCCTTCATTTCCCCAACCGGCAGCCGCCGCCCTAAGGAAGACCCCGTCTCCCTGATTATCTATGACTGCCCCTGTAAGAGAAATATCTGTAACTGTATTATTTACAAAAAATACATCCCCGTTTTTATTTATCAGTTTTCCGCCGTTCATTGTAAATTCGGCCAATCCTTCATCCGCATCTCCGGACATGGACTGATAAATCATAACCGCCTGATAATATTCCGATTTATCCGAATTCTTCTTATTATTGTCCGCAGTCAATAACACATTATTTAAGGTAACCGAATTCTGTCCCTCTACTACCACACCCTGTGAAGCCGTTGATGTAAGTATCGCATCCGATACGGTTATGTCGGCGGTGGAATAGATCACGGGTGAACCGGTACCTTCTGTTGTATAGCTTCCCTTTGTTACATTTACAATTCCGCCTCCCCGGTCGGACCTTATGGCTGCCGATGAATTACCTGTGGTATGGATCTTAAGATGAGTGGCATTCATGGTTCCTCCACCGGTAGTCATAAGACCTCCCGAACAATTACCCGAGGTTTCTATAATGGAATCCGTTATATTTACAGTTGTCCCCTCACCGTACGAAAATACGGCATTAGCATGTGTACCGGCGGTTTCGACTACTATCTCATTAAGATCAAGAGTGGCTTTATTTGTTGCAAAGATCGCAGAATTCTCTCCGTAAAAATCAGCTTCATCGCCCTCGGATTCCCCTGATTTTACCACCTTCACCCGGGAATATGACTCTTCCTTTCCGTCTGCTTCCACTGCATGCTCTCCATCCGCCGTATTCTCAATAAGCTCAAAGTTCTCACTGTCAAGTTCAAAATCATCTTCAACAGGTAACTCCGAAGATATCTCAACCTCAACTTCCTCTTTTGAAGCGTCCTCCTTGAGCACTGCTTCCTTAGGTGCATCCGTTTTTTCTTCGGACTGATCTTCGTAATGCACATTAATATTTGTTTCTCCTTCATTACATGCACTGAGCATTAACATTGATGCTGCCAATATGGCCGTCACTACTTTTGCGTTAACCGAATATTTATTTCTCATACGCTTTCCTCCTTCTTATGACACAAACTATCAGCTTACTTACAGGATATCCGTGCCGGTTTATTTATAAACTTTTATCTGTCTATATCACATATTACGAAACAGACAATAAAAAAAATGGGGTCGCCCCCATTTTTTTATTTATTCCTTATTCAACCACGGTGAAATTCACAACCTGCTTTTCAAAATACTCTTCCGTATACTTATCCAGTAATTCCTTACCGTTCTCATCCGTAACCTCTTCATCATGATCATAATCGGGAGTTTTTCTTAAGAAACCTCCGTATGAAGAATTGCCTTCACTGTCGAAATCCTCATAAATATAATCCTTGACCATAATTGCCTGATTTTCCCCGGATATCCAGTCCGACTCATAGCTGTGGTTTCCGCCTACATATAATATACCGTCTTCACAGGCTATAGGATAAGCCGTTCCCTGAGAAAATATATTTCCTATATTGCTGACTACCCCGTCATAATCCGCATAAACATTTGCCTCTATGGTTGCCATATTTCCATCCAGATTATCATAAACATAATCCGTTATCAAAAGCACCTCTCCGTCATAACCCTTAAGCGTTACATAAGCATATCCCTCACCCTTCTCCAGAGAAGAAATAACCTCATCATAGGAAGCAAATTCATTCTTCCCGGTTCTCTCCTGCATAAAATCACCGGGAATAAATTCACCGTAAGAGGGCTGATACATCTGTTGTGCAACCGCTTCAATATCAAAACCGTCAAGGTCCTCATCCGAAGTGGAGAGTGAGAACATAAGGCCCTCGGATTCATCCATCCACAGAAGAAGATCTACGGATTCTTTTTCACCGTTATACCGTTTGGATACGGAAGGACTTCCAAGAAAATCTCCTTCATCCTCAACATCCCACTCATAATTACATCCCGATATATCCGAAAACTCATCGGCTCTTTTCATTCTGGCTGTATAATTAAGACCGTCCAGGGTAAAATCAGCCTGTGCCAGCTTATCTTCCTCCATAAGACTGTAACGCACATCCGTCGCTTCCTCCGGAATTATAAAATATGCATCCAGTACCTCACCTATTTCATCTTTATCACATTCGCGCCAGGGATTTGCAAGCTGCGTACCGGTCTTACCCTCCGCCTTATTCTCCGTCTCATTACCCCAGACAACCACCTCCTCTTTATCACCGGTTCCTCCGGTGGTTGCAGAAGAACCTGCGGCACCCCCGCATCCTGCAAGTATTGCTGCCGACATAAGGGATACCATTGACATGATCAGTAATTTTTTCATACTATATATTCCTCCTATTTTATATTTTTAACATATTTTTAATTATACTCCAATCGGAACACCGGCTGTAATTATCACCCGGCAACTTAAATTCCCTGTTCCAGGGTCTGTCATAAACCATTACCTTAAGCTTCGGCAAATGATCAAAGAACCGGAAAGCCGAGGGCGAATCCTCCACCGCATAATCAAAATGCATCCTGTAATAATCCTCGGGCTCAATACCGAAATCACTGTTTTTAATAAAGCTGTCCCTTCCGTATTTATTAAAACAATAAAGCCTTACTCTCTCAAGCCTGTGACGATAAAGCCACTCCCGGGATGCTTCATAAGCGCTGTAAGGGCGTCCCGTAATTATATATACTTCATGTCCCATATCCAGCCATCCGTTAATAACATTAACCGCTCCCGGAGTCTCTTCATAGGACATAAGCACCTCAGGCCGGTGGGCTTCGATCATCATTTCCTCATACATATCCTCTGTAAGGGAAAATGATTTCTGCAGATCAAAATACTTAATTTCTTCATATGGAACATCGACTCCGAAAAGCTTGTTTACCAGAACCGAAAAATGTCTGGCAGTCTCACATATACAGTCGTCAAAATCCACGTAAATTTTCATAGCCGGTCTCCATCTCAATATTGTACCAAATATTCCCTTCTATTTTATATGACATAATAAACAGAATCAATACGGACCCGTCGGAAAGGTAAGTTCCTGTCCCGTAAAATATAAAAAACACCGCAACCCAACGGTTACGGTGCATATAATTTCCGTAATTATCTTTTCTTCTGTTTTTCTTTTTCTTTTTCGGCCCGCTGTTTACGGCGGATATAAGTCAGCAGATCATCGGTAGCCCTGAATGTACACCCATAGGTCATAAGATTCTTACCGCAGGGAGCTTCACGGACACATTTGCAATTAATGGTAAATGCCACATATTCTTTTGTATCCTTAAAGGATAATTTAAATCGCTTACCTATTGCTCCTTTTTCTATAGGCGGCATGCGCAGACCTATGCCCGTTACCGAAATATCATGTATAGTACAGGAATATTCTTTATCATCATTCTCAAGTTTTAAGGTCGCATTAACTCCCATTGCAACCCTGTAAGTTCTTCTTCTTTCAACCCTCTTACTTTCAAGCGTTGTACTTATAAGATATTCCTTATTATCTCTGTCATAGTGAACCCTGACAAAATTCCATACCTCAGGTCTTTCCGATCCTTCTTTGATATAACTGACGGTTATCTTGCCTTTAAAGCCGTTAAGATTGATCACCTTGCCTTTAACTCTGGTTACATTGGCAACCGCCACTTTCTCGGTACTATTATTCTTACCCCGCTTTTTAATGGTAGTTTCAATATTCGCAGCACTAGTCTCAGTATTAAAATCAATGGAAATTTTTGAATTTTCCGGAATTTCGTTAATATACATTTAACCCCCACATCTTTATACAAATACGATCACCCACAATACTATCATTACTATCTTTGCAAATTGCCTACTTCGATTTTAACAATAATCCGTCAAAGTGACAAGTATAAAAAAAAAATAAATTAATTTACACCCGATATTATATAATATCTCTGCTTATATGATATAATCTATATGTGTGATCGTAATATGAAACGAAGAGGGTAGGAAGGCTTGCCTTGACGGCAGGAACTGCAGTGATGGCCGGGGATTTCGAAGATTATCTTACTGACGCAAAACTTAATATAAATACTACCGGAAGAAATGATGATTTCTCGGATACTCACTTTTATCCTTATGAAGCCACCGGATATACCGTCCTTAAGAGGCTGGCGGATACGGATCTTATTCTTGCTTCCGACTGCCTGCTGGATTATGGCAGCGGCAAGGGCCGGGTCCCGATTTATCTTAATTATATAACCGGATGCAGTTCTATAGGGGTGGAGATGATGAATGAATTCTATATGGATTCACTTCTGAATCTATCCTATTACGGCAAAACCTTTAAGGATAAAGCCTCTAATATAACCTTTATTCAATATCCCGCTCAGAAGTATGATGTTCCGGCTAAAGTCAACCGGATTTTCTTTTTTAACCCTTTTTCCGTTGAAATCTTCAAAAGCGTACTTAAACGGATAATGGAATCTTATTATGATGAGCCAAGACATATCTTCCTGTTTTTTTACTATCCTCAGGATGAGTATGTTGCACATCTTGCAGGGATAGACGAAATATTTTTTTATGACGAGATTGACTGCCGGGATAATTTCCCTGAAAACGATGACAGGAACAAAGTCTTAATATATGAAATATTGTAAAAGATATATACTGCTGATATAATTAAAAATGCAGATCAAAGAACCCGTTAACAGATGAAGGAGGTAGCAAAATGGCTTGTTTTACAGCACCATTAGTTGAATCGGTAATTGTTTCCGCAGTTACCAAAGCAGAAGAAAAAAAGGAAATGTCCGGCTCCAATGCTTCGACAAATGGTACCGGGATCAAAATTCCGCTCAGCCGCAGACTTAAATGGCTTACAAATATGCTTTACGGCGGTTCGGCCATATTGGCTTTCGAACATATATGGCATGGAGAGATCGTGCCCTGGTTTCCTTTCCTTACAGCTATGAGCAATGCCAAAGATACCGCAAATATGTTAAATGAGATCGCTACCGTTGGAGTTTCCATGGCGGGTCTTATTACCGTTGTATGGCTCGGCGTATGTGCAGTGGCTACATCAATAGTCAACAGACCCGATAATACCGAAACATCCAAAATTTAATCAAAAGCAAAATAAGAGGGTATTATTATGACTTTACTTATAACAGTTTTCGCCGCAATAATCGTCTCCGTTAAATGGTATTTCAGAGAAGATGATTCCCATAAACTGGGAATCCTTATGTTTCTATACTGGGGGGCGTCACTTATGTGGTTTGTTGATGCCGTATTTGAATATTCGGAACTTAAAGCCCAATACTTCACTCCCCCAATTGAGGATATGATCAATGATGCCTTCCTGGGGCTTTCGGCTGTTGCTCTTGGGTTGATCATCTGGCTTGTAAGACTCTTTATCCTGGATCCCAAAGGAAAAATAAAACAAAGCTTAAAAAACGCCAAGTGATCATCATCGAAGGATTTTAGGATTTATGAAAAAGAATATGAATATTTATGATATTTCCCGGCTTGCAGGGGTATCGACAGCTACCGTATCACGGGTCATAAACGGCACAGATAATGTTAAACAATCCACCCGTGACAGGGTACTTAATGTTATGGAGCAATTCGGTTATACCCCCAATGCTTTTGCACGTGGGCTTGGTCTTAATACAATGAATTCCATAGGAATAATGTGTGCCGATTCCTCCGACATATATCTTTCCAAAGCCGTATATTATATAGAAGGACAATTGCGTAAGAACGGCTATCACTGTATTCTCACCTGCACGGGATATGAAAGGGAACAGCAGAAAAAATCCCTTAGTATGCTTCTTGCCCAGCACGTTGACTGTATCATACTGGTGGGATCTGTTTTCATAGATAAAGATGAAGCTAACAATGATCATATTTATAATGCAGCAAACTCCGTACCTGTCATGCTGCTGAATGCCACCCTGGAACATGATAACATATACTGTGTTATGTGTGATGATCAACTGGCTACACAGGATGCCACAATATCTTTAATAGAGAAAGATATTAAAAATATATTATATTTATACAATACTCAAACCTTTTCGGCATTACGTAAAGCCGCCGGTTATCGCAGGGCTTTTGAAACCAAAGGCCTGATATGTGATGAACGTTATCTTCAATTCTATAAAGGAAGCTCTCAGGACATTGACGGCATATTTGATTTTCTGATTCGCCTTTCAAATAAAGGACTGGTATTTGATTCGGTAGTGGCATCGGATGATTTTCTAGCCATCGGTGCAGTTAAATATGCTTTAAGACAGGGACTGAAAATACCGGATGATTTTTCCGTGATCGGTTACAATAACTCGGTAATTACCGCCTGTTGCGAACCTGAGCTTACAAGCGTTGACAATCATCTGGAATTACTCTGTAATACCCTGGTCAAAGTCTGTATGACCACTCTATCCGGTGAAGCAACTCCCAACAAAACAATTTTTCATGGAACTCTTGTACATCGTTCAACAACAAAAACTGCTTAAAGTATGGTTTACATAACTCTAAGCAGCCTTTACATTCGTTCTATATGATATATAGGGATCACTATATCTCAATAACCCTTAATACGGCACCATCAACATCCGTAACCAGCTTCGCATCCGCTTTGGTGCTGAAAAGTTCTCTTCCGTTCATCAATCCTCTTGAGCCCTGATTACTGTTTTCAAGCACATAAGTATTTCCGCCAAAGCTCTGTTCATAAATACTTTCCGCCTTATTGGTACATCCCCAGTATAATTCCTTTCCCTCCCTGTGAATTCCATAAATTCTCGAAACATATTCAAGGACCGAAAGCATAGCCGGACCATATGAGTCAATTTCGTTTTCAAGGGATACCCGGGATATCTGACCCGTAAAGGGATCAAATTGCTGCACAAATCTGCATTCCTCCTTAAGGGCATCAAACAAGCATTTTCCAAGTTTGGGTATCAGTGCATCATAACCGTAGTTTTCAAGAGCTCTTATGGCTCTTTGATAGGTCAGCGCCTCACATTGACCGCTCCAGTTATTGGTACTCACATTCCTGAACATG
>JAILKH010000047.1 GCA_024693925.1 Lachnospiraceae bacterium | reverse complement strand
GGCACGTCATCCGATAACGGCATATCGGCTGATATCGACATATCGTCTGAGATTGCCTGGTCACTTAATTCTCCCATTACACTCAGGTCAAGCATATTGTCCGATATAGGCGCGTCAGCCGATATCGGCATATTATCTGAGATTGCCTGATTACTTATTTCTCCCATTGCACTCAGGTCAGGCATATTGTCCGATATTGGCATATCATCCGAGATCGGCATATCGTCTGAAATTGCCTGGTTACTTATTTCTCCCATTGCACTCAGATCAGGCATGTCATCTGAAATCGGCATACTATCTGATATCGGCAAGTCATCCGAAATCGGCATACTATCTGATATCGGGATGTCATCCGATATCGGCATATTATCGGAGATTGCCTGATTACTTATTTCTCCCATTGCACTCAGGTCAGGCATGGTGTCTGATATTGGCATGTTATCTGAGATTGCCTGATTACTTATTTCTCCCATTACACTCAGATCAGGCATATTGTCCGATATAGGCATGTCATCCGAGATCGGCATATCGTCTGATATCGACATATCGTCTGAGATTGCCTGATTACTTATTTCTCCCATTACACTCAGGTCAGGCATATTGTCCGATATAGGCATGTCATCTGATATCGGCATATTATCTGATATAGGCATGTCATCCGAAATCGGCATATTATCGGAGATTGTCATATTACCCACTTCGGAAGAACCATCTATTTCTATTTCATTTTCTACCACATTTTCCTCAATCTCATCTAATTTTTCAATATCATCATCTTCTTCATCATGAATATAATCAAAAGAATTCTCATCAATATCTTCATCTGTATCTGCACTCTCCATTTCGCTTGCAACAGACGCAAATAATTCAGCTAAAGAAGGCATCTTTTCATTAGAAGAACCAACAGATACATCTTTTTGTTCTTCATTTGTATTATCTGTATTCTTTAGTAATTGATTTAAATAATCTTCTGTATTATTCATAAATATCTCCCAAGAGTAAATTTACGCTATCATCCAAACTATAATTTTATCATAAATACTACTCTTAAACAACATTTTAGACCCAAAAAGAGAGCCTCTTAAGAGGCCCTCTTCTCGAATAACATCCCTATCCTTTTCAAATATTCTTTTACTTATTAAGCAACTTATCAATTTCCCCAACTAACTTTCCTATTTCCGGTTTACTTAACTGAGCATCTGCTCCTAAAGATTCACCCTTGCGTCTCATCTCTTCATTTACCAATGATGAGAATATAACAACCGGAATATGTTTTGTCCTATCATCTGATTTAATCAACTTAGTTAATCTATGTCCATCCATTTGAGGCATCTCAATATCAGTTATGACACAAGCTATCTTACTATCCAATTTCCCTTCTTGCAAACATTCATTCACATAATTCCAAGCGGCAAGACCATCCTCTGTCCTCTTCTGATTAACATATCCTGCTTTAGTAAGAGCATCGCTTATCAATTTATTTAACAAATGCGAATCCTCCGCAATCAATATAGGAAGATCACTTCTTTCTCTTTTTCCCAAAGCCTCTATTTCGGTAAGTTTTAAACCTGTTTCAGGAGATATATCAGTAACAATCTTCTCAAAATCAAGTATTATCACAAGTCTATCAGACATTTTAATTATACCGGTTGAAATACCGTCCTGATCATTATTTATTGTGGCATCCGGCTTTATAATCTGTTGCCATGAATACCTGTTAATTCCTACAACCTTATCTACATGAAACGCAACATCCAACTTATTGAAATTAGTTATTATAAATAATCCTCCGGGATTTGATTCTCCTAACTGCAAAGCATTCCTTAAGTCTATAGCCGTTATCATCGTTTCTCGGGGCATAAAAATCCCCTCTATACTTGGATGAGAATTTGGCACCGGTGTAACCGGCTGGTAATTAATGATCTCTGTTATTTTCGCAACATTAATTCCATATGAATTCTCGCCCAACTTAAACTCAAGTATTTCAAGCTCATTTGTGCCATTTTCCAATAAGATCTTTGTGTCCATACCATCACCTCATCAATATATTGACTGTTGCAAATTCTCCCTAATAAAAGTCCTCAACAAAAGTCTGAAATTATTATAACATAGTTTATCACAAAAATATACAAAAAATATATAAATTACATAAATATTTAGTTTATTTTGTCATTTATTCAGAATAGTCCTACTATATCGAACCGACTCATAGTTATGTGTCAGTTCATCAAACCCTTCAGGAATATTTTCATATTTAATTTCATGTATATTTTCAAGTCTTTCAGACGGTGTATGAAATTTCTCTAACCTATATCCGTTTTTTCTCATTTTTTCAACCTTTTGCTTATAAATTCTTCTGATTTGCAGATTTTCATTTCCTCCCTCAAAAAAATGTATAATTTTATTTTTTCTTTTATGTCTGACTTTTTCATTAATATCTACATGATCGTCGTAGTCGATCATAACTTTATCGTATCCTTTTCGCAAGAAATATTTTTTAACAAATTCGAACAGTGCCTTTAAAAAAATGTATACCAAAATCATTATGGTAACAACGGAAATAACCTTCTCTATTGCCGATAATAATGCAATTAACCACGAAGGTACCGGCTTTGACATTACTAAATTAGAATAATCTGTTTCCCCTGAAACCGCATTTTCAGAAACCTCCATACTTGGTAATAACGAAATAATAAATATAATCAATCTACGCATTAATTGTGATATAAAATCAAATCCATTCTTAATTAATTTCATTAAACTATCAGCCAAACCCTCTACTCGTATCAAAAACATTCCAATAGTAACCGAAATAATAAATGGGAATACTATTCGTCCGTTATATTTAAACATATCGTCCAGAGGTACATTCTTGTTATTCTGAACATCAGACATAAATTTTATACAATTATTTAGATAGCTCTTTATCAAAAATAACGATGTATAACTGACTCCAGATATATAAGCCGTCTTAAGAAGCGAAAAATTTCCAGAGAATGAAGCCTGTAAAAAAATCAGGAACGGAATGATGACGCCCGAAATATTCAGTGATATAAAACTCCTCACTCCTTCCGTTTTCCAAAACATCAAATTACAAAAAAACAGTATTCCACCCACTACCACACCGGTTACTTTTAATACAATATCCATAGGAAGCAATATTATTCCACCCGCGAATACAATTTGTAAGATAACATATATTATAAGATTATGTATATATACCCTGCACAGATAAGAATATGTAACTATAATTGCCACAAGTAAAAAAGCCCAGTAAGTTATGTCAACTTGGGCCCAGGCATAAAAAAATTCAACAACAATATAATATAATAAAACTATCATGAAATTATTTAACCACTCTGCTACATATAGATACTTATCAGTTCGCATTTTTCACCGTCCATTTGATTATTCCGCTATCACCTTGTTTTGTGATCTGAGGAGTAACCACTCCATATTCCGGTATGATCCAAGTCACTCCAATATTTTCACTTTTTATTTTCTTATATAATTCCACAAGATCATTCTTTCTGTAATTGGATATAATGATATAGTCCGTTCTGTCATACGTTTTATTTTTTAGCGATTCATCTATAATATTAATAAATGATCCTGCCCCCGTATTATCTTTAATTCTTGCTAGTGCAATTTCTATATTTCTAAGATGCGAAATATCCGCACCCGCTTCAACTTCAACTAATTTACCGGTCAGTATATCACAGCCATTGCTGTATAATGCTACCGGTATATGCGACTGTATAAAATAATCTGCAAATGTAGCCGCAAGCCTTATCTGTTCCTCCGCAAAATCTTCTTCATGCCATTTAATATGACATTCCATATTGATTGCTATCACAACGCGCTGTGTAAAGGTTGTATTAAATTTATTAACCCTCAACTGTGAAACTTTAGCACTTGCCTTCCAATTAATTCTATTCATAGGATCATATGATCTGTATTCTCTTATTCCGGCATATTCAAAAGGATCTTCATTCCGATTATACCTATCAACTATTTCGCCAAATAATTCTCTAGCCTTTATAGTAAACTCTTCAAGCAACACTCGGGCCGGAAGAACACACACCGCAGCTTCATGTTTATATGATTTTATACACATTCCGGACAGAAACAAATCTTTACAAATAACATCCATTCCCTTCATTCTGTAATAACCGCGTTTTGAAGATGTAAAATCATATGTTCTTGTTATCCTTCTGTATGGCATTATAGAATAGTAATCATTTCGATAGTATTGATCGGTTATTGCCGAATTGTCATATGACTTAAATATAAAAGATTTAGTTATGGCAAACTTTATCTGTACCATAGGCAACGGAAGGATTTTATCATTTGTTATAACTTCGATAAGTTGATTATGATCACCTTCCCGCACGACAGTTTTTGCAAAATTTATATCAACAAAAAAACTTTTATTCCAAAATTTTCTGTAAATAAAAAGTTGCGCATAATAGAAAAATGCACAAAATATTAATGCTATTATTAATTTCATTTTATGCTCTCCATTCTTCTGAAGGCACCTCGATAGTATTCAATATATCATTTATCATTTTTCTCTTTGTTTCAATATCCCTACCCGCATATGTTATAATTCTATGCGCCAATACATATTTTGCTAATTCTTTTATATCATCCGGCAATACATATTCTCTGGAATTTATAAAAGCATAAGCTTTTACTGCTTTAAGAAGCCAAAGTGTACCCCTTGGACTTACTCCCATTTGGATCAAGCCATTATTTCTGGTCTTTTGAACCAACTTCACAATATATTCTTTGAGATCATTATGTATAAAAATATTTTCTGCCAATACCATCAATCCCAAAATATCATTACAATTACAGACCGGTTCAATACAAATATCCGCTTTTTGTTCGTTGATCGTATTAAGCATTTTTAATTCTTCTTCCTCCGTTAGTTTGCCCATAGATAAATGCATTATAAATCTATCAAGTTGAGCTTCCGGAAGCGGAAATGTACCGGCAGTTTCAATAGGATTCTCAGTAGCTATAACAATAAACGGAGCCTTTAATTCATAAGTTTTACCATCAACGGTAACCTGTTTTTCTCCCATAGCTTCCAATAAAGCCGACTGTGTTCTTGGTGTGGCTCTGTTTATTTCATCAGCAAGTAAAACATTTGTAATAACGGGACCTTTAATATAATTAAATTTTCCTGTACTTTGATCATATATATTTAACCCGGTTATATCTGCAGGTAACAGATCCGGGGTGAACTGAATCCTCGAAAAATCCCCTGCAAAAGAAGCAGCAAAAGATTTAGCCATAAGAGTTTTTCCTGTACCCGGCATATCTTCCAAAAGAACATGACCTCCGGAAATTATACTTGTGATCAGTAATTTAACAACTCTCTCCTTACCAATTACCACTTTATTTATATTCGATTCTAATTTATTAACTATCTCTAATCCCTGACTATATTCCATGCTTGTCTCCAGTTATAACAATAATAATTTTTAAATATAATATTCAGATCATACCCCGCTCAAATCAAACTTGGGAATAAACAATTTATTTGCTGCCGACTTTTCCTGAATATATGCTTGAGTAACTCCCTGATTCATTGCATAATGCCAAAGGCTTCTATATTCAGCCTCACGTATCTTTCGGTTTATTTCCGGATACATATCCAATTCACCATTAGGCGTATATTGATTAAGCAAACTTATAATAATCCGGTCACCATATTTTTCATATAAATATTTAATGATCATTTTTGCCTGAATAACCATTCCCGGAAGAAGAAGATGTCTGACTATAACACCTTTTTTCATAATCCCACTCTTATTATCCACTACAACTAAAGGCTGTTGCCTTACCATTTCCTCGATAACACTTTTTACAACCTTGACATAATCCGGCACACCACTGTATTTAACAGAATCTTCGGAACGTATATATTTAAAATCCGGCAAATAAATATCAATTAAGCCTTCCAAACTTTTTATACTATCAACAGAAACATATCCGGAAGAATTTAAAATAAACGGAATATCTAATTTCTTCTGCTTTGCATCTTCAATAGCTAATCTTATTGATGGAATAAAAATATCCCCTGTAACGATATTTATATTGTTAGCACCTTTACTTTTAAGTTCAAAAAAAATTTCAACAAGCCTGTTGATTGAAATATCTTTTCCTTTTAAATTTTTACTTATTTCTTTATTTTGGCAAAAAACACAATTCAAATTACATCCCGTAAAAAAAACAGTTCCGGATCCTTTTTCTCCCGAAATACAGGGTTCTTCCCAAAAATGCAAACCTGCTCTTGCAATTCTCACATTTGCTTCAGAACGACAATACCCTATAGATTTATATCTGTTAATTCCACATTTTCTGGGACATAATTCACACTTATTGTATTCATCCAAACCTTCATCAATCATAATTCAAATATTCTTTAAGAGAGTCTATAATAACCTTATGATCCTCCATATGCGGCAACCCCGAAACACATATACTGCCAACGACACCAATATTTTTTACTATAAGCGGGAAACCTCCACCACAACAAGCATATTCTTTATAAGGCATCCTTTTATCTTCCTGTGAGCTTCCCGATAGTTGAACATCCGTCCAAAAAAGTAACGAGGAATGTTGTGTCATGTCAACTGTATTTGCTTTAGCCTTAAGCCAAAACGAATTATTTTTGTTTGTACCATCAGGATAAAAAGAAAATACGGTCAAGTGATTTATACGTATTTCAATCGCTACAGGTTTTGGAAATTTTTTACTCTTTTCATATATAAATGATCCTAATTTCAAGGCTTCACTTTGAGAAAATTCAGTAAACTGATATAAGGCTTCCTCTTCCAAACATCTTTTTTCAATTTCTCTGATATCATTACATTCCTTCATACTTTACCCTCTTTTGTTATAAAGAATTTCATTAATTAACGATACAACAAATACAATGATTAAATAAAATAATTAATCATATACATTTTAATTATAAACATATTAACATATGTTTTCTACTTTAATCTAAACATTTATATCTTTTCGCTCAAAATAAGAGCCGTTTGATAAAAAAAAGACTATGAGAGTTACTCATAGTCTCTATTATCTAAACTATCATACCTTCAAAACCGAATACTGAAATTCTATGAACCAATCTTAGGTCAAGCCTTCGACCTATTAGTAACATTCAGCTTAATGCATTACTGCACTTACACCTATGACCTATCTACCTTGTCGTCTTCAAGGGGTCTTATC
>JAILKH010000046.1 GCA_024693925.1 Lachnospiraceae bacterium | reverse complement strand
TGGAGCGAATTAAAAAGCATATTTGGTCTCCCACATTAACACAACTGGAGTCGCTGCCAAAGCAGTGACTCCATGTGCATAATTATAGTATTATAAATATTTATTTACCTGACCTTAACCTGAACGGTAACCGTTTGGGCCGTAGAATCAACAAACTGTCCTTTCCATTCGGGCTCCAGTTTAAGAGTATAGGTCTTCCCTACTGTTAAAAGCTCAGGCTGTGTACATCTTATCACTGCCTTTCCTGCCTTTAATGTCTTATCTGTTATTCCTGCAGGAACTGAGTCTGCTCCAGTCTTATCATAGGTTACTGTAAATGCATTCTTAACAGCCTTTGCATTTGCATCACTGATCTTAATTCCGCCATTATCAGCCTCTGTATCAATGACCGCATTAAGAACAGAAGTCTTTGTAAGTTCAACAGTTGCTACTCTGTTTTCTAATAATGCATCGTTAATGAATGTGGCAGATGCGGGATCCGCCGTAAGGGTCGGTGTAGTCTGTACCGGTTTAACCGTGAATACAGGCGTTTCTATAACCTCACCACCTATTTTATACTTAAATATAAGCTTATGCATCTCATCTGTACAGGTATCCTTACCCTCAGTATCCTTTGAATGTGAAGCTGTCAGGTATGCAAGAGTTGTATCCTCATCCTCATCTGTCTCCCGTTCTATATTAAATCTGTTATTTGTAACATAATCCCTTGCATCGGAATCATATTCCTCATAATTAATTGATACTATTTCGGGATTTACCAGATTCTTTATGGTAGGTTTAAGGGTAATCTCCGAATATGAATCTACCGTATTGATCTTTCCGGTTCCCTTAACGGATATAGTAGGTGTCTTCTCATGTGAAGATATAGTTACCTTAACTGCCTTAAGCTCTGCACCGTCAAGCTTTAACCCCGTAAGGTTATATGCACACTTAAAGGACGAATAGCCTTCTACCTCTCCAAGCGTACACCAGAAATCAAACTTTTTTGTATCCTCATTGTATTCAAACTTTCTTATTTTAAACGCTTGTTTTACAGCTAATGCCATATTATAAGCAGATGTTCCCGATTTTGCCGTGGGAACAAGCTCACATTCCGAAAAATCAAGCTCGAAATTCGCATTTTTACCACCTGCCGGCAATGAACCGAAGGTTGCATTAAGCTTATAAGTTTCAAGTCCCGGATAATTAATATTATAAGATAAAGCGGTCTTATTTAATTTAATCGTAGGCTGCTTATCTGTAATATTTACGGTAAACTTAACGGTTTTAAGCTCTACGGACTGCTTTTCAAATGTTGCTTTCGGCGTTAAAGTATATGCATAATTTCCCTTAGCAATACTTTCATCTTCAACAAAAGCCTTAATTATAAGCTCCTGACTTCCATCGCCTGCAGACTCACAGGTTACGGTCAGTTTATCGAATTCGGTATCCGTCTGTTTCTTTGTGGGGTCCGGCTCAAATTCTGCCGTTACCGTACACGGTCCCATATTCACTTTATAGGTTATCTCTCTGGCAGTATTTTCACCGGTAAAATTGTTATTTAATGAAATCTTAGATGCCGAAAGCTTACCTGTAGGAGTCTTACTTGATTCTTTTACGGTATAGGTATACTTAAGCTCCTTATCCCACCAGTTTTTCTTAAGTACGATATTTGCTTTGCTCGTTCCGGGATAGGACTGGTTCTTAACGATCTTCAATACGTTAATATCATTATCCCGGCTATATTCGCCTACTTCCACAGCCTTATTATAAACACATCCGTTCTTCCTTGTACTGGTATCCTGTTCGATATAGGGATAACCCTCAGCCATATCTTCATTTTGAAGCATGGAAGTTATTTTTTTATTTACGGTTGTAAACAGACCTGCTTCAAACACGATCTCATTTCTGTTACCTGTATTATAATTTAACCAGCTGTCTGAGGCCGAAGAAGGCGACAAGGTATAAGAAGGTCCTTTATTTGAAATGCCAAGATTAAGCTTATATACATAAGGATCTTTATATCCCTTATAGTAGATAAGCAGATATCCGCTGGTAACATCGTTACCGTTTATCTGAGCCATTTCATTGGCTGTACGCCTTATGATAAAGCCTGTTCCGCTTTCGGATTCCAATACTTCAAAGTTGTTTGCAAAGGAGTCAAAATATACTCCGTTCTTCTTCTCTTTTGATTTATATTTACTGTTATCCGCAAAGTAAGCATAATTAGGTTCGGAAATAAGTCTTGTCCTTACTGCATTATCTCCCGCAACATGATTCACATAATCCGCTATCTCGCTGTTAGCTTCGTCCCCGACATATTCATCTTCACGATATACACCGTCATAATCCACTTCCGCCGAGGATTTCTCATAGCTTTGGGTAATACTTACCTGTCCTATGGTTTTGGACATAAACATAAATTTATTTGATTCAAAATAATAATCATCCGTATCCTTCTTTGCATCCTCTCCGAGAACTTCTGTCCAGCCGGCGAAACCATTGTCCTCCGGAGCATAACAATTGGAATTATAGAAGGTATTTATGGTTCCCGCCTGATTTACGGTGGGCTTAAGCTTCTGATTAAATATAGTAAGGTTCGTCAGAGGAATATAATAATCTTCACCTGCAAGATTATCCTCAGCATCGGAAGCAAACTTTCCTCTCATATAAAGCTGAGTGGAACCAGAATAGTTTATGGCCTGACCATCCTTAAGTGTATTAACCTTGGTATCACCGTATTTACCTTCTATTACCGACAGTCTGTATATATATCCTCTCGCTTTATCTTTAGAAGGACCGACATATTTTACTATAATTCCCTTAAAGGTGGTCGTATCATTAACCTTGGTACTTACATACAATAACGGTAACATATCTTTAGGGGCAATGGGATAATTCTCGGAAGCTATTATCTCTACCAAGGCTCCGTCATTATTATAAGCTTCATCCTTATCGGCAACATATGTACACTGGGTATTTACCATATACGTGGAAGAAGTGGGCATGGGCGCGGGATCCAATATCTGAAGTACGGCATATGCGTACTTTATATTACTGCCGGACCCGTAGGAAGCTATAATATTTGTTTCTCCGCTCACTCCCTGCTTAACCGTTATTTTATTAACACTATCATAATTTGATGTATTTGCCAAAGATGCAAGGCTTGTATCATCAATACTCCAGTTTGCTTTCACATTTACCTTTTCACTGGTACTATCCAAAGCAATAAGATACAGATCAAAGGTCTGCGCAGTATTGGTAAGATCCGATTTAAAATATCTTATTAACGGAACTGTTCTTGTAACAATCTCTCCGTTTTCTTCAAAACTTCTTGTTACGGTACTTACAACTCCGTATCTTGCATCCTCAAAATCATACTCTAACTGTTCCTGATCAAAATCAAGGCTCTTTAACTTAACATCACTGGATACATATACAACGAATGTCTGAGCTTTACATCCCGTAGTTGTATAAGTAATTGTAGCCTCACCTTTACCTACCGCGGTTATAACACCGTTACTTGTGATCGAAGCGACATTGGTATTGGTAGTCTTATAGGTAGAAAGCCAGGGACCAAGTTCATACTCCTTACCGTCATAAATTGTATAAATCTTTAACTGAGCCTTATTTCCCGAAGTGGGCGTAGTATATCCTATAAGATTTCCAGAAGAATCATATTCGGGAATATAATTAAAATCATAGCCCGTAAGCTCATATCTTAAGGTACCCTTAGATATCGCATCCTTACTGATAGCCTCTATCTTAACCTCCGAATCACGATCCGGCATCACATATGAAAATAACTGTGTACTTGAATTTCCCCCCACAAAGGTAAAAGGAATAGTATCATGATTCTTATCCTTTGTATCATAAATATTTATGCAGGTCCAGCCGTATTGTGTAGTCAATTGAATAGTTACCGTCTCTCCGACAGCTGCCGTAATGGTAGTTCCCGTTGTTTTGGAGCCCACCTTTCCGAACTTATAAGAAGAAACCTTAGTTGCGGAATCGGAATTAAAGGTAACCTTATGCTCTTCAAGAAGCGAAACATAATCAATCCCCTTATTATTTGCATATTCTTCAACATTTCCGCCATATCCGTATATGGTAAGATTAGCCGGAAAATATACAAGATCTTTCGATAATTCAATATCATCCGCAATTCCTGTTTTGGGATTTCTGTATCTTATATATAATTTCTTAAGATTATTACATCTGTAGAAAGCATGCTCTGCTATTTCATATACCGATTCCGGAAGGTCTATAGTCTCTATCTTGGAACATCCGTCAAAGGCATAACCCGCAATTGATACCACATTTGCAAAATCAACCTCTATAAGGGCCGAACAATTATAAAAGGCATATTCTTCTACAGCCTCTGTATTGTTACCTATAGTTACGGAAGTAAGCTTCTTACAACCGGAAAAACAGTTTTTGGGTATAGTATCAAAACCCTTGGGAAGATTAGCTGTAGTCATGGACGAACAATTGGCAAATGCTCCTTCTCCCACCGAAATAGAGCTTTTTGTCATGGCCGGCAGCGACAGCGCCGTAAAACCGGTATTATCAAAAGCATGATCACCAATGGAAGTCACCTTCGTTCCTCCGCTTATACCGGAGGTCGTAAGCTTGGTACAGCCTTTAAAAGCATAATTTCCTATAGTCGTAACATTATTAAAAACAACCTGTGAAAGTTCTGTACAGCCTTCAAAGGTACTGCTTTGTATTTCCGTAATTGAAGTGGGAAAAACTATTTTAGTGATCCCCGAATTAAGAAAAGCACCGTCTTGTATGGTCTTTAAAGTATTTGTGCTCTCAAAGGTAATTGTCTTAATCTTCTCATTTTCCTTAAACAGATCCGTACTTGCCGGAATATATGTAACACAAGCCGGTATTATTACATAATCCAGATCCCATTTTTTTAAACTATCATAACCGGCTGCAAGCGTAAGTGTTGGATTTTCCGTATCAAAAGGTGTCGCAACTCTTGAATCCGCACTTATCTCACCTGTTAATGATAAGGAGTCCTCCTCAAGGATAAGGGTCTGCGAATCTGCGGCCGCATTATCCGATACTGCCTTATCTTCGGCCGGCTCAAGGATAATATCAGATCCGCTCTGTTCTTCCACAATAATATCATCCTTAGCCTCGTTAATAATAATGCTTTCACTGTCCTTATTTTCCCCTGATCCGTCCGTACTCTCCGAAGAAATAATAACATCCGCATCCGTATCCGCTTCAGTTGCTTCAACGATAACACTGTCAGACTGCACTGTAAGCAAATCCTGTGTAGCCGCACTTACATCCAGACTGAAAGATGATAACGTGGTTGCTATTCCCAACAATAATGCCAAAAACCTTTTGTTTCTCACCAATAGTTCCTCCTTACTTTTGTATACCTGTTACATTAATAAATTCCGTTTAATATATTTATTTCCTTAAGTTATTATTACGCACTATATTTCTTTATATCACATTAAACAAATAAAATAAAGGTTTCTTTACGAATTTTACTCTTTTTTTAACATTTTCTTAACATTTATACCTTCTTAAAACTGAGCATAGATAAATACATTGTTGCCAAAGTACCCGTATATGACCGTCAATAATATAACAAAGATCAATACCACCCTCTGCCAAAAGCCTTCAAGATTTAAGTTTACATAAAATCCATGCCCCTGATTTTTTACTGCCGCAACCGAATATGCAATTATCATTAACGCAAAAAATACAAAGAAATATGTATAATAATATTCCACTCCCTGCGCTAAACTCAATATCCGCTTAAATATAACAAAGGCATCCCTTAATGATCCCGCCCTGAATATCACCGTACCCATGGTAAAATAAAGATAGGTGAAAAGAATACGCAAAAAATCGGCAAACAGATTCTTTGAACCCGGTTTATCCCGGGTTATCTCCTTATATATCTTATGGACACACAGACCGAGACCGCACTGTATTCCCCACATAACATAGGTCATGGAAAATCCGTGCCACAGACCGCCGACTACCATTGTAAGCATAAGATTTATATATTGTCTAAGCCTTCCTTTTCGATTTCCTCCAAGGGAAATATATACATATTCCTGCAGCCAGGAGGAAAGACTTATATGCCATCTCTTCCAGGTTTCCGTGGGATTCTTTGCTATATAGGGCAGATCAAAGTTCGCGGCAAGTTTAAAACCCAGTATGGTGGCAATTCCCGTGGCCATATCCGTATATCCCGAAAAATCACAATACAATTGTACCGTATAGCAGATGATTCCAAGCAGCAGCGAAAGACCCGAATATTCCATCGGATTTGAATATATTGCATTGGAGCACACCGCAAGCCGGTCCGCTATCAGTACCTTCTTAAAGGCTCCGGTAACAAAAATCTGAATTCCGTAATAAACCTCTTTTTTGTTGATCGGGTTTATCTTCTTAAACTGGCCCATAATATCTCTTGCTTTTGTTATGGGTCCGGATACTATATGCGGAAAAAAAGAAATATATAAAGCTACTACCGTAAAATCATGCTCACAGGAAAGCTTATCCCTGTATACATCGACAATATAACTGATTATCATTAGTGAAAAAAAGGATA
>JAILKH010000029.1 GCA_024693925.1 Lachnospiraceae bacterium | reverse complement strand
TAATGCGGTCATTGATACAGAGGCTGATAATGGCGGAATTAAGATCAGTGATGCAAATGCAAAGGCTGTTAAGAATGCATTTACAGTAACCTATGATAAGACTGGAGCAGACTCAGTTCCTGCGGGAATAACAGATAAGACGTTAAAGGCAGGAAAGGCAATTATTTATTGTACAAACCCTGAACTTCTTACAGCAGATAAGTCTTACAGTCTTGTTCTGGAGCCTGAATGGAAGGGACAGTTTGTAGATTCTACGGCCCAAACGGTTACCGTTAAGGTTAAGGTCAGGTAAATAAATATTTATAATACTATAATTATGCACATGGAGTCACTGCTTTGGCAGCGACTCCAGTTGTGTTAATGTGGGAGACCAAATATGCTTTTTAATTCGCTCCAATTTATTATTTTTTTCCCGATTGTTGTAATTGTATATTTTATTATTCCTAAAAAAGTAAGATACATCTGGCTGCTTATTTCCAGCTATTATTTTTATATGAGCTGGAATGCCATGTATGCTTTATTATTATTTGCATCTACTTTTATTACGTATATAGGGGCATTATTCATAGACATAGCTCAAAAAGACAGTATAAAAAAGACTGTTATGATATTGGGATGTGTTTTGAATCTATCAATACTTTTTGTGTATAAATATGCTGAATATACATTATCACTTATTTCTAAGCTATTATCAAATTTGAATATCAGTGCAGAGGTACCGGCATTTAGTGTTTTATTGCCTGTCGGGATCTCCTTTTATACTCTTCAGGCTCTTGGTTATCTTATTGATGTATACAGAAAAGATATAGCTGTTGAAAAGAATTTCTTAAAATATGCTCTTTTTGTGTCTTTTTTTCCACAGCTGGTGGCAGGTCCTATTGAGCGTTCCGGAAATCTTCTTAAGCAGCTTGATGGAAATACGGTATTTGAATTTGACAGAGCACGTGAAGGATTCTTTTTGATGCTATGGGGATATTTCCTTAAGGTTGTACTTGCCGACAGGATTGCTATATATGTAGATAAGGTATATTCGGATACGAATATGTACGGAGGTTATTATCTTATTATAGCAGCATTGCTTTTTTCTATTCAGGTATATTGTGATTTTGGGGGATATTCCACTATTGCTATGGGGGCTTCTATGATACTGGGTATAAAGCTTATGGATAATTTTAATGCGCCCTTTTTAGCAGATTCAGTTTCTTCTTTGTGGCGCGGATGGCATATTTCTTTGACTTCCTGGTTTAGAGATTATGTATATATTCCGCTTGGGGGGAGCAGAAAAGGTAAGATTAGAAAATATATTAATATTATGATCATTTTTCTGACAAGTGGTTTATGGCATGGAGCAAATTTAACTTTTGCGATTTGGGGAGGTCTTAATGGGATTTATGAAGTTGTGGGTGAAGTGTTAAAACCTGTAAAAGAAAAAGCTGCAAAAGCACTTGGAATAAATGGAAATAATATAGGTAATAGGCTTGTTAAGATGGTTATAACATATTCGCTTTTTTCGTTTGCCGCAATTTTTTTCAGGGCTAATAGTTTAACCGTGGCGTTAGATGTAATTAAGTCAATATTTACCTGTTACAATCCGTGGATACTTTTTGATGGTTCTTTATATACTCTTGGACTTGATAGTAAAAATTTCAATCTTATGCTTATGTGTATTGGTTTATTGATATTTGCGGATATACAAAAGAAGAAGGGAATAAAGATAAGGGAAGTACTGGCAAGACAGGATTACTGGTGCAGGATTGCGGTAATGGTTGCATCAATATGTTTTATTCTGATGTTTGGAATATGGGGTTCTGGTTATGATTCAGCCGGATTTATATATTTTCAGTTCTAGTAATGCTGATCGGTTTTTGGAGATGTAAGGTCTTATGAATAAAAATATGTCTGTTAATTTAAAACGAATATTGTCCGTTTTGGTATTTCTGATAATACTGTTTTTTGCATTGCGGAAATGCACCATGTTATTGGAACAAAAATCCTCAAGGATAAAATATACGGATTTTATTGAAGGAGATACGGAGTATGATTGTTATTTGATGGGTACGTCAATAATGCTTAACAGTGTTTTACCTATGGAATTGTGGAAGGATTACGGTATTTCTTCATATAATTTCGGCTCTTCAAATTGTACTCCGGCTGAAGATTATTATATCCTTAAGGAAGCGGTAAGATATAAAAAACCCAAGCTTGTAGTGATAGATCTGATGGGGGTAAAGGAATTTAATGATATAGGTAACGGTAAATATATGTGGACAGCGGTAGAAGCGCAGCATACTCAGTTTGATATTTTTCCGTTTACAGATACAAAAGTGGAAGCTGTAGAGGATCTGTTTGATATATATGAGGACAGAAATGATTTCCTATGGTCGTTTATTATGTTTCATAACAGGTGGAATGAGCTTGAAGAACAGGATTTTAATTATAGGAATATGTTAAATGTTGAAAAGGGAGCCCTTACTAATCTGGGCAGCTTTGGGAAAGCGTCGGAATCGGTTATTATGGATGATATCGAGGTAGATCTTGCCGGAGTAAATTATGATTATTTTATAAAAATTGTGGAGTTTTGTGAAAAACAGCATATAGAAGTTCTTGGGTTATATTTGCCGCATCCGGTTGAAGAATTAAATGTCCGCGTTGCAAATAGTTTGGAGAAGGTAGCGCAGAAATATGATAATTTGGAATATGTTAATATGCTGAATATGGATATTCATGATCTGTATACGGATTATACCATAGACAACCTTCATCCCAATATGTCCGGAGCTCTTAAATCTACCGCATATGTGGGTAAATATATAAATGAGAATTATGATCTTGCGGATCACAGAGAAGATCCTTCATGGCTCCTTGCGGAAAAAAAGTACCTGGATTTTAAGAGAGAAAATCTTATAAAACAGGAGGAACTGGAAGATTATCTGGTTCAGCTGAGCGATGATGATTTTACCGCGAAGGCAGTTGTTTATGATGAAAGGATAATTAATGATAAATGGTTAATGAGGCTTTTTGACAATGCAGACATTAAACCGGTATTTAATGAAGAAAAAGGCAGTGCCGATATCGAATTGGAAATAAGGGATGAAACCAGCGGAACTGTTCTTGAAAATGTTTCATTTGTTTACGAAGGAAGGCGCCTGGTAAATGATGAACTGTTTCTTGGATATAAGGAAGTTAAGAAGGAGCAGGAGGAGCAGGAGAAGGCTCATTAAGGCGGCTGAAGTCAAACCACCATAATGATTCCGCCGTCACAGGCATAGAGACTTGATACACCTGCTGTATCAAGTATAAATATATCCTTGAATTTGGCCTTTTCCAGTAATTTATTCTTCAGAATTTCGGCTTTGTGAAGACAATTACAGTGAGATATGGCTACGATCCTGCTTTCTGTATTTTTGGTAACGGTCAATAGACAGTCCACCATTTTATCCAAAGCACTCATCATTCCTCTGGCTTTGGCCAGTTGGGTTATTCCGCCTATATCCGTAGATCCCATGACAGGTTTTATATTAAGTACGGAAGCAATCTTTTCTTTTTGCCAGCTGATACGTCCGTTCTTTCTGAAGGATTCCAGGGTTTCAAGGACAAAAAAGGTATGTTGTGAAGTTATATATTCTTCTACCTTTTTAATAACTTCTTCAAAGGACATAGTATTATCTTCACATTCCCGGATCTTTTGAGCAATTAGGGTCTCACCGATGGAGGCTGATTTGGAATCAAAGACATGTATTTTTTTGGATGTATCCCCGGGATGGTCTTCTTCATACATTTTCTGCGCGGTTAAGGCACTGTTATAGGAGCCGCTTAGCTGTGCGGATAAGGTGACTATATATACATGATCTTCTTCTTTCTCAATCTCTTCCAGAAAAAGTCCGGGAGCAGGGCAGGCGGATTTTGGTCCTTTGATACTTTTGGCTACTTTACTGAGAAAGGAAGCCTGATCAAAGGTTTCATCATCTATAATTTCTTCTCCGTCTACCATCAGGGTTAAGGGAACACTGCTTATATGGGGATTCTTTTTCATTTCTTCGGTTAATTCGCCACAGCTGTCAATTATTATTCTGTACATTTATGCCTCCGATATAGTTTTGATTACTACATCATATAATATTAATATATTATGTGGGTATTTGCAAGAGCCTTATAAATTTGCCGGAGTACTATGCTTTTACGGGAAGCAGGTGCTTGGCAAAGCGGTTACGGATGCGGGAATGAATGTTGAATTTGCAATAGTAAAAAGTTATACTTTAAACAGGACGGTCATTACAAAACAGGATAGATCATTAAGATGAGTTCGGCCGGTACAGGGGGAAAAATGGATATAAAAATAACTGATAATATAATGACAGCTGCTTTAAACGGAAGAATTGACAGTACAAACGCCTCGGGATTTGAGGAAGAGATAATGAAGGCACTTAAGGAAGAACAGATAACCTCGGCGGTTTTTGATGCTTCGGAACTTGAATACATATCAAGTGCCGGTTTGAGAGTGCTTATGAAAATACGTAAGCTTATCGGAAATGAGGTATCGGTAAATAATGTATCCAGGGATGTTTATGATATTTTTGAAACCACGGGATTTACCGAACTTCTTAAGGTTCAAAAAGCTTACCGGGAAGTGTCGGTCAAGGATTGTGAAATAATAGGAAAGGGTTTTTTTGGGACAGTATACAGGCTCGATGCGGAAACCATCGTTAAGGTGTATAAAGGAAAAGACAGTATCCCAATGATCCTTAATGAGCAGAAGATGGCCAGGAAAGCATTTATTAACGGTATCCCCACGGCTATTTCCTATGATATAGTCAGGGTTGGAGAGGATTACGGATCGGTTTTTGAACTTCTTAATGCAAAAACCCTTAATGATATAGTCATTGATGGAGAGAAGTCCATAGAGGATATAGTAAGTTCCTATGTTGATATGATATGTCTGGTTCATTCAACATCAATGAAGGAGGGAGAATTACCGGACGTAAGGGAGACGTTTTCCGATTATTTAGAGGTGATCGAACAGTGTCTTAATGAGCATGAAATTATAAGATACCGAGGATTTATAAGTTCCATGCCTTATGATCCCCACGTTACGCATGGGGATATTCAGATGAAGAATGTAATGGTAGTCGATGGAGAGATGATGCTTATTGATATGGATACCCTGTGTCTTGGGAATCCCATATTTGATCTGCAGGCTCTGTATGTAACCTACCAGCTGTTTTCCGAAGATGAGCCGGATAATACAATGAATTTTCTTGGAATATCCAAGGAAAAAGCCGACCGGATATGGGAACTTATAATAGAAGATTATTATGAAGGTCTTGATAAAGAAACGATTGAGGTTATCTTAAGGAAGATAAAGCTGGTTTCCTATATCCGCTTCCTTTATCTTATAATGAGTACCGATCTTAAAAAAGGAGAATTGGGAGAACTTCGTATAAAACATACTAAGGAACATATATCGGAACTTATTGATACCGTGGAGGACCTGATCATTCCGGGAAGCTGCAGGAATCGGAGTTAAGCCTTTCATTAAACTGTTCGTAAAAGGAACGGGAGATATCATAGGGAGTCTGATAGAATTGTTTCAGAAAATCAACCATATATTTTGAACGCTCCGACTGATCGGTAATATTGTTCATTTCCTTTCGTTTAATCTCTAAAAGATCATGCCATTTAAGTGTAAAAGTTTCATATTGGGGCAGATTGTCTATATTAAGCCATTTTTTGATCTTTACTTTTGTCTTGTTGGGGTAAGGGCATTCATGTATCTGTATAAAATATTTGAAACCATTATCTTCATAAATGCGTCCTAAGGGATATAAACGACAGAAGCCCGGACGATAAGCATGTATTGAGCACCGGCCCGCAGTATCTAAAAAGGGGCAGGCTCCTTTATCATTGTTTACTTTTAAATGAGGTAGCAACAACCCGTCGGCTATGCCAAGCTCGATCACAGGCGACGGGTTCTTTAAGAGCAGGGAATCAAAGGTTTCGCCTATACCTACCTGCAGCTGATATAAGTCATAAGGATCCAGAAGGATGGTATCTTCAACCTGACGGCAGCAATCCGAACAACCTGCACAATCCGAACAGCCGATCTTAACCAGGTCGGAAGAACGGTATTTTTTTCCGTCAGATATTTCGTTTATGTCTACGTCTCGTATCATTTCGTTATATGTCCTTATATTTGGTCCGAAATATATTATACCGGTTTAAAATAATACCGGATATCGTAAGATATTTTATCATGCGGCTTATCCGGTTGTCTATGATGATATCTGCTAACGGGGAAGATACTTCACATCAGGTATTAAATATGGTAATATTGTCAAATAAAATTATTCTTATATGTATTGTTTTGGATGAATGAGGGTGTTTAGATTATGGTATATATAAGTTGCAGGGATTTAAAACTTGGATATGACGGAGAGGTAGTTACCGAGAATATTAATTTTGATGTTGAAGAAGGTGATTATCTATGTATTATCGGAGAAAACGGTGCCGGCAAAAGTACTTTGATGAAGGCGTTGATGAATCTTAACAAACCTATGGGAGGAGAAATCATTTTCGCTGAGGAGATCAGAAAAAATGAGATTGGATATCTTCCCCAGAATAAGGATTTTCAAAGAGATTTTCCGGCTTCGGTGGAGGAAATAGTAATAAGCGGTACTTTAAGTAAATGCGGTCTGCGGCCATTCTACAGTAAGAAGGATAAAAAGACTGCGGAAGAGAATATGAAAAAAATGAATGTATATGATCTTCGAAAGAAATGTTACCGGGAACTTTCGGGAGGACAGCAACAGAGAGTTTTGCTGGCAAGAGCCTTATGTGCAACGGGAAAACTTCTGCTCCTGGATGAACCGGTTACCGGCCTTGATTATAAAGTGACTTGTGAATTTTATGGTCTGTTATCCGATCTGAACAAAGCAGGTGTATCCATAGTTATGGTCAGTCATGATCTGGATGAGGCCATGGGACATTCCAATAAAATATTACAGATAGGCAGGGAGCAGGTGTTTTTCGGTTCCAAGAATGATTATCTGTTAAGTGAAAGCTGGAGAGCATTTCATCAGCATCACAGTGATCATTGTAAAGCCAATACAAATATAAGATCAAGGAATAGTGAGGAATGAGTATTATAGAGTTGTTTAAGCAATATTTTTCATACCCCTTCGTTCGATATGCGTTTGTGGTATCGGTTGTTATCTCTTTATCGGCATCATTACTGGGAGTAACGCTGGTTCTTAAACGTTATTCGTTTATAGGTGACGGCCTTTCGCATGTGGCCTTTGGCGCAATGGCTGTGGCAAGTGTATTCAAAATGATAAATAACAATGTTATTGTATTGCCTCTTACGATACTGGCGGCAGTGTTTCTGTTGAGAACGGGAAAGAATGCAAAGATAAAAGGAGATGCGGCCATAGCTGTTTGCTCGGTAGGTGCCCTGGCGGTGGGTTATCTTATAATGAATGTTTTTTCCACATCCGCTAATGTTTCCGGAGATGTATGTTCCACCCTGTTCGGTTCAACTTCCTTACTGACGCTTACGAAAAATGAGGTTGTCTTTTCGGTTATTCTGGCAATAATAGTAATAAGTATGTTTGTATTTTTATATAATAAAATATTTGCGGTAACTTTTGATGAGGATTTTGCAAATGCCACCGGTGTAAATGCCGACAGGTATAATCTTATAATTGCTATACTTATAGCGGTTGTTATAGTAATGGGAATGAATCTGGTAGGTTCTCTGCTTATTTCCGCATTGGTGATATTTCCGGCATTGTCGGCAATGAGGATGTTCAACAATTATAAAGGGGTGGTAATCTGTTCGGCTCTGATAGCGGTTATATGTGCGGTGGTAGGTCTTTTGCTTTCTATTGTATTATCTACGCCGGTAGGTGCTACTATAGTGACCGTTGATATTTTCGTATTTATTCTCTCCTGTATAAGCTGTCGGAGATAATGTATTTTGTCCGATTAAGGATTTAAAAGTATAATCTATAATAGGCTTGAAAAATCAATTGATTTTATATAAAATTATTTTGTTATGCTGTAAAAATATTCATTTATGGAGAGATATAATATGGAGAGGGAAAAAGAAAGTTTTAAGGTGTGGACGGATCCGGACAGAAGGATCGTTTATTCCAGAGGACACGGTGTTGCACACGCACATGAGATTGAGTGGTTATATGGGACCATTATAGAGTTTGCTTCCGAGTGGAAGGATGAAAAGGGATTTGTATATATGGCTTATATAGAAGATCTTAAGCAGGTCAGCCCAAAGGGCAGCGGGCAGTACGTTAAGCTTCATGAATCCCTTGCTGCCTCAGGTTGTAAATGCATTGCTTATATTGAAGGAAATTCATATGAGGTGTCGGTACAGTCCTCAAAACATAAACAGATGTCAAACACGCCTCAAACGGAAAACAGGTATTTTATTACCGCGGCCGAAGGACTTGAGTGGTTTAAAGAGAAAGGATTTTAATTTTACCAATATATTTATAGAAAGAAGGAATGATAAATGGCTAAGAATTTTAATGAATTAACTGCCGATCTTTCATCCATAAGCAGAAAGAAGGTGGCGGTGGCCGTGGCACAGGATGAAGCTGTACTGGAAGCGGTAAAAGCAGCAAAGGAAAGAGATATAGCGGATGCTATTCTTGTGGGCGATGCGGATGAAATACAAAATATCGGCGAAAAGCTCGGTATGAACATGGATGATTATAAGATCATTGATGAGAAGGATGTTACCGAGGCGTCTCTTAAGGCGGTTAAGCTTGTACATGACGGTGAAGCCGATATGTATATGAAGGGATTGCTTCCTACGGCAACCTTTTTGAGAAGCGTGTTAAATAAAGAAGTAGGTCTTCGTACCGGTAAGCCCTTATCTCATGTGGCGGTTTTTGAGATTCCCGGAATAGACAGGCTTCTGTTCCTTACGGATGTTGCATTTATGCCGTATCCTACACTTGAAGATAAGAAATGCATAATTGATTATACGGTAGAGGTAGCGAGAGCCTGTGGTGTTAATATGCCTAAGGTTGCTCCCCTTGCGGCGCTTGAAACCGTTAATGAGAAGATGCCCACAACGGTTGAGGCAGCTGAACTTACAAGACTTAATGATGAAGGAGAGATTAAAAACTGTATAGTTGACGGTCCTTTGTCATTTGATATAGCACTTTATAAAGAAGCGGCAGAAGAGAAGGGAGCTATGGGACGCAAGGTTGCGGGAGATGCGGATATTTTGCTTTTCCCGGATATTCATGCGGGTAATATGACATATAAGGCAATCGTTCATATGGTTCCCAATGTAAAGAATGGATGTATCCTTACGGGGACAAAAGCTCCGGTAGTACTTACCTCACGTTCGGACTCTTTCGAGACAAAGGTAAATTCCATAGCATTGGCAGCTATAGTTGCCGAAGAGTTATCAAAAAAACAGTAATGTATCAGATATAAATAAAATATTCAGAGAGGAAAAAAAATGGGAAAGAAAAGCCTTATTATCAATCCGGGTTCCACTTCAACCAAGATAGGTGTATTTGAAGATGAGACTCTGTTATTTGATGAGACTCTTCGTCATTCGACGGAGGAGATCTCAAAATATGAATCTATAGTTGCGCAGAAGGATTTTCGTAAGAATATTATTATGGATTTCCTTAAGGAAAAAGATTTTGATGTAAACACCCTGGATTTTGTTGTGGGTCGCGGAGGTATGTTAAAGCCTATTCCCGGAGGTACTTATGAAACTTCCGAGGATCTTATTGAAGATCTTAAGGTAGGAGTTTCCGGTCAGCATGCTTCAAACCTTGGGGGAATACTTGCAAAAGAAATAGGTGATTCCATAGGAGTTCGTTCTTTCATAGTGGATCCCGTAGTGGTCGATGAGCTTGAGCCCACTTCCAGATATTCGGGAGTTCCCGAGCTTCCCAGAAGATCGATCTTTCATGCTCTTAATCAAAAAGCCGTAGCCAAGAGATATGCCAAAGAGAACGGTAAAGCATATAAGGATCTTAATCTTATAGTGGTTCACATGGGGGGAGGAGTATCTGTAGGTCCTCATAAGAACGGTAAGGTAATAGATATCTTTAATGCTCTTGACGGAGACGGAGCTTTTTCACCCGAAAGATCGGGTGCCGTACCGGTAGGTGATCTGGTTAAAATGTGTTTTTCCGGAAAGTATACTGAGGCAGAAGTATATAAGAAGCTGGTAGGAAACGGCGGTTTTAATGCTTATTGCGGAACCAATGATATGCGTGATGTGGAAAAGATGGTTCAGGATGGCGATAAGAAGGCTGCTGAAGTAAGGGATGCTTTTATTCAGCAGATCGCAAAGAATATAGGAGCAATGGCAACCGTACTGGAAGGTAAGGTTGATCAGATAATAGTTACAGGCGGTATTGCTTACGATAAATACGTGGTTGAAGGGCTTAAGAAGAGAACCGGGTGGATCGCACCCTTTACGGTATATCCCGGCGAAGATGAACTGCTTGCATTGGCACAGGGCGGTTTAGCGGTTATTAACGGTGATGAAGAAGCAATGAAGTATTAATTTAATGTAATGATATGTTGAAATGTCCGTATCCTGATGGGTACGGACATGCTGTGTTTTTGAGGACAGTAGAGAATATAAATATAGGAGAGAATTGATGTCGGTAAAAACATACGGAAAATCTTTCGGTGATCTTAATTCACTTAAGCAGAATTTTTTTAATAATAATGACGGAATGCTTGAAATGGCCGATGGAATGGCAGATATCATAAATGCTCAGCCTAAACGGACAAGATGTAAGATATGTAATGAGCTTTTAAGTGATAAGGGGCGGATAGTGCATTCTCATAATGTTGATTATATAATCTGTGAAAAATGCTCTCATTTAAACAGCGCCTGTGAGGATACTGATGATTTTGCTTCAAAGGTGTATGTGGAAGATGATTATTCAAAAAATTACAGTATGAAGGATAAGGAGAACTATGATCGAAGGATGAATATGATCTATGTTCCCAAAGCCGAGTATCTTATAGAAAGTTTGAAAAAAGACGGGGTAAGCCTTATCAGGAATCTTGATATAGGTGCGGGATGCGGGTATTTCGTGGCAGCAATGCATAAATTCGGTATAGAATCGACGGGTATTGAAGTATCCGAGAATGAGGTAAAGCATGGAAATGAAATGATAGGAGACGGTAAAGGTCAATATATTAAATGTGTGGGCCTTACCGATTCCATAGATTATATAAAAAATACCGATGCTAATGTTGTTTCCGCTATCGGTGTACTTGAACATTTAATACATTTAAGAGAAAATCTGGATGCGGTAAGGGATAATAAAAATATTGAATATCTGTATGCTTCCGTCCCTATGTTTTCCTTCAGCTGCTGTTTTGAAACCGCTTTCCAGCAATGTTATAACAGGCATATGGGCGGGACGCATACCCATTTGTTTACAAATGAGTCGATAAAAACCATGGCGGATTCCATTGGATTTGAAGTGGCTTATGAATGGAGATTCGGTTCGGATATAAATGATCTTTACCGTTTTATCAGTGTGTCGATGAGGAAAAACGGGAATGAGGAGTTTGCGGATATGTTTGCCGAAAAATTTACCCCGCTTATGGATCAATTGCAAAAAACACTTGATGAAAGTGAATTTTCATCGGAATTGCATTTTATTTTAAGAAGAAAAAAAGATAAATAGTCATATTACTAATTTGGGAGGAATGCGAATGAACAGTGAAATAAGAGATATTAATCTGGCAGAGTCCGGGGAGAGAAAGATAGAATGGGTTAAAAGAAATTGCAATCTGTTAAGAACCCTTGAAAAAGAGTTTGGGGAGACCAGGCCCTTTGAGGGTAAAAAGATTGCTTTATCGGTACATCTTGAAGCAAAAACCGCATATTTATGTCTGGTGCTTAAGGCCGGCGGAGCGGATATGTATGTTACGGGTTCCAATCCTCTTTCGACACAGGATGATGTTGCGGCGGCTCTTGTTAAGGCCGGATTGGAGGTACATGCATGGTATAATTCAACCCCGGATGAATACAATGCGCATATTAGAGCGGTATTGCAGGCAGGCCCCAATATTATAATAGATGATGGCGGAGATCTGGTCCATATGATGCATACAGAGATGACAGAACTTATTCCGGGGGTTATAGGTGGCTGCGAAGAAACGACCACAGGTATTCTGAGACTTCTGGCAATGGATAAGGAGGGGGCATTAAAATTTCCTATGGTGCTTGTTAATAATGCGGATTGCAAGCATTTCTTCGATAACAGATACGGTACAGGTCAATCGGTGTGGGATGGAATAAACAGGACTACAAATCTTATAGTGGCCGGAAAGATAGTTGTTGTGGCAGGTTACGGCTGGTGTGGTAAAGGTGTAGCAATGCGTGCAAAGGGACTTGGTGCCAGGGTTATAGTAACGGAGGTAGATCCTGTTAAGGCTATTGAAGCCGTTATGGACGGATTTGATGTTATGCCTATGAATGAGGCTGCAAAGCTTGGTGATTTCTTTGTAACCGTTACAGGCTGTGAGAAGGTTATAGATGAAGAAGATTTTAAGGTAATAAAGGATGGTGCCATATTGTGTAATGCCGGTCATTTTGATTGCGAGATAGATATGGCTTGGCTTAATAAGAATGCGGTAAAAAAACAGGAAATGCGTAAAAACATTATGGGGTATGAGCTTCCGTCGGGACAGTGGATATATGTACTTGCCGAGGGACGTCTTGTAAATCTGGCAGCAGGTGACGGTCATCCGGCGGAAATTATGGATATGTCTTTTGCCATTCAGGCACTTTCCGCAAAATATCTTGTGGAAAATGAAGGTAAGCTTGATAAGATGATAATAGATGTTCCCAGAGAGGTTGATAATGATGTGGCAATAAGAAAACTTGCTTTTTTGGGTAAGCATATAGATACATTAACGGATGCTCAGATCAAATATTTAAATTCATCTGCGGTATAAAAGAAGTGATAAGTGAGGAAGGGTGTAAAAGTGTATACAATAGATTATAATAAGCCGATAAAAGTTCATTTTATAGGTATAGGCGGGATAAGTATGAGTGGTCTTGCCGAAATACTTGTTGACAGGGGCTTTACCGTTACGGGGTCTGACAGGGACAGATCGGAACTTACTGATAAGCTGGAAAGTCAGGGAATTAGAGTATATTACGGTCAGTGTGCCCGAAATATTGAAGAGGATGTTGAACTGGTGGTTTATACAGCCGCAATAAGAAATGATAATGAGGAGTTGCTGGAGGTTAAGAGAAGAGGCATTCCAATGCTTACAAGAGCGGAACTTCTGGGACAGATAATGAAGAATTATAAGGTTGCCGTTGCAGTGGCCGGAACCCATGGAAAGACAACCACAACTTCTATGATAACGGATGTCCTTATGGCTGCCGGTTTGGATCCGACGGTTTCTGTGGGCGGAATGCTTAAGAATATAGGCGGAAATATCCGTGTAGGTGCTTCGGATTATTTTATTACCGAGGCTTGTGAATATACTAACAGTTTTCTGCAATTTAATCCTACAATAAATGTGATCTTAAATATTGAAGAAGATCATTTGGATTTTTTTAAAGATATAAATGACATCAGGAATTCTTTTGTTAAATTTGCAAAGCTGTTACCACAGGATGGTCTTCTTGTTATAAATGCGGATATTGATGATCATGAAAGGATCGTTAAGGATCTTGACTGTAAAGTTATAACGGTTTCGTCTTCTTCCAAAGCAAATGCGGATTACCTTGCAAAGGATATTGTTTATGACGATCACGGCTGTGCATCTTTCAGAGTGAATGATGAAGATAACAGGATCGTTCTTAAGGTTCCCGGGAAACATAATGTCGGTAATGCTTTGGCTGCAATCGCGGTCGGAGAGTATCTTGGTATAGATCGGGATGTGATAGCAAAGGGACTGTTGGAGTTTGAAGGTACTGACAGACGTTTTCAGTATAAAGGGACGGTTAACGGTATAACGATCATAGATGATTATGCTCATCATCCAACCGAAATACGGGCTACACTTAACGCGGCTGCCAATTATCCTCATGAGAGAATAGTCTGCATTTTTCAACCCCATACATATACCAGAACAAAAGCTTTTTTTGAGGATTTTGCAGATGCACTCACTCTTTCGGATGTTGTTATACTTGCGCCCATATATGCGGCAAGAGAGAAGGATGACCTGGGTATGAGTTCCGAATTATTATGTGATGAAATAAAGAAAAAAGGATGTGAAGCATATTACTTTTCCACATTTCCCGAGATAGAAAAATTTGTATTGGAAAAATGTTTAAAGGGCGATCTGTTGATAACTATGGGAGCCGGAGATATAGTAAAAGTCGGTAATGAACTGCTAAAACAATAATTATCCACTTTATCCACAGTCAAAGAGGGAAAGTTATCCCAAATCTGACTGTGGATTTTTAAGTTAACGTAATAAGTTACCTGATATTTTTAAAAATGTTTAAATTCGGCAATTCAAAGGTTTGCATAATGAAAAACGTACAAACATTCTTTATTATCCACAGATTTACCGATGGTTACAGAACGGATTTTCTGAGCATAACATTTTATTTTCAGACCGATTTTTCTGTGTTATAATCCCTATTGCCACAAGAAAAGAGGTGTTGTTCTTGTCGGTGTTTTAAAGGGGAGATAATGTGATGCATAGCTTTAAGAGGTATGATAGATCAATACTTTTTACGTTATGTACAGGGAATAAGGGGAATAATAAATGGCAGGTGTGATATATGGGTAATATAACTCTGTGCAGAAATTATTCTCAAAATGTTACTATAGTGAACAACAATTTTATAGATGATTATATGTGTGAAGCAAACGATGCGCAGATAAAGATATATTTGTATCTGCTAAGATGTATTAATTCCGGGAATGAAGTTGTACTGGATGATATATCAGATCGGTTTAATTATACGGAAAGAGATGTCATAAAGGCATTAAAATACTGGAATAAGAAAAAACTTCTCTCATTAAGCTTTAATTCCTGCGGAAATCTTACCTGTATCCAATTAATGGATACACCATCGGAGAATGCTGATAAAGAAGTGAAACGATGGGATTTTAGTGAGATAAAAGATGAAGAAGATGATATGTCGGGTAATGAGACAGGGAATAAAGCCGTCAGTATTTTGTCTGATAAGTTTGCTGAGGATGATCATTTAAAAATTAAAGACAGACTTGATTCGGGAGGAAATATTCAGTTGGTTGATTTTACGGGAAGGACCGAATACAGTGAGGATGAGATTGCCGGATTTAAAAATGATCCGGGTATAAGCCAGCTGTTGTTTGTTGCGGAAGCATATTTGGGTAAGACTTTAAGGCCGGATGAAATTACATCTATATTATTTATGTACGACTCGTATGGTTTTAAACCTGATCTTATTGAGTATCTGATTGAATATTGCGCGAATAATAAGAAGAAGAATATAAAGTATATTGAATCGGTAGCCAAGAACTGGGCGCAAACAGGTATCAGTACGGTTGAGGAGGCTAAGAGAAGAACAGGGAACGCTCCAAAAGAAGTATATGAAGTGTTTAGGGCTTTCGGTATAAGAGGCAGGGACCCTATAGAACCGGAGATCTCTTATGTATATAAATGGACCAATATCTTCGGATTCGGTATTGATATTATCTGTGAAGCCTGCACCAGGACTGTAATGAGTATACACAGTGCAAGCTTTGAATATGCGGATACCATTTTATCCAATTGGAATAATGCCGGTGTAAGGGTATTTGAAGATATAAAGACAGCAGATGCAAAGCATGCGGATAAAAGCATTAAACGTCCTTCCGGGACTTCAAAAAAGAGCAAAGAAAAAGCGGTACAGGGTATTAAGGGCGGATTTAATGATTTTTCTCAAAGAAAATATAATTATAAGGAACTTGAAGAAGATGCATTGAGAAATCAGGGGTAGAATGATATAATTTGTCCGTGATAAAGATAAGGATGTGTATATGTCGATCTCAAATGCAAAGTACGATGAGATAATGCGTACTTATGAAGAAAAACAGAATAAGAACAGGCATATTATGCTGCAAAGGAAGAAAGCGGTATATGAGGCTATACCTGAATATGAGGCACTTGATTCGTCGGTAGCGGATATTTCTCTTGAAATAGGGAAGAAGCTTATCGGCGGAGAACGGGGTGCCTTAAGTACGTTAAGGGAAGAGCTTGGGAAAATTTCCGCACGCAAGAAGGAATTGTTAAGATCCTCGGATTTTCCGGAGGATTATCTGGAGCCGGTATATGATTGTCCGGAATGCAAGGATACCGGATATGTTAACGGAAATAAATGCAAGTGCCTTAAGCAGGAAATAATAAGATGTTTATATAAACAGTCAAATATTGAAAGAGTACTTAAGGCGGAGAATTTCGATACTCTGACTTATGATCATTATGCGGATGATGAAATTCCCAGGATGAAAACCATAATCGAAAGCTGTAAGTCTTATGTTAATGATTTTGATAAAACCTATGAAAACATACTTTTTTATGGAGATGTAGGAGTCGGTAAAACATTTCTGACCAATTGTATTGCCAATGAATTACTAAAGCAGGGTCATTCTGTTATTTACTTTACAGCATTTCAATTATTTGATACACTTGCTAAGTATGCTTTCAGGTCGGGAGAAATAAGTGAAGATATCAATAGGATGCATGAGGATATTTTCGAATGCGACCTTTTGATAATAGATGATCTGGGAACAGAGATGAGTAATTCTTTTGTATTAAGTCAGTTGTTTTTGATAGTTAATGAAAGAGACTGCAGAAACAGATCGACTATAATATCAACCAATCTTTCCATTGAAGAGATTTCCCAGCGTTATTCGGAGAGGATATTTTCAAGGTTATATGGAAAATATAGGATGATAAAACCAAATATTAATGATCTGAGGATTAAGATCAAGAGAGCTGCAAGCAGAAAGTGAGGATATTAATGCCTAGTCGTGAAGAAAAACGTAATCTTGAGTCGATACCGGTAGGCTCACTCAGAATGATACCTCTGGAAGGATGTATTGATCTTGGACATAAGATTGATAAATATCTTGTGAAGTGGAGAACGGAAAGGGAGAATGAGCATAAGAATTCATTGCCTTTTGCGGGATATCAGAGAGATTCATATATATTGGATGCTACAATTAACCGATTCGGAACGGGAGAAGCCAAGGGGGTTATAAATGAGTCGGTCAGAGGAACGGATCTTTATATATTGGTGGATATAACCAATTACAGTCTTACTTATAAATTATGCGGCCGGGATAATCATATGTCTCCGGATGATCATTATCAGGATTTAAAGAGGATAATAGCCGCAGTGGGAGGAAAGGCCAGAAGGATAACGGTAATTATGCCGTTTCTGTATGAAAGCCGTCAGCATAAAAGAAGTGCAAGAGAATCTCTTGATTGTGCACTGGCGTTGCAGGAAATGGTCAGAATGGGAGTGGATAACATAATAACCTTCGATGCCCATGATCCCAGGGTTCAGAATGCAATACCCCTTTCCGGTTTTGAGACCGTAACACCGGCTTACCAGTTTGTTAAAGGCCTGTTGGGCAGTGTACATGATCTGAAGATCGATTCGGAGCATATGATGATGATAAGCCCTGATGAAGGTGGTATGGGAAGGGCTATATATCTTGCTAATATGCTTGGACTTGATATGGGAATGTTTTATAAGAGACGTGATTATACACAGATAATTGATGGCAGAAATCCTATAGTAAGTCACGAGTTTCTGGGTTCAAGTGTTGAGGGAAAGGATGTTCTGGTTGTAGATGATATGATATCTTCCGGAGAAAGTGTTCTGGATGTTGCGAGACAGCTCAAGAAACGTAATGCGGGAAGGATATTTATAGCAGCTACTTTCGGCCTGTTTACAAAGGGACTTGAGGTTTTCGATAAAGCATATGAGGAAGGTATTATTGATAAGGTGCTTACCACAAATATGGTATATCAGATGCCCCAGTTGTTTGAAAAACCATATTATGTAAGTTGTGATATGAGTAAATATATAGCGTATATCATTGATACTTTGAATCATGATACATCGATTTCCGATCTTTTGGATCCGTTTGAAAGGATTCACAGCCTTGTAAATAAATATAACGCCGGTTTGATCTGAGGTCTGTTTGTAATGCAGGTACAGGTTTCGGCGGGTGTAATAAGACGGGGAAAATTAAGACAGAATGTTTAAGTTAGGTGAAACACAACGTTTGATAATTGTAAAAAAGGTCGATCATGGGGCATATCTTGCAAGCGACAGAGAAGCGGAAAGCGAGAGGATCTTATTGCCTGTAAAACAGGTGCCAAAGGATGCGGCAGTAGGAAGTGAACTGGAGGTCTTTATTTACAAAGACAGTAAGGACAGATTGATAGCAACGGTTAACAGGCCCTACATAAAGCTTCATGAGGTTGCATTATTAAAGGTCAAGGATGTGGGTAAGATAGGGGCCTTTCTGGATTGGGGTCTTGAAAAAGATCTGCTGCTTCCTTATAAGCAGCAAACATTAAGACTTAAGCCCGGAGATGAGTGTCTTGTGGCATTATATATCGATAAAAGCTCAAGATTGTGTCTTACTATGAATGTATATGATTATCTCAGTACCGATCATAATTATAAAGAGGGTGATGAGGTTCGGGGAAGAGTCTATCTTTTGAGTGAGAATTTTGGAGCGTTTGTTGCCGTGGATGATGAGTATTCTGCGCTTATTCCCAAAAGAGAGTTGTATGCGGACATAAGAGTGGGTCAGATCGTGGATGCAAGAGTGACAAAAATAAGAGAAGACCGAAAGATGACCCTCAGCTTAAGGAAAAAAGCCTATCTGCAGATCGATGAGGATGCGGATAAGGTTATGGCGGTTATAGAAGCCTTTGACGGAGTGCTTCCGTTTAACGATAAAGCAGATCCGGAAATCATAAAACGTGAATTCAATATGAGTAAGAATGAATTTAAACGTGCTGTGGGCCGGTTATATAAGCAGCATAAAATAGAGATCGGTGAGAAAAGCATAGTAAAAAAGTATAATAAAAAAGCATAACAAAAAGTACAAGTTTAACCATGCTATTTACAAATTTGAAAAAAAATGTTATAAAGTTATCTAAATTAAAAGTTTATTATATATGATCAATATATGAGAAGAGGCATTTGAAATGGATAGAAGAATAATAAGCACAGATAAAGCGCCGTCGGCAATAGGTCCCTATTCACAGGCTGTTGAAGTGGGCGGAATGGTCTATACATCGGGGATGATACCTGTTATCCCTGAAACCGGTGAAGTTGTATCCGGTGTTAAAGAACAGGCAAAACAGGCACTTACGAATCTTAAATCACTTTTGGAAGCTTCTGGAAGCAGTATGGATAAGGTTATAAAGACTACTGTATTTATAAAAAATATGGATGATTTTGCTGATATCAATGAAGTGTATGCCACATTTTTTAACGAGGGAAGTTATCCTTCAAGAAGTTGCGTAGAGGTTGCAAGACTTCCAAAGGATGTTTTTATAGAAGTTGAAGCAATAGCCGTTGTATAAGGATCGCAATAAGGATCATTTAGTAACGGCGGTTACTTTGAGGATGCTTAAGCTGTATGATTGATCTTGGCTTAAAGGAAAGGAGATAGTTATGAAAGTTACAAAGATTAATGACATTGAGAAATTTTTTCAGGTAGTTGACAGTTGTAAGGGAAAGGTTGAGCTGGTTACCGGTGAGGGAGATCGCTTGAATCTTAAGTCAAAGCTTTCGCAGTATGTTTCTTTGGCAAATATTTTTTCCGATGGTACCATAGAGGAGCTTGAAGTTGTTGCTTATGAGCCTGAAGATATAGATAAGCTTGTAAACTTCATGTGCAATTCGTAAGATGAATGAAACCGGTAATTTAACCGTCAGTAAGCGTGTTAATTCGTTTTTTTTGATTTTAATAATATTGCATCTTTTAGCGTCGATTCTTTTATCGACGCTTTTTGCGGGTGCGGTGGAGATCAGTGTTTTTTCTTCGCTTCTTATCACCCAATTGATGATCCTTATTCCATCGTTTGTTTTTTTGCTTATATTTAATTGTGATGTGTTTGAATGGGTATCGCTTAAAAAGCTTAATCCGGTAACGGCCCTGCTGGTGGTTTTGTTTACCTTCCTGATAATGCCGGTCATTACGGTGGTAAATCTGGCGTCGCAGCTGTTTACTACAAATACTGCAATTGAAATGTCTGCCGAATTTACTCAAATGCCTTCTTTACTTATAATATTCATGGTTGGGATATTCGGACCGGTTTGTGAAGAATTTACCTTCAGAGGAGTAATATACGGAGGGTATAAAAAGACAGGATTTATACCGGGGGCAGCGTTTCTGAGCTCCTTATATTTCGGTTTGATGCATTTAAATATTAATCAGTTTTGCTATGCGGTTTTAATAGGAATATTTGCCTGTTATATGATAGAGGCTACGGGAAGTATTCTTTCTTCTATGATAATGCATGCGGTTATAAATACCTGGAATGTTATGCTTATGCTTGTAATGGATAAGGCTTACAAAGCTATGGGACTTAACCTTACGGAAATTGCAACTTCGGAGATAACACAGGATTATAAGTTGGGGATGATAGGTGTTTCCATGGTGGTTGCTCTTGTGGCCGGTGCATTGGCTTTCGGAGTTTATATTGTAATATGCAAACGTGAGGGAACGCTTGATAAGATCCTTGAAGTAAAAAAAGAAACCGGAACACGTCTTTTGACATTTTCCGGCTGGCTTGCGATCATAATATGTGTATTTGTGATATTTTTTCTGGATAAAGTTATGGCTTTATTAAACCGGTGATCATACCGAAATATCAATATGACTTCCCAGGTTCGGACTCACCGACTGCTCCATCATCTTTGTCATTGAATTTCCCATATCCTTGACTGTTTCAAGGGATTTATCCAACATAGCCACACCAAAATCGTTCATGACCTTGGACTGAGACATTGACATTGACATTAAAGGAATATTTGGCATGCTTACAATATCCATATTATCACCTCTTCGTTCGGCCGGAAAAATCGCCATGGACGAAATCTCCGCACTCATTAAATCCATTTCATAATACAATTTGATTATAACACATTTGATGGGGAATGTGACGATAAAAAATTAATAAATTTATAATCATAAATTTGTACAGTATGTATGTTTTACTTATTCAATAAATAAATTTTCAGATGGTAACGGTCAAAGGCAAAGTCCCCTTTGGGAATAAGAGAATATCCTTTATCTTCGATCTCTTTTACATATGCGGCATAGCCTGCGTTTCCCCGGGGATGTGAGGAATCGGGTTCCTTAGCATATCCGTCAAGAACAGCCACCCAGATATCAGAGTTTTGCGCCGCTTTCACAGCTTCGTCAAGGGTTTCTGCATTTGTCAGCCGGTTTTCATAGAAAGTAAGACAGTAGGCCAGTTCTTCGTAATCCTCAAGGGTATATAAGATATCTCCTTCTTTGGTATTTTCATGAAGCCAGGAGATCATTTCATCCGCACCCTTTGTATATTCACTTTTAAAAGCCTGATCATATGAAACTATTCCCGTGAAGATCTGAAGAAGGATCACAGCATATAAATACGGTTTTTTAAGTGAAGAGGCTTCTATTGCAAAGAACAGCCATAATGTTCCCAAAGAGAAAAACAGATAACGGTCCACAAAAATGTTTGCAGTCATGATCTTGCTTACGCAGGTGCCGAAAAGCAGGACTCCGTAATATATGATAAAACAATATAAGGTGAAATATTCCCTGACTGTTTTGCCTTTTTTTAATACCAGATTTATAAATAGACCGACAATGGTAAGCAATAGAAGTATACTTAAGGGAGTAAACCCCACGGTATAGGGGTAACGGCAATACTTTATGAATACCGAAGGAGTGATCTCGGGCATTGAGAAGTATCCGCTGACACTTTTAAATTGTTTAAGGGTTACCACAAGGCAGGGAAAGTAAAGTATAAAAGTTGCTGCAAGACATTTTATAAAATCAATAATGATCAGGGGATGAGCCTCCCTTTGGTGATCTTTACTGTATTTTAACTGTTCGGAAAAGCAATATAAAAGAAGAAAGAAATACACAAAGCCCACGGTCACAAAGGCAAAATGATGGGAATAGCCGGCTGCAACACTGAATAATATAAACAATATCCGGTTTTTTAAAGAGGGCTCCTTTATAACTTCGTAAACATATATTCCGGAAGCGGTGGAGAACAAAAAACCAAGGCTGTACATTCTTATCTCAACACCGTAAAATAACATATTCGGCATTACGATGAGAGAAATGATGAACAAACAGGAGGTTAAGCTCCCAAATCGTTTTCTTACCACGATAGCCCCCAGAAGAAGGGTAAGGATCATGGGGAGGGTGCTGGTTATTTTCATAACGGGTATGGTATATCCAAACAGGTCGGTGCTTATTTTCAGTATTATGTTATATAAAGGGGGAAGCGTGTCATTCATTGAACGTTTAAGCACTCCGGGCATGTCTGTCCTGACCAGGGAGGCGGTGAATGCTTCATCAAGCCAGACGTTATTGTTAAAGGTCAGGGATATATATATTGCGGCCCCCAGAAAAACAAGTATGTAGGGCATATATGTAATTATATTTTTTTTGTTGAAATTTAAAGTCATATATCGGGACTCCTTAATTGGAATAAATTCTTTTTGATTGTATCTTTTTTACGTGTTTTTTTCAACTATTGGTAAAATGTAACAAAAATGAAAACTTTTTTTCTTTATTTTTTCCGGTATATGTATTATTATGTATCTATATGGGTAAAATTATTAAATTAAGTTTACCGAAGGAGAAGGAAATATGATATCTAACCAAGTATTGCAAACCACTATTGATGGTTTGAAAAGTATTACAAAGATGGAGCTGGGGGTAATTGATACAGAGGGAAAGATATTGGCTGCAACCTTTAAAGAGCCGGGGGATTTCCATCAGGCAGCCGGTAACTTTACAGGGTCGCCGGCAGACAGTCAGGAGATTCAGGGTTATCAGTTTTTTAAGGTTTATGATGATCAGCAGCTGGAGTATATTGTGGTGGTTCGCGGAGGGTCGGAAAATGCATATACTGTTGGCAAAATAGTGGCATTTCAAATACAGAATCTTCAGATAGCATACAAAGAAAGATATGATAAGGATAATTTTATCAAGAATCTTTTGCTGGATAACCTCCTGCTGGTAGATATATACAACCGTTCCCAGAAGTTGAGGATTGATACGGATGTTAGAAGAGTGGCAATAGTTGCGGAGGCTGTTAATGATAAGGAGAATAATTCTCTTGAAAGTGTGAGAAGTATGTTTTCCGGTCGTTCCAGAGATTTTATCACAGCCATTGATGAAGATAATATAATAATAATCCGTGAAATGGCACAGGGTGAAGGATATGAGGAGGTTGCGAAAACAGCTAACCAGATTTATGAATTGTTTGTGTCAAAGGGTTTTAAGAATCTTCATGTATCCTATGGAACAATTGTTAAGGAGATAAGAGAGGTGAGCCGTTCCTATAAGGAAGCAAGGATGGCTCTTGATGTGGGCAAGATATTCTTTGATGACCGTTTCGTGATCGCATACAGTGAACTGGGAATAGGAAGGCTTATATATCAGTTGCCGATACCTTTGTGTAAAATGTTTATAAAGGAGATTTTTGATGGAAAATCACCGGATGATTTTGATGAGGAAACAATAATGACCATTAATAAATTCTTTGAGAATTCTCTTAATGTGTCGGAAACAAGCAGACAGCTGTATATACACAGAAATACGCTTGTTTACAGATTGGATAAACTTCAAAAGACTACGGGTCTGGACCTTAGGGTTTTTGAAGATGCCATTACCTTTAAGATCGCATTGATGGTAGTTAAATATATGAAATACATGGAAGATTTTGATTTTTAGCTTATTACAGGGGGTTCGGCCAAAGGATCAGGTTATATTCAGGCCGGATCAGGGGAGGATAAATAATGATTACATTGGAAAATGTAAGTAAGAGTTATACTAATGACGGTACGCCCGCATTAAATAATGTAAGTCTGCATATAAATAAGGGTGAATTTGTTTTTATAGTAGGTGATTCCGGCTCCGGAAAGTCAACAATGATAAAACTGTTATTAAGAGAGCTGGTCCCGAGTTCCGGAAGAATAATAGTAAACGGTGTGGATCTGTCTAAGTTAAGAAGAGGCAAGATTCCTAAATACAGAAGAAATATAGGGTGTGTATTTCAGGATTTCAGGTTATTAAAGGATCGTAATGTATATGAAAATGTAGCCTTTGCACAACGTGTTATACAGACTCCGACAAAGAAGATCAAAAAGAATGTTCCGCAGATGCTTTCTCTTGTGGGACTGCCGGAGAAATATAAAAGTAAAACCAAGGAACTTTCCGGTGGTGAGCAGCAGAGGGTGGCCCTGGCCAGAGCACTGGTCAATAATCCACCGATCCTTTTGGCAGATGAGCCCACCGGTAATCTGGACCCCAGAAATTCCTGGGAAATAATGAAGCTTCTGGAGGAGATAAACAGGAGAGGGACAACCGTTCTTGTGGTAACCCATAACAGGGAGATCGTAAATGCCATGCGTAAGCGTGTAATTACGGTTAAGAAGGGTGTTATAGTAAGTGACGAGGAAAAGGGTGAGTATATAGATGATTAGTACATTGGGTTATGTTTTTAAACAGGGCTTTAAAAATATTTTCAGAAATAAGATTTTTTCATTGGCAACAGTAGCTACAATATCTGCCTGTATTTTTTTGTTCGGGCTTTTTTATTCAATGGTTGAAAATGTTCGCTACAGTATACAGAAAGCGGAAACTAATGTTGCCGTTACCGTATTTTTTAACGAGGGTGTTACCGAGGCTCAGATAATGCAGATAGGTGATGCTATACGTGCCAGAAGTGAAGTTTCTTCAGTTGAATTCGTATCTGCTTCGGATGCCTGGGAATCCTTTAAGGTGGATTACCTGGGTGAGTATGCCGACGGTTATGAAGGGGATAATCCCCTTGAGGGAAGTGAGAATCTTGAAATATATCTTAAGGATGTTTCCAAGCAGTCGGAGCTTGTAACATATCTTGAATCCGTTGAGGGCGTCAGAGAGATCAATCATTCGGATGTTACGGCCAATATCCTTACTCAGTTTAACAGGCTTTTAAGTTATGTTTCTTTGGGGATAGTAGGTATACTGCTGGCTGTATCCGTCTTCCTTATAAGTAACACCGTTGCCATGGGTATAGCGGTACGACATGAAGAGATAGGTATTATGAAGCTTATTGGAGCTACGGATTTCGTAGTCAGATCGCCTTTTCTTATCGAAGGTATATTATTGGGGCTTATCGGGGCTGCGATCCCGCTGGTTGCAGTGTATTATATTTATATAAATATAATTGAATATGCGGCACAGCATTTCGTGATCCTTAATGATCTTCTGCAGTTTAAATCCACAAGAGAAATTTTTTCCGTATTAATACCTGTAGCGCTTATTCTCGGCGTGGGACTTGGATTTGTGGGAAGCTTTATTACTATAAGAAAACGTCTCAGGGTATAACGGACGGAATGTATAATCATACCGGATGGTAGGTAATAAACAGATTTAAGGGGAGTAATATGAAAAATCGTAAATGCGTAATGAGGGTAATCGCATTTTTAGCGGTAATTGCATTAACGGCAGAAATGCCGTTATTTGTGCGTGGAGAAAAACTCACCAATGATCTGATAAAACAAAGCGAAGCAGAGAAAAAGAATGCTGAAACCAGTAAAGCACAATTGAGAAAGGGACTTACGGATGTTAAGCAGATGATCGCTGATCTTGAAAGTGCCAAGGGTGAGCTTAAGGATTATATTGTCAAACTGGATGAGGATCTGGCTCTTATAGAAGAAAATATTGAAATCCTTGAAGCGCAGATAGAAGAAAAGAAAAAAGAGATTGAAGCTACAAAGCTTCAATTAAGTGATGCTATCTGGGATTCCCAACAGCAGTACGGGTTGATGAGAAAACGCATTCAGTTTGTTTATGAAAACGGAAAGTCTTCAAATATAGATCTTATCCTTAATTCCTCTTCTTTTGTGGATTTCCTTAACAGAGCCGAATATGTTGCAAGGATGTCGGAATATGATAAAAAAATGCTGGATAAATATATGGAAACCCAGGAGGCTATTGAACGCATAAAAGAGAAGCTGGAAGCGGAAGAAGCCGAGCTTAATGAAACTATGGAGACTCTTGAGACGGAAAAGAGTTCCCTGGAGGAATTGATAAATGCAAAAGAGAATCAGATATCCGTATATGAGGCGGATATAAATAATAAGGAAGCGGCGGTTAAAGAGTATGAGGCTGAAATAGCCGCACAAGAAGAAATAATAAAGGTTTTGGAAGAACGTATAGAACAGGAGAGGAAAAGACTTGAGGCCGAGAACAGAAAAGCCAGAAGTTATGATGGTGGTATGTTCAAGTGGCCATGTCCGAATTATACAAGAATATCGGATGATTACGGAATGCGCATCCATCCTACTCTCGGAATTGAAAAATTCCATAATGGAATCGATCTTGCGGCACCTACCGGATCTGACATATTGGCCGCTTATGACGGAGATGTGGTAGGCTCCGGTTATTCGTCGACTATGGGAAATTATATAATGCTTGATCATGGCGATGGTCTTATAACTATATATATGCATGCTTCCAAGCTTTATGTTTCCACCGGACAGTCGGTAAATAAGGGACAATGTATAGCTGCGGTAGGTTCAACAGGAAGAAGTACGGGGCCGCATTTACACTTTGGTGTAAGATTGAACGGAAGTTATGTAAGTCCCTGGAAATATTTAAAGTAGATTTACATAGTGGAATTGAGGAGTGTATATACAGTAATGGATAATAATGAAAAAAAGATCATAAATAAAGGAAGACTGCAGGGATTTATAGTTACTTTTATAATAATGATGGTGATAATTCTTATAGTAGTGATAATTATGGGATTGGCTTTATTCGGAGCGGGTTCATTTGATGCGGGAATAGTATACGGAAAGCCTTCGGAGACTTTGCTGGATAAAGGAACGGAAGATAAGCTGGATACTTTGCAGGCGATCATAGAAAAGTATTATCTTAATGATTATACCACGGAAGAACTGCAGGATGGATTGTATAAGGGGCTGATGGAAGGTCTTAAAGATCCTTATTCGGTGTATTATACAAAGGAAGAGTATGATCAGATGACAGAAGATTCCGAAGGGGTTTTTGAAGGTATAGGTGCTTATCTGTCACAGGATCCGGAGACCCTGGTAGTTACGATAACCCGGCCGATACCGGATTCCCCGGCCGAAAAGGCAGGTATACTTGCCGGGGATGTGCTGGTGGAAGTAGACGGAGAGGACGTTACGGGAGATGATCTTAATGTAACGGTAGCCAAGATAAGAGGAAAAGCCGGTACTCTTGTAAATATCGGGGTGGTTCGTGACGGAAGAGACGGAGTGATACGGTTTGATATTGTCAGAGCAAGTGTTGAATCAATGACGGTGGATTCTAAAATGCTGGATAACAGCATTGGTTATATTCAGATATCGGAATTTGATGATGTTACATATACCCAGTTCAGTAAAGCTTTTAATGAATTGAAGCGAGAAGAGATGACAGGGCTTATAATCGATCTTCGGGATAATCCCGGCGGAAGTGTTAAAACCTGTGTTGAGATAGCGGATGAGCTTCTTCCGGAGGGAATGATAGTATATACGGAGACAAAAGACGGAGAGCGGGAGGAATATAAATCATCCGGAGATAATTATTACGATGGTCCTCTGGTACTTTTGGTTAATGGAAACAGTGCAAGTGCTGCGGAGATAATTACCGGGGCGGTAAAGGATTATAAAATAGGTACAATTCTGGGAACAACCACTTTCGGTAAAGGTGTTGTGCAGAGAATTCTTCCGCTTGGTGACGGTACGGGAGTAAAGGTGACTATTGCAAATTATTTTACTCCTAATGGGGAGAATATTCACGAAGTGGGAATATCTCCGGATGAGGAACTGGAATTGGATGTTGAGGCATATCTGAAAGATAAATCGGATAATCAGCTGGACAGAGCCGTTGAGATTATTGAAAGTAAGATAAAATGATTTGATCATACTCATTATTGAAAAGAAAATGAATGACAGGATAGATTATGAATAGCTTGATGATAAAGGGACGTGCCGGTTCGCCGGGTTACGCCATCGGAAAATTATATGTATATAAGAGGAGACGGTTACAGTCAAAAAAATATAAAATAACAGATACCGATAAAGAATATTCAAGGTTTGAAGCGGCAAAAGAAGCGGCACTTAAAGGCATTGAGGATCTGTATCAGAGAACCCGGACTGCAGCGGGAGCTTCAAATGCGGATATTTTTTCAGCCCAGTCAATGATATTAAAGGATGAGGATTATATAAAAAAAATCCGGGATAATATAGTTGATGAGAAGAAAAATGCGGAATGGGCAGTAAGTGATGCGAGTCGTTTTTTTTACGAGATCTTTTCCTCCCTTGAGGACGAATCCGTCAGGGCAAAGGCAATAGATCTTAAAGATGTTTCCAATAATCTTATTTCATTGCTGACGGATACGGGATCCGATATAGATATTAAGGAACCTGTGATTTTTGCGGCGGACTATATTTTGCCCGGCGAGTTTATACAGATAGACAAGGGAATGATAAAGGGAATAGTAATGGCTGAGGGATCTGCTTATTCTCATGTGGTCATTCTTGCTAAAACCCTTGGTATACCGGTTGTTCTGGGACCGGGGATCAAAAGTTCCTTGTCAGGCAGGGAAACCCTTATAAACGGTAATGAGGGAACGGTGGTGGTTTCACCGGACGAACAGATGCGTAAGGAGTATCTGTCCCTTATTGATAAAGAACGTATATACAGGACGGGATTAAAAGAGTATAAGGGGCGTAAAGCTGTTACGGGAGAAGGGAAACAGATACAGATATTTGCCAATGTAGGTTCACTGGCAGATGTTAAGGAAGCTATAGATAATGATTGTGAAGCAGTGGGGCTTGTAAGAACTGAGTTTATGTTTTTGGAAAGAGATAAGCTTCCCACAGAGGAGGATCATTATCGGGCTTATAAAGAGATTGTTGAGGCTATGAACGGAAAACCTGTGGTATTCCGGACAATGGATATAGGAGCTGATAAAAAAATGCTTTCTTATAAGCATATACATGAGGAAAATCCCGCACTTGGAAAAAGGGCTATAAGAATATGCATTACAGATAAAGAAATATTTATCCCGCAGCTTAAAGGGATATTAAGAGCTGCCCGCCATGGAGATGTTTCCGTTATGTATCCCATGATCATTTCAAAAACGGAAGTGTTAAAGATAAATAATATAATGGAGGAAGCCGTAGAAGAATTAGAGGCAGCGGGTTTAGAGTACGGAGAGGTAAAAAAAGGGGTTATGATAGAGACTCCCGCAGCGGCTCTTATTTCCGATGAATTAGCATCCATGGTTGATTTTATGAGCATTGGGACCAATGATCTTACCCAGTATACGCTTGCACTGGACAGGGCAAACAGTGAGCTGGCACCCTTTTATGATCCTTACCATGAAGGTGTATTTAAACTGATAAAATATACGGTGGATAATGCCCATAAAGCCGGGATAAAGGTTGCTGTTTGCGGAGAATTGGCGGCAGATACAAAAATCACCCGGCAATTGATGGATTTAGGGGTTGATGCATTGTCCGTATCTCCAAGGCGGATATTGGAATTGAAACGGTTTATATGTAATTTATAGATATCAGGTTTATAAGGTTTGCAAGTTTTAAATATATTGGTATAATAAGACACGTAAAATCGGTAATGTGATATATAAATAAATTTCCAAAAGAGGCCGTTATGGGCCGGATAAAGGAGGAAAATATGATTTCATGGAATAATCTTGATACTTTGAGCAGTTATAAGGAACTTGCGAATATTAAGAAAGTATCTGTAAAAGAAGTAATGTTTGGAGAAAACGGTGCTAAACGGGCCAAAGAGTATTGTGTTCCCATGGCAGAAGGGATGAGTTTTAATTACGCAGCCAAGGCAGTTGATGAAGAAGTGTTAAAAGGTCTCTCTGAATTGGCTGAGGAAGCTCAGCTGACAGATAAATTTGAAGCACTTTATAACGGAGAGGTTATCAATACCGGAGAAAAGAGACTGGTATTGCATCAGCTGACCCGAGGACAGCTTGGTGATAAGGTTGTTGCGGACGGTGTAAACAAGCGTGATTTTTATGTGGAACAGCAGAAGAAGATAGCAGATTTTGCAGCCAAGGTCCATAATGGTGAAGTTGCCAATGCAAAGGGTGAAAAATTCACTACGGTGGTTCAGATCGGTATCGGCGGTTCGGATCTGGGACCGAGAGCTATTTATCTTGCTTTGGAGAATTGGGCTAAGAAAACCGGAAATTTTAAAATGGAAGCAAGGTTTATCAGCAATGTAGATCCTGATGATGCGGCAGCTGTTTTAAACGGTATTGACGTTGCCCATTCGCTTTTTGTGCTTGTATCTAAGTCAGGTACAACACTTGAGACCCTTACGAATGAAAGTTTTGTTAAGGATGCACTTAAGAATGCCGGGCTGGATGCCTCGAAACATATGATAGCCGTTACAAGCGAAACGTCACCTCTTGCAAAAAGCAGTGATTATCTGACAGCATTTTTTATGGATGATTATATCGGCGGCCGTTTTTCTTCATGTTCCGCCGTGGGTGGAGCAATACTTTCACTTGCCTTCGGAGCCGGTGTATTTGCCGATTTCCTTGAGGGAGCCGCAGCCGAGGATAAGCTGGCTGCCAATAAGGATATGTATAAGAATCCGGCTATGCTGGATGCACTTATCGGGGTATATGAAAGAAATATTCTGGATTATGATTGTACGGCTGTTTTGCCTTATTCACAGGCTTTATCAAGATTTCCCGCTCATCTTCAGCAGGCAGATATGGAATCTAACGGAAAATCCGTTAACAGATTCGGGGAGCCCGTTGATTATAAAACGGGACCGGTTATATTCGGAGAGCCGGGAACAAATGGGCAGCATTCATTTTATCAGCTTCTTCATCAGGGCAAAGATATTATACCTCTTCAGTTTATCGGATTTAAAAACAGCCAGATAGGTACAGATGTTGATATTCAGGGAAGTACATCGCAGCAGAAGCTTTGTGCAAATGTTGCGGCACAGATAGTAGCTTTTGCCTGTGGAAAGGATGATGAGAATAACAATAAGAAGTTTGACGGAAACCGTCCTTCAAGCATAATAATAGGTGACAGTCTTACCCCTCGGGCAATGGGAGCTTTGTTATCTCATTTTGAAAATAAGATCATGTTCCAGGGCTTTTTATGGAATGTAAACAGTTTTGATCAGGAAGGTGTACAGCTTGGAAAGGTTCTTGCCAAGAAGGTATTGGCGCACGAAACCGAGGGTGCGCTTAAGGTATATAGTGATCTTCTTAATATTTAATTAATTGTATAGATATGTCTGATAATGATAATAAGGTGCTTAAGAGCGGCATATGGTATACGGTTTCGAGTATTGCCATAAGGGCGGTGGCTATAATAACCAGTCCGATCTATACCGGTATGCTTACAACCGAAAACTATGGCCGTGCAAACATCTTCAATTCTTATGTTGAAATATTTAATATAATAACCTGCCTGTGCGTAGTGTACAGCATAGGCAGGGCAAAGATAGATTATGGGGAGAAGCTTGATGAATATATGTCTGCGATGCAGGGTTTGTCAAGCTCCTTCGCTTTTTGTGTGCTTATCGTGGTTTTAATATTCAGAGAGCGGATATCATCGGCAATGAAATATGAGGTACCGCTGGTCATTATACTGTTTGTGTATCTTGTTATATATCCTTCGGTTCAATACATGCAGGAGAAGTGCCGTTTTCAATATAAATATAAAACCAATATAGCTATTTCCCTGATCATCTGTATAGGGACCATAATCCTTTCGATTGCTTTAATGCTGTTATTTAATGATAAAAGATATTTAGGTAAGATATTGGGAACCATTCTTCCTCCTTTCCTTCTCGGCGTTGTATTTTATATAAATATACTTGGAAAGGGGCGGGTATTTTTCAAGGCAGAGTATTGGAAATATGCCCTGCGTTTTGGGTTGCCTATGATACCGCATGCCCTGGCATTGGTGGTTTTGGCTCAGATAGACAGGATAATGATTAAAAATATGTGTTCGGATTCGGAGGCGGGTCTTTACACTTACGGATACAGTATAGCAACTATGTTATCTATATTTACCAATGCAATAGGTCAGGCCTGGCTGCCATGGTTTAATGATCAGTTAAATGACGATAATCGTACGGGAATAAAAAATATGCAGAAAAAGCTGGTGTTGTTAGGCTGTGTATTGTCTTTGGGATTTATAGCAGTAGCTCCCGAAGCGCTTATGATACTGGCGCCCCGGGCGAAAGCATATTGGATAGCCAAATGGGTTATCCCACCGGTGGCATTGGGTACGCTGGCTCAATATTTTTATACCAATTATGTTAATGTTGAACTGTTTTATAAAAAAACACCGATAATAGCAATAAGTTCCATAATGGCTGCTATAGTTAATTATATTCTTAATTATCTGATGATACCGAGATTCGGATATATTGCGGCAGCGTATACAACACTTATAAGTTATATTGTTTTAA
>JAILKH010000185.1 GCA_024693925.1 Lachnospiraceae bacterium | reverse complement strand
TGCATATTTTGTAATACTAAGTGGGTATAATGATTTTTCCTATGCGCAACAGGCAATCAGATACTCCTGCTTGGAGTATTTGTTGAAACCGATAAATAAAGAACAGCTTATAGAGATCCTTAACAGAGTTTCGCTTACCGGCAGAAGGAATTTGAACAGAGACGATAATTCTGCACGTGACAGCAAAGCTGTATTATGTAAACCTCAACTTGATAAGCTGATCTTTGCTATTTCACAGAATGATATAACTGAGATAAGTAACAGCACTGATGAATTATATGATGAGATGTACAATGTGGGTATGAATGGTGAAATTATAAATATGAATATGAGTTATTTGCAGTTTTCGCTGATCCATCTGGCAGTAGAATTGGATGAGGCAGTAGATCAGGAGGAAATCCTGCAATATATTAATGATAATGTTTATGATGCAGGTGCTACTAAGGGAACAAGAACACATCTTAAAAGGTTTGCGTTTTCATATGCGGATTATCTTATGCAACTCAGAAAAAATGCTTCTCGCGGTGTCTTACAGGAAATCGAAAGAGAAATCAAAAATAATTATGCGGAGAATCTGACTCTTAAGGATTTGGGAAAGAAATATTATGTAAACCCCACATATTTGGGGCAGATTTTCAGAAAGAAATATGATATGTCTTTTAAAGACTATCTGTGTAATGTGAGGATTAATGAGGCTGCGGCGTTGCTGCTGGATTCGGATGAAAAGATAGCCGTCATAGCCGATAAGGTCGGTTATAAGGATGTAGATTATTTTATACAAAAATTTATTGATTTAAAGGGTATAACCCCGGCCAGATACAGAAGAAATAAAGGTATAGATAATTAATTTTATTTATACCTTTATTTTTTCCCCTTTTTATATAACTTTTGTCGGTGGTTTTGAATTTTCGTTTTATGTAATATAAAAATGTAAAATGAAGGTTCGGTTATTAAACCGGTTATTTATTTAAAGGGAGGAAAAGTATGAAGTTAAAGAAGATTACGGCATTATTTTTAAGCTTGGGTATGACTGTTTCAATGCTCGCCGGATGTGGCGGTGGGGCAGCAGCTCCTACTGGTGGTTCCGATACGGCAGCAGTGGAAGAAGATACCGGGGCTAAGGAAGATACAGTCGAAGAGGAAAGTGATGAAGCAGCTTCAAACGGTGAAATTACAGAGTTTACGATGTTTGCTGCTATGCCTGAGGCAGAAATTAACGATGATAATGAGATACAGCAGATCATAGCTGAAAAGACAGGTGTTAAAGTTAAGGAAACCTGGCTTACAGGTCAGACAGATGCTGAAGCAATCGGTACATTTATAGCAGGTGGAGATCTTCCGGATTATATTAACGGCGGTGATTCAATGATGGCATTATATGATGCGGATGTGTTGGTACCTTGGGATGATTATCTTGATAAGTATCCGAATCTTAAAGAAATGTACAGTGATGAGGAATGGGAGAGTTTCAGACAGGAAGATGGACATATCTATTGGGCAAATGTTTTCCAGAATACTTATGGAGAGTCAAAGGCTACAACTCATAATGATGAAGCTTTCTGGATACAGGCAAAGGTTCTTGAGTGGGCAGGCTATCCGAAGATTGAAACCCTTGATGATTATTTTAAAGTACTTGAAGATTATGCAGAAGAAAACCCTACACTTGAAGACGGAACAGAGGTTATACCTTATACAGCTCTTTGTGAGGATTGGAGATATTTCTGTATAGAGAATGCACCTGAATTCCTTGATGGATATCCTAATGATGGTTCGGTTATTGTAGATGTAGAGAATATGAAAATAGTAGACTATAATACAACAGCTACCGCTAAGATGTATTTTAATAAACTTAATGAGGAATATGCAAAGGGTATAATCGATCCGGAATTTGCTACACAAACTTATGATGAATATATCGCTAAACTTTCAACCGGAAGAGTTCTTGGTATGTGTGATCAGTGGTGGGATTTTGCATACACGGTAAATGATGTATTTAAGACAACCGGATTGGATCTTGAAGGATGTAATTATGTTCCGCTCGGACTTGTAGCAGAAGCAGGAATGGAACAGCAGTGGCATACATATGGCGATACTCTTAACAACTCATCAGGTGTTGCTATCACAACAAACTGTGAGGATGTTGATAAGGCATTTCAGTTTTTAAATGATGTTCTTGATCAGGAAATACATGATCTTCGTTTCTGGGGTGTAGAAGGTGTTGATTATCTTATAGATGATGACGGAATGTATTACAGAACCGAGGAAATGAGAGCTAAGTGGGCAGATACAGAGTATCAGGCATCTCACGAATGTAAGTATTCTTATCTTCCTCAGTGGCTTGGAACAAGTCGTGATGGTAAGAATGCAATGCAGCCTACAGAACAGACATCAGAATTCTTTGATTCTCTTGCAGAACCTCTTGTAAAATGTTTTGAAGCTTACGATGTTAAAACTTATCCTGAAATGATAGGTTCGGTAGAGAAGGAATTAGGTCCCTGGTTCCCTATGTACTCTTTCTCAAATGCAATGACAACCGAAACTCCCGGTGGTGTTGCCTGGACAAAGATCGGAGAGACCAAGCATGAATGGTTACCCAAGGTAGTTATGGCTGCGAATTTTGAATCCGAGTGGGAAAGCTATATGGAAGCATATAATGCTTGCAATCCTCAGGATTTCCTTGATGAAATGCAGGAAGAGCTTGACAGACGTGCAGGTAATTAATTTAAATTAAATATTAACTAAGTAAACAACCACCAAAATCAGCCATAGTCATGCGGCTATGGCTGATTTTATGAAAAGAAGGTTCAATAATCGTTAAAATAACAAAAGAAGGAGATAAAATATGGCCGGTAAGAGAAAAAACACGGATGTTTACACACCAAAATTCACATTAAAAGAAGCCAAGAAACAGTGGGTATTGCTGGTGATAGGCGCAGCATTTACAATCTACGGCTTGATTTTTTATTATGCGCCGCTTGTCGGCTGGATAATGGCATTTCAGAATTATAAGCCCAAAAAAGGATTCCTGCATTCGAGTTTCGTAGGACTTGAAAAGTTTAAGTTTTTATTTTCCGATGATGCGTTTATAAAGGTTATAAGAAATACTTTGGCAATGGGTGTTCTTAATCTTGTAACCACTTTTATAATGGCAATTCTTTTTGCGATTCTATTAAATGAGATAAAATCAAATTTGATCAAAAAACCCATTCAGACAATTTCATACCTTCCGCATTTCCTTTCATGGATAATTGTTACAGGTATTTTACATGATGCTTTATCATCTTCGGGAATCATAAATGAAATTCTGATGAATTTAAAACTTATAGATACACCTATTAATTTCTTTGCAAATACCGCCTACTTTTGGCCGATTGTTGCTTTTGCCAATTGTTGGAAAGAAACAGGGTGGAATGCTATTATATATCTTGCTGCAATAACTGCAATAGATCCATGTTTATATGAGGCTGCATCAATAGATGGGGCGGGAAGATTTTCAAAAATCTGGTTCATAACCCTCCCAAGTATTAAACCTACCATAATGATTTTGTTATTGATGAATATAGGAAATGTTTTAAATGCCGGATTTGAAGTACAGTATCTTTTGGGAAACGGTCTTATAAAGAGCGTATCGGATACAATAGATATTTATGTTCTGACCTGGGGTGTTGGAAATATGGATTATTCATTAGGTACTGCGGCAGGTATTTTTAAAAGTGTGGTAAGTATTGTGTTGATCTTTGGCGCTAATGCATTAGCTAAACGTGCCGGAGAAGAAAGATTATTCTAAGGAGGTCATAAAATGAAGAAGAAAACATCTACAGCGGATAAAGTATTTGTGATTTGCAATTCAATATTTATGATACTCTTTGTTGTGATCACTTTATATCCGGTTATCAATACAATAGCAATCTCTTTTAATGATGGAATTGATGCGGTAAGAGGAGGGATCCATTTGCTTCCCCGTAAATTCACATTAAAGAATTACAGTGTGGTTTTAAATAAACAAAATATGACTACCGGTTTCTGGATTTCTGTTCTTAGAACTGTAGTGGGTACATTAAGTTCCCTTGCTGCTAATGCGCTTCTTGCCTTTGTTGTAAGTCGAAAAAGATTTATATTCAAATCACAGTTATCTTTGTTTTGGGTTATTACTATGTATGTAAACGGTGGTATGATCCCGGTACTGTTGTTGTATAAAAATCTTGGCTTAACTTCCTCCTTTAATGTATATTGGATTCCCGGTATGATTAGTGCATTTAATATGCTGGTATTAAGAACCTATATGCAGGGGTTGCCTGATTCTCTTGAGGAATCGGCTCAGCTTGATGGTGCCGGATATATGACGGTTTTTATAAGGATCATATCACCTTTATGTAAACCCGTATATGCAACAGTTGCTTTGTTTGTGGCAGTATATCAGTGGAATTCCTGGTTTGATACAATGCTTTATAACCGGCAGAAAACAAGCTTGACAACTTTGCAATATGAACTTATGAAATTATTATCCTCAGTTAGTCAGCAAAGCGGTAGTGCCACCAATATGTCAACAACCGGTTCTTCGGGTATGGTAACTCCTACTTCGATACGTGCGGCTGCAACGGTGGCAACAATGATGCCTATAGTAATCCTTTATCCTTTTCTTCAGAGATATTTTGTTACAGGTTTAACTATCGGAGGCGTTAAAGAATAATATTTTCCGCTTTTATTATTTATAATAAAGGTATATTGTATAATAGAGAAGTTTAAATCGATACTTTGTTAATAAGTATAAATCTTTAGTACTAGTTTAAAAGGATAAGATATGAGTGGATTAAAATTACCCAGATTGATCAGTGATGGCATGGTATTACAACGTGAAAAAAAAATACATATTTGGGGATGGAATGAGCCCGGAAGTAAGATAACTGTTCAATTTAAGAATGAGATATATAAGACGGATACTGATAAAAAAGGTGATTTTGAAGTTTGGCTGGATCCTTGTTCTTACGGAGGCCCGTATGAGCTTGTTATAAGTGATGATAAGAATGAGCATATAACCGTTAAGGATGTTCTTGTAGGTGAAGTCTGGTTGTGCTCCGGACAGTCAAATATGGAGCTTCCGATGTCAAGAGTGAAAGATAAATATCCCGATGAGCTTATAAATTGTGACTATCCGTTTGTAAGAGAGTTTAAAATTAAAGAGAATATAAATTTTATGATGCCGCTTGAGGAACCGGAAACAGGATGCTGGCGAGCACCGTCCAAAGAGTATATAAGTGAATTTTCTGCCACGGCATATTTTTTTGCCAGAGAGCTCAATGCTCTTACCGGTATTCCGGTTGGATTTATTGATTTAAGTCTGGGGGGGTCTCTTATTCACTGCTGGATGAGCAGAGAAATGCTTGCGGGATATGATATTAAGCTTAAAGAAGCTGATAAATACGCGGATGATGATTTCAGGAATTCGGTATATGAAACCAATGTCAGTGAGCCGCAGAAATGGCATAAAGAAATTGATGAAAAGGACGAAGGGCTTAAAGAACATTGGGAATCCGAGGATACGGATGATGGTTTATGGAAAGAAGTTGAATTGCCGGCATTTTTTAAGGATACGGAAATTGGCAATACCCTGGGCTGCATATATCTGAGAAAGTCTTTTGACATTCCTTCCGAAATGGTCGGAAAAGAAGCTTATTTATGGTTGGGTACTATGGTGGACAGTGACAGAACATATGTTAATGGGGAATTTGTCGGTAACACGGAGTATCAATATCCGCCGAGAAAGTATTCGGTAAGAAAAGGATTGCTGCATGAAGGTAAGAATAATGTTACGGTCAGATTAAAAGCGGAATATTATCTGGAGTATTCCGATGAAGAACGATCGGCAGCAAGATTTACTCCCGGAAAAGAATTTAAAATATTTAATGATGATAATTTCGTGGATCTTAGCGGTCTATGGAAGTATAAGATAGGAGCAGTGGCCGATCGGGAAGCACCCAGACAGGATTTTGTAAGCTGGAAGGCCATGGGATTATACAATGCTATGACGGCGCCATGTCATAAATATCCTATAGGCGGGATTAATTGGTATCAGGGTGAATCGGATTGTGTTAATACGGAAGAATATACAGACTTATTCGTCCGTATGATTGAGGGATACAGAAAGGAATGGAAGGATCCGGATATAAGGGTTAATGTTGTTCAGCTTCCGAATTTTGTTATTGATAATGCGAAGGATGATGATTCCTGGTATAAAATGAGAGAGGTTCTCAGAAGACTTAAGGATCATGTGTCCGATTGTAAAAGTATTGTAACTATAGACCTTGGTGAAGATAATGATCTTCATCCCCAGGGGAAAAAGGAATTGGGCAGAAGGCTGGCTTTAATGACGGCACATTATTGTTGGGATAATAACATTGAGTGTTTTGGTCCGGAAATCAAAAAAATCATGTGTTCCGTTAATAACGATGAGGCTGAAATAATTATTAGTATGGATCATACAGGGGAGAAGCTTTTGGTTAGGGAAGCAAACGGTAAGGGTTCAGACGGTGTAGTTAAAGATTTTGAGGTTATTGATGAAGCAGGGAATTGTTTACCGGCTCAGGTAAAAGTACATAAAGATAGAATAATACTTGTAATAAATGGTCTTAAATATTCCGTGAAAGAGATAAGATATTGTTATTCATTTACCAATAAAGGAGCATTAATATATAATTCCGACGGGTTACCTATGAGTCCGGGGTTATATAATGTTTAGACG
>JAILKH010000147.1 GCA_024693925.1 Lachnospiraceae bacterium | reverse complement strand
CATCCCCGTCTCTATATATGGAATTCCAGACTATTTCGTTTATCTGTTCATACGTAAGTTCATTGTATCTTAAGTTCTCGCACTCCGGTATGTAAAATGAATGTGTCAGGCATACTTTCTTTCCACCGATATCCAGAGTCTTGATCACTTCCCGGCTGCTTAACCAGTCAAGCAAATCCTTTTTTCGCGTTTTACTGAGCTTTGCATATCTTTCATAAGTTTCTATTCCGCCGTTAAAGTACAGCCACAGATCAGCGTCTATGCCGTCACAGCCCTTATCTCCATCCGGCGAAACGGAATTTAGCATAAGAAATTCATGGTTCCCTATGATAAGATCCATATTCTCATTGGTTTTAATATGCTCAAGTATCTTAACGCCATCAGGACCTCGGTCTATCGCATCTCCGATGACATAAAGCATATCCGAGTCTGAAAACCCTATCGTTTTGAGGCCTTTTGTAAAGGTTTTATACTGCCCATGCAGATCTGAAACTGCGTATACCGCCATTTTTTTCCCCATGAAATCCTTTGTTCTATGATACCATACAGAAACGATTTGTTTAAGATTAGCGTTGTTCTTTTTCGCCATAATAATTAACATGTATACTATCGTCAAATATCTAAGAAACTTAATTGAACAAATATAAAGTATCAGGATTCAGATCTGTCATGCACATAGAAAAGTTCTGCTCTAAACTCACTCATCTGGGATAATATCAGATACAATAATGGCTGAAACAACTACTCCGACTTATAAGTCGGAGTAGTTCATAATATCCCTTTCTAATTCATCATAATCATATGTTCTTTGTTTAAAATTATTGAATTGATTATTGTTTTTCGTATTGGGTTCAACGTTTTCTTTTATTGCCCATACCATAAATGCTGTATAACTAGCTTTAAACTCTTTTTGCTGTTTTGCAACTTCATGCGCTCTACGAATTCTATCCAGATTATATTCTGCAGCTTTAGCAATAGCTTTACAATCAGCTATTTTAATCCTTTCTATCTCCTCTGCCATTTCCATTATTGAATCAAGAATTTCATCTTCAGATAATTCAATAAATGTTTCTTCCGGCATTTGTTTATTATTTTTGTCCACATAAAATGCAACCTTTCTTATCCTTCCACCACGTCCTTTTCCGGATATCGGTTCCATTACAACATTAAGTTCCGTTTTCTCATTTATTTCTTTAATCGACGATTTTAAAACTCTTGAAAAATGTCTCCAATCAATATTTACTCTTTCTTTGGCATTCTCTATTGCTTTTTCATAATCAGGGCTTCCGCTTTTTGATGATTCTTTCAGAATGTTTTTAACATTACCTACCTCCATATTTACTGTTCCCATTTGAAACTGAAGTTCGGCAACACCAAATTCTACTCTGATCTTATTCTTATCAGAAGCAATTTCTCCCTTAGGAATATAAGCTTTTGATTTTAATGCTTCATACAATCTAAGAGAATATACTGATCTAAATGAAGCAATAGTAGATATCTTCAATCTGGTATATTGTTCTGTAATATTTTCAATGAGCTCTCTTGATTCTTTAGAAAACTTAACAATAAATCTTTTATCCTCTGTAAATTGCGCAACATGAATTAAGGAAGCATATTTAAACGTTTTCTTTTGTGGATCCGAAATACCCATAACTCTTCCGGTCATTGTTGCTGCTATAGTATCTAATTCCTGATATATTGCATGCGATTTTATTCCCAATGCACGGGTTATCTCCGGAACAGTCATCGTCACTACCAATGTTCCCTCTTTATCAAGTGTACCATTTGAAGAATTGGCCAATGCCAGATTTAAAACCTTATTTTCCATCAAAGATGACTTATATTTTGCATGGATCATTGCATTGGTTTTTATAAAATTGTCATTTGAATAATATTCTTTTGTATTGATCGGTAATTCTTTCGCCATCTTTACCCCTCACATTATACCCAAAACATGGTACGATTTTCCTTAAAACTGGTACTAATTCAGTTTATATCATTAGATTTTCAATGTCAAATACAAATAATCATTATTTTAAAATTTTTCCCTTATTTTGTATTTGGTTATAATAGAATAACCAATATTTTGTGATTAATTGTAATTAATGCCTTCTACTGATATATGATTGATGTTTTTACTTGTATTCATAACATCAATCATATATCAGTAGAAGGCATTAATTACAATTAATCACAAAATATTGGT
>JAILKH010000100.1 GCA_024693925.1 Lachnospiraceae bacterium | reverse complement strand
TGGGGATTATCAATTTCAAGGGCAAATATAGGGCTGAAACCCTTGAAGAGTGTTGTAAACAGGCAATTGAGAGAGATCGTGTAACATACACTTTCGTAAAGAACACCATATCTGCGGTAGCAGATGAATGTAATGATCCCGGAAACGGGTTACAGAATAAGCAGAACAAACGTGGTGGGTATGCCATGAACGCCGAGGCGACCAGTATAGACACCCTTCTTTCCCGCAGCAAGGCTCTTGCTGACACACAGAGGAAGGATGGTGAGAGCTGATGTTGACCGGAAAAGCATTGGTAGAATCCTTGGTTGATGATCTTAACGTGCTGGGTATGCCAAACATGGCAGCTACACTTGAGGGAATGTATTCTTCTCCGGGATTCTTGGAGATGGATCATCTGACACTTATAGCTGAGCTTATTGGTGCAGAATACAGGGATAAGATCAGCAAGCGAGTCAATAACCGCCTAAGATATGCGAAGCTGATCGGATGCCCGGCAGAACTTGAAAAATGCATTGATTCCACACAGAGGGAATATCTTCCCCAGGGAATACCTCAGCTTCTGGCTTCACTGGATTTCATACCGAAAGGATTCAATGTGTGTATCCTTGGAGCTTCAGATGCCGGAAAAACATATCTGGCAAAAGCTATAGGAATAAAGGCTTGCAATGATTACAGGGTAGGATATTTTCACTGTGAAGATCTTCTCGAACAGTATGTTTCGCTGAAGAAAGCTGATTACGCAAAATTCGAGCGTAAGTTTAAAAGCCTTATGAAGCTGGATCTTATTATAATAGATGATTTCCTTCTTCATACGCTTACAGATGAAAGCGAGACCAAGATGCTGTTCTCTATACTTGAGACAAGAACTCAGGATCAGAAAAGCACTATCATCTGCTCACAGCGTAATCCCGAGAGCTGGGCAGCAATGATAATGAACGATGAGATATCAGCAAACGCAATAGTCAAGAGAGTAACAAAACATTACACGATTATGATTAACACGAAGTAATTTTAAGCGATTTGGGGCGGCCGTTTTGCTCCGCACAGCGGCCGTTCTGAAACGCATCTGCGACCGCTGGGCTCCGCAGATTGCACTAGTAACTTTGATATGAGTACAGAACCACCTTTAAGTATCATCTTATTACCAAAAGTAGAATTTGATATCAACTTGATTGTATCTACTAAATAATTGAATATGTCATCAATTTTATTCATACTTGATTATCCTCCTACCATATCCAAATACGACCCTTCAAATTTGGAGGGTCGGATTTGGGGAATTTCTTTGTTATATATTTTATTTAAAAAAGTCCAATTGTCTTCGGAAAAATAAGACGAACTATTGTTTAGCTATGTATTTCCGTACGGATTTTTAATAGAAAAATCCATTTCTTCATTATAAGTCAATAAAGACCCCCCTTTCTTCAGAAGTTAAATGTTCTTCTCTGCAAACAGAGAAAGAAATAACGGGCGAATCGTTATATTTGTCGACAATATCGTTAATTAAAGCAAAATCGCTGAAATCGGAAATATAAAAACATACAGGTAATATGGAGCTTTCAACTGTACGGTCAATGTTTAAACAGCTATAAGGAATAAAAGCTCTTACAGAACCTGCTGCCATATTTTTTATTTCGGCTACCGCTGCATCATATACTCTTTTTTGTTCACCTTCCATAATAACCATAATGATTTCCTCCCTATATATCTTCTATTATATATATGTAAAAAAATTTTAGAAATGCTATATGAATATTCTTGTTCAAAGAAATCATATTTCCAGAAATTTGGAAATCGGTATTCCGGCTACCGGAAATCACCTTTATTCTGCTTAGGTAATATGAGCATGAACAGTCTTTGTTTGTCAAGCCCTTGCCGTTCCAGCGGTGCGAAGCAGGCTTTACGAACGAAGACTATTCAGGCAAACTACCAGGCGCAGAATTAAGATGATTAATAAGTGATTTCCTGTCGCCGGACAGGTGATGTATTTCACCACGGATTATTCAGGAGGGTCGTATTTGTTAAAATGCTTATTATTTTATTCATCCTTTAGCCTCATAATAATGCTTTAAGCTCTTCTCTCTCCTTTTTGCGTCTTTCAAACTCTTTTTTTCTCTCCGCGTTAATTTCCTCAAATTTAAGAATCGCTTTTCCTGCGTCGGGATCGGTTTCTATTCTTTTTCCGTAAAGCTCCATAAAGTCCTTATAGGATTCAAGAGTAACCGTGATACATGATTTATAATTATCCTGATATTTATTCATAAGGAAGATTAAGTGTTTATATTCTCTTGTTGCCAGATAATTGATCTCTTCTAAGGTTATAAAAGGAAGATCTTTTGATAAAGCAAGCCTAATCATGTCATCAACAGTAACGGCTTTTAGATCCGTAGTAAGAAGATCATATTTCGCAATACTGTTTATGTTTTCTAACATGATTTCGTTAAGCTGCCTTAAAGCTTCGGTATGTTTTATCAATCCTTCTATGTATTTATTATTTCTATTTTTATTTTTCTTAAAAAACATATGTAACACCAACCTTTCTATTATTATATGTAAAGTTGAACGACCCTCCAAATTTGGAGGGTCGTATTTGTATATGCATAATTTAGTCCTCTAAATCTTTAAAAAGAAAATCAAGTTCTTCTTCTCCTTCAAAAGGTACAACTTCTCCTCTTTGTCTAGCTCTAAAGTCTTCTACGGCTGTCACGGCCTTTTCATATAATTCAAATGTCTTTTCAGCACCGAATTCCTTAATTAAATAACTCTCTAAGTAGTGCATTGTAGATAAATAATCTTCTATCGCTATCCCAAGATCATTGAAAGCCTGCTTCCAGTCTTCGGCACTTAAATTCTCATCTTTAGTCTCATAAATAAACTTTTGGATCCTTGAGGCGTTTTCACTAAACATAATTTTATCTCCTCGTATTATATAGTCATACCCATTCTTTACCTTATCTACAGGTTAGGGTATGCTATTGAAGATGCTGTGGATTGGTGAATGTCTCCTACCGCATAGACGGTTATTGAAAGGCTCCAACCACAGCCTCTTTGTCACAA
>JAILKH010000097.1 GCA_024693925.1 Lachnospiraceae bacterium | reverse complement strand
CGAAATATATAATTTCGTTCACTATAGCTTCATCTCTCACAGCTTCTTAATGTTTTCTGCCGTATGAAGCACATGATCCATATGCAAATCACCTATCAGATATGGCTATAATCGTAAGTAGCGTTCGGAAATGTTTACTTTTCCGAACGCTAAAATGAAAACACCAAATGTGAAATACGGTTTATTTTTGATAGATATACTCATTCGATATGCTTGTAATAAATCGTTAGAAAACGGTGCATTTGTAACATATGTAGATGTGAGGAGAATAATTAAGAAATGTGAATAGACAATAAAATAATGCATAAAAATAACAAGTCACAGAATGGCAAATTGTGACTTGTTATTTTTGTTGTATAACCTATTTTATAGAGATCATTTAGCAACAAGCATTGCCTCAAGCTCCTTGATTCGAGCCTCTGCATTTTCGGCACGGTTTTTTTCCTCATCAGCACGTTTTTCAGCCTCATCAGCGCGCTTGCGTTCTGCTTCGGTATTATCCCTTTCGGCTCTTACTGCCTCCATGATCACCTGCTGTTCTTTAAGGTATTCTCCGCGCCAGCGTTCATTTCTGCGCCCCAGGTCTACAGCAGTATCGATTTTCTTCGTAAGTTCATCACCGGCCGTCCCGGTCTCAATATAATCATATAACATTCTGATCGCCTCCGAAATTTCCCTGCCTTTATATGTACAGTTAAAGAAATACTTCGTTGTACCATCTCCAAGTAGCAGCGACTTCTCTTCATCACAACGTTCCCTGAAAGTATATTGGCTTAATCCAAGCCCAAACGGGTCAAACGTACAAATAAAAATAACATTACTTTCCGGAAGATCCGCATAAGGTTTCCCTGCATTAAGGAAGTCGATATCCATATTAGACTGATAATATCTGCATCTTCTCGGATATGCGTGCCATTCAATACTCTTACCGTTAAGGTTCTCCATTTCGGTATCATAGCTCACACCTTTATCCGATCTGCTGAAGATATCAAGCCGTACATACTTTCCGTCTCTGGTATAACGGAATTCCTTTTCACGCTGGTTATCGATTATCTCACCTACCGGCATCTGCAGCAGGCATTCAAGCACATCATGGCACAGTACCGGATCCTCCATCACTTTGCCAAACATGAAATAATCAGTAAACCCTAACTCCTCATAACTCTTCTTATAAATACTTTCACTCATTTTTTCCCTCCTTTTTTCAAGACAGGAACCGAGTGAGTATTATTTCCTGAATTCCTGCCTGTGTTGTAAATATAATGGTATAAGCAAGAATTCCGGAAACGCCATAGAAACGTATGAGATAACATGTAACAGTTATAATATGAAATATCTGCCTACCTTTACCTAAAAGATAACACAATTCCATGGTCTTGTCATTACCAATTTCAGAAATCCGGCTCTGCCGCTTTTTATCTGTAAGGAAACCATAGCTTTGTACTCCGGAATATATAATATGAAGAAATTAATTTCTTTATATGAAAGGAGAACAAAGAAAATGGGAACAATTTATGGTTATGCGCGTGTAAGCTCTAAGGATCAGAATGAGATCCGCCAGATCATTGCACTGCATGAGATGGGGATCGAGGACGAATTTATCTACGTTGATAAGCAGTCCGGGAAGGATTTCGAACGCAAGATGTATAAGCGCCTTATGCGAAGGATCTCAGCGGGCGATGTAATCTACATCAAGAGCATTGACCGATTAGGTCGAAACTATGAAGAGATAATCGATCAGTGGAAATTCATTACCAAAGAGAAGAAGACGGATATAGTCATAATAGATATGCCTCTGCTTGATACAAGACGCGGAAAGGATCTGATGGATACCTTTTTAAGCGATATAGTTCTGGCACTGCTCAGCTACATTTCCGAAACCGAGAGGATGAACATAAGGATGAGACAGGCCGAAGGAATAGCGGCAGCCAAGGCAAGAGGGGTAAGGTTCGGAAGAACTCCTTCTCCGCTTCCCGCCGGCTTTGCGGAGGTCTACCGCAGATACAAGCGGAAGGAACTGACTGTCACTGAGGCTGCAATGCTGTGCAACATGCCGCGTACAACCTTCTTCGACAGGGCATCCAGAATGGAATGATGAAGCCTATATTTCTTGCCTGGCCGGCAGGGAATATCAGTTCTCGGCTGATCACCAAAGATAATAACCCACATAACAAATTAGTAAAAAGCTCCCCTTGGGGAGCTTTTTGTTCGTTTTCTACAATAATAAAACATAAAATCATAACATTTTACATAAATATGGTGTGGAAAATAGAAAAAAAGTATGATATCATTATTAATGAATTTTTGGGGAGTGGCGTTCGGGAAAGTAAACTATTCTGAACGTTATTTTCAGCTGTTAGTAAATTTATAAGAGACAACATATGTGGTATGTGATTCAGACAATAGCAGGGCATGAGGAAACGGTAATAAACGAGGCTTCCCGACTGATACCGGAGGCAGACTTCAAGGTAATATATCGAATCGGCAAATATAACTTCAAGGGTAAGTGAGTACATACCATATGATATTAGATTACCCTTTGCAAAAGATGATATTGGAACCGTTGACTTTGTAGTTCATATGGCATCAAATACCCATCCAATGTTA
>JAILKH010000082.1 GCA_024693925.1 Lachnospiraceae bacterium | reverse complement strand
TATTCAGAACAGCACATAAATTTTAAAATATGAACCGTCAAGCTTGCTTGTAAGGGGCATATTTTATAAATTTATGTATTGGATGAATCCAAAGCAGCGAAAAATACGAAGTATTTTGAGCCTGTTCTGAATAGTTACGAAGAAATAAAGTAAAAAAGGAGAATCTCCATGAACAAATATATCAAAGCTTCCAAAGAACTGCTGAATTTTATCGATAACAGCCCTTCCTGTTATCATGTCATTGACAACCTTAAAAAAATGCTGAAGGATTTTACAAAGCTCAACGAAAACGACAACTGTGTTTTAGAAGCCGGGAAGGGATACTATATCACCAGAAACTCTTCCTCTCTGATCGCATTTTATATTCCTAAGGCCGGAGAATTATCAAAAATAAAAGGCTTTAATATTTGTGCCGCCCACAGCGACTCTCCATCCTTCAAAATAAAACCGAATGCATTAATAGAAACCGAAAAGCATTATTACACACTTAATGTGGAAAAATACGGCGGCATGCTCATGGCCCCTTGGATGGACAGACCCTTATCTATAGCCGGCCGTATACTGTTCGATTCTAAAGATGGCATTTTTCAAAAGTTGATAAATATAGACCGGGATCTTCTTATAATCCCGAATGTAGCTATACATATGAACAGAGATGCAAATAACGGATATAAATACAATCCCCAGAAAGATATGTTACCGCTTTTTTCATTATCCGATCATCCCGACATAACCAACGATGTTCCCACAACCCCAAAAAGCAACAGAATTTCTCAAACAAAAAGGGATCTTTTTATGGATATGGTCGCAAAAGAAGCCGGTATAGAAAGCTCTTCAATCCTCGGAAGTGATCTCTTTCTTTATAACAGAGTTAAAGGAACCCTTTTGGGCCTTAATAACGAAATGATCGCCGCAAGAGCTCTTGACGATCTGCAATGTGCCTATTCAATAACACAGGGATTTATTAAAGGTGTTCACAAAGCCTTTTCCCATATTCCTGTCTGCTGTATTTTTGATAACGAAGAAGTCGGCAGCCTTACAAAACAGGGTGCCGATTCAACCTTCCTATACGACACTTTAAAACGTATATCCTTATCTATTCACACTGATAAGGAGCTGTCAAATCTCCTTACCGACAGCTTTATGATCTCTGCGGATAATGCCCATGCAGTGCATCCAAACCATCCTGAATATGCAGATCCCACTAACCGTCCTTACCTAAACGGAGGCATTGTGATCAAATATAATGCAAACCAGAAATATACCACGGATGCCTGCTCCGAAGCAAGGCTGAAGGCTCTCTGCAAAAAAGCCTCAATACCTTACCAGGAGTATACAAACCGTTCCGACATAGCAGGGGGCTCCACCCTCGGAAATTTATCCAACAGACATATTTCCATAAATACGGTGGACATCGGTTTACCACAGCTTGCAATGCATTCATCTTACGAAACCGGCGGATCAATGGATACTTTATATATGATAAACTTAATAAAAGAATATGTCGCCTCTTAACGGGACATATTCTTTTCAATGACTTTTCCCCGGAATCAATCTTCCACTCCCGGTATATATTTATCTGAAAGTTTTGTAAGAAATTTCCTCACTATCCTTCTGTATTCATCCGGCGCCGTTAACATGGAAGCCGCATGATCCGCACCCGGGATCAGATGCAGTTCACTATATCCCTTTGTTGCATCTTTTAATTCCTTTGAATTGGATGGGACTATATAACCGTCATCCTCTCCATGTATAAACAATACCGGTATTTCATTGTCTCGCAAACCATCTACAGGACGCATTTGCGAAAATGAATATCCATATATGAGCTTAGCCCACATTGATGCAGGATAAATAAGCATAGCCGGTAAATGCATCTGTTTTAACACGCCCTTAAAAACACCCGTTATCTCTGCAAAAGGACAATCCGCTACCGCAAAATCAATCTCCGGCTTATAACGTAAAACCGCAATAGTAGTTGCGGCTCCAAGGGATTCTCCATGTATTCCCAATACGCTTATATCCCTATATCGTTTCTTTGTATCCTTAATAAGAATATCCAGATCCTTAGCCTCTTTTATACTAAAAGTACAAATAGTATCCGCATTTTCACCGTGCGCTCTTATATCATATATGATCACATTAAATCCAAATTCAATATACATCTTGGCATACTTAAGCATACCTATATGATTATCTGTATGACCATGAGTGATTATAATATATCTGTCCGAAGGAACGGGATTGTAAAGGAGCCAAACCCGAAGAACATATCCCTCATAACCCTCTATTTTATACTCATCTTTTTCAAGATCCTCATAAAATGATATATCATAATACTTTCTTTGAAATTTCAGGGCCTCTTCATAACTTTGACGTTTTATATGCAGCGCATATAATGTAAGCCAAAGAGAAATTACCCCAATTATCAGCAAAACAATTACAAATATTATAATAAGGAACATATACACCTCACTCTAACCGCTCAAACCCTCTGATCCAATTCAACATTCACGGATTTTCTTTATGAAATATACTCCTAATATCTTACATAACTATCCGGCCACGCCTTACAAACAAGCTTCAGACCAAGACTATTTGCCAAAACCGCTGCTTCATAATAAGGAACTGCTTTAGATATTAGTACAGGAAACCCTGCTTTCACAATCTTTTTGACCATTCCGCAGGAAACCCGCCCGGTGATAAATACAACACACTTCTTACTGTCTATATTATTAAGAATGGTATAACCTATTGCTTTATATATAATATTATATCTGCTGATATCTTCAAACACTCTTATTTCTCCGTTATCGGTATACAAATAACAAATATGTGAACCCTTCGTATTTTTATGAAGTTCGGTATCTTCGGTAAATTTATTTGCCAATCTGAAAATAATTTCCTTATAATCCTCGTCAAATCCGGATATATCTCCCCCATTATCACTGTACTTATCAACTTCATTATGATCCGGATCATCAGTGGCAAATTCCCGGATGCCCTGATTTTTCAAGGAGTCAACGTCTTTGACTTCCTTAGTCAAATACACCGACGCCCTCCTTCCGTCTTCATCTATGGATATATATTCACAATAGGGATCACAGACTATGATACCTTCAAAAAACAATCTGCCAACTGCAAGTTCTAAAAGATCATCCGGCGTGCATGAAACAGTATCCAGCAACTCATCATTAATATATATATCCATAAAATGCTCACATATAAGCTCATCTTCACAACATGTGATCGAGCCATCAACACCAAACACCGTCACTTCATATTGAGCGGATTTCTTTAAACTATCGGTTTTATCTTCTATTTTCATTTATATATTTCTCCTTTACCTTATACAGCGGTTCAAAAATACAGATCACTTTAAATCCTCAAATCTGTCATATTGCTGTATTTTAGTTTCTTCAAAAACATAACCGTTCCCATATAAAGCCAATACCATATCCAAAAGAGGGAAAAGCATTATTGCACCGCTTCCTTCTCCCAAAGCAAGTGATGCATCTATGGGAGGATCCAGTTTAAGCTCTTTAAGAACATTTTTCATTCCCTTTTCTTTTCCCATATGGGAAGGAATCATTATTTCTCTTGTGCCCGGTATCAGCCGCTCCGCCAAAAGAGCCGCAACCGCACTTATGAATCCATCTATTATTATGGGTATTCTATATACCAGTCCGCCTATATAAACCCCTGCAAGAGCGACAATATCCAATCCTCCCACGGACATAGCAACCCTTTTGGCATAATCGGCATCTTCGTTTTTACAATCCGATAAGCCATATTTAAATAAAGCCTTATTTATAACTTCAATCTTTGCAACATACCCCGAATCCGGGATACCCGCTCCCCGTCCCGTAACCTCCTTTGCGGAACAACCAAGCAAAGCTGCACATACCGCCGATGCGGTAGTAGTATTTCCTATTCCCATTTCACCGGTCGCAATTATACTGTACCCTTTTTCCACACACTCTCTTACAAGATCAATCCCGATATTAAGCGCCTCTTCAAATTCCACGTCGCTCATTGCCGGTTCCGATAAAAAATCTTTCGTTCCTCTCCTGACCTTTCTGTTTAATACTCCCTTCGGAGAGCCTTCCATATTGATACCCACATCAACCGGAAGAGTATCCACTCCTGCTACCTTTGCCATTATACAAACCGAGCTTTTATTATTTCCCATCCATTCCGCAACCTCTTTAGTTACCTCCTGTCCGGACTGGGTTACTCCACGGCCTACAATTCCATTATCGGCACAGATCATTATTAAAATTCTTTTTTCTATATCTACTTTTGTCGTTCCTCTGATACTTCCAATTACGGCAACAATATCTTCAAATTTCCCCAGGCTGTCAATGGGTTTTGCAAGTCTGTCCCATCTTTCCCTTATCTTCCTGTAGATTTCCCGATCCGGCAATTCCACATTCGTTATATTTTTATAAAGGATTTTATTGATCATTTATACGTTTACCACCTGTTTTATATTTCCTGCATACATTATTTCATTTTATCATTGTATTTTCACCGAAACAGATCATATATCCTGTGTATTCATAGCAGATCTATTTGTATTATA
>JAILKH010000026.1 GCA_024693925.1 Lachnospiraceae bacterium | reverse complement strand
TATTATGTGACTAAATCTTCAATTATCACAATTTGATATTTTTAAGTAAATCACCCAATCCCGTTCCTATTGTTTCATTCGATGAATATAATTCTGCTTCTTTATTGCTATCTTCTATCGTTTCCATCTCTTCCTTGGCAGCTTTTATACTTAAACTTATCTTTCCGTCATTTGTATTTAATATCTTTACTTTTACTTTATCTCCTATCTTCAATACTTCTGATGGTTTTTTTATCCTGAATTCACTGATCTGTGATATATGCACCAGTCCGCTCAGTCCGTCTCCAATATCAACAAACGCACCAAAAGTCTGTAAGCTTTCCACTATTCCCTCTACAATGGTTCCGGGTACCAGCATTGCTATCTTATGATCATGCTCATCTTTTTGCTTTTCTTTAAGAATTTCCTTTGCCGACAACACAAGTTTTTCCCTGTCCGGATCCACCTCGGTTATTCTTACACTTAGCTTTCTGTTTATATAATCATCTACATCCTCTACATAGGAGATATCCAGTTGCGAAGCGGGAATAAATCCTCTGATCCCTTCTACATATGCAATGGCACCGCCCTTAACCGTCTGTATAATTTTTACCGGTATATCTTTTTTCTCTTCTTTATACTGTTTAAGCACATCCCAGATAAGAACGGAATTGGCTTCTTTTTTGGATAACAAAATATTACCGTTTCCATCATCGGTCTTTATTACGGTTGCATCAATCTCATCACCTATTTTGACATCATCAAGCACCGAAAATCCCGGATCATCACTAAGATCCTCAGCCTTGATTATTCCCTGCGTATAATATTTAAGATCCAGCGTTACTTCTTCATCCGTAACATCAATTACCGTACCCTTAATTATGTCTCCTTCATTAATAACCCAAAACGAACTTTCAATCTCTTTCTCATAATCCTTCATTGATTCCATAAAAATATCCCCTTTCATTTTTTGAGCACAAAAATAAATTCTCCGTTTATTGCGCAGCACATAAAATTAAAGGGGAATGAAAACCAAATGTAAAATAACAAGAATCAAGCCGGCAGTTTAAAAGCCTGCTATATACCTGAATATGTAATTATTTGTAAATGGATTTTTTGACAGACCCGACTCTCAAACAAAATGATATCCCGAAACCCACAGCAAACAACAACAAATCCATCACGTATTAAAATCCGATGATCTGTATTATTCACCGATCGTCTTTGATATCACCATCACAATCGGTAACAGTATATGTTTTCATAATTAAACCCCTTATATTCAGCCTGCAAAAATTGTTTCGCAAACCCGGTCATCGCCAAATCAAAACGATAACCACAAATGCGCCTCAAAAATGTTCCCTCAAACACTCTTGTTCACATAACATTATTTATACGTTAAAATAATAGCATGTTATTTTAATTTTTACAATGGTTTATTACAAATTTATTTCAAAATATTGTTAAACGGGAAAAAACAGAAATGCATCATTTAGTTTTTCAGAATAAAAACATTCATATATATTGTATTTCATATAGAACAGATAAAATAAAGAATATCACAAAGACTACTAAATGGGTTCTGAAATTCATCATTAAAATAGCAACCGTTTCTCTGAAGAAAGCATTAGGCCAAAAGTACCATTTTGTCTTGCTGCCGATCACCTGGGCATCAATTTTTTGTTTTCTTGCGAGCATACCGCTTCTTAATACATGATAATTGGTAGTTACCACTGCCACCCTGGCATCCTTTTTCCGGCTATCGATCATCCTTTTTGAAAATTTAAGATTTTCGATCGTATTCACAGATTCCTTTTCCGCAAATACCTCATTTTCTTCAGCCCCACGACTCAGCAGATATAATTCCATTGCAGATCCTTCACTTAAGGGTTCGTCCTTACCCTGCCCTCCCGACGGTACATAATAAGCTGTTTTTCCGGCTTCCCATTCCTGTTCCCACACAAAACGTATAGCCCGGTTTACGCGCTGCTTGATAAGAGGTCGTAATTTACCTTTTCTGCTTATGGAACATCCGAGAATAATAACAAAATCCTTATCAAATTCCGGTTTTATCGTAAGGACAGCATATCCTAATATCCATACGGCAAGAATGGAGCATTCGAAATAACAGACTGCCAATCTCACCATAAAAATCACTCCGTTCATATATTCACAGGATACAATTATCCGGTTCCGCAAAACCTGTGTAACTGCAAGATATATACTCAAAAAAATAAAACCCAGCAGATTATGAAGCCTGAAACCCTCTCTTTTCAAAAGCACAATATTACTGAAACATATAAATACGCTGATCAAGCATAAGATTGCCGTAAGACTCCTGATCGGAAGATTATAGGAATTATCCAGGGATGACGACAACATAAAAACAATAACCGCCAATATAAGTATATTACCGTATGAATAAGGATCTCTTTTAAAGAGTATGAGAAAAAATGCAATAAAAATCAGTATAATAACAGTAGAAATTAAATATTCCATGCCCTAACATTTTGCTTTTTAAATAAAATCACGTCTGTTTTATTTTTCGAGCCCGCCTTTCCACGAATTAATTCCTCCACCGTTAATGATATTAGTGTAACCCATCATTTTCAGCTTTGCAGCCGCGTCCTTCGCCCTCATGCCGCTCCGGCAGTATACAATGATTTTATGACCCTTATCCTTCAGGCCGACGGGAGGAACATTATTTATAGTTTCATTAGGTAAATTCATAGCCTGCGGTATATGTCCCATTTTGTATTCATCGAAGGTTCTTACATCCACTATAAGAGCATCCCGGTTTTCCTCGATCAATTTGTTCAGATTTTTTTTAAATAATCCCATATTGCTCTCCCGAATATCTTAACAGTCCTTTCCTGTTTATTAACGCTTTACCATCCACTGTTATCTGCCTATTTATAATATATTATATCATTGTTTTTTGTAAACTCCTACATTATAATCATTATAATAATGATGATTCCCGATCTCTTAAACCGTCCAACAGATTATTGTTGATGGAAGATCGCACAAAAGTACAACGGAGCATTGTTGATACAAGATCGTACAAAAAGTGCAACGGAGCATTGTTGATACAAGATCGTACAAAAAGTACAACGGAGCATTGTTGGTCCTTAATCGCTTAAAGGGAGCATAAAAATATGTCCAAAATAACAAATGTATTTTCAAAAAACGAAAACAGCGATAAAAAGGTCTCAAAGGGCATTTTTTATCTTATTACAACAGCCTTGACTTCTCTTGCAATTTTCGTATTATACAAAAGCAAAAAGGCAATAAAGAAAAAATAAATAAATTTTAAAAAATTAGCACTCACCTATTGACAGTGCTAACAATCGGTGTTATAACATAGTCAGAACAAAGGAACAGAGAAGATTAATTGATCTAAACACTCCTTCCCTTGCTCACAGAACTTATTAACCAATATGTTTTCTTTGAGAAGGAGGAATGACCTATGTTACTACCAAGTATTTTTAGCGAAAATTTATTTGATGATCTTATGGATTTTTCAGATGTTGACAGGAAACTGTACGGACGTAATGCAGCCCATTTAATGAAAACGGACGTGCACGAAAATGAGAGCGGATATGAGCTGGATATCGATCTGCCCGGTTTTAAGAAAGAAGACATCAAGCTTTCCCTTACCGACGGTTACCTTTCTGTCAGGGCAGCCAAAAACCTTGACGAAGACAAGAAAGATATCAGAGGCAAAATCATACGTCAGGAAAGATATTCCGGTTCAATGCAGCGAAGCTTCTATGTTGGTGATAACCTGACGGAAACCGATATAAAAGCCAAATTCGAAGATGGCGTACTAAAACTGAATGTACCTAAGAAAGAAGAGATGAAAATCCCCGAAACCAAAACAATTGCTATCGAAGGATAATTCAATTATTACAGGCAGGAAGGAATTTGCTCAAAATAATAAAGATTGTGCCTTGTGGAACGCACTGCCATGAGAGAATGCCCCAATCAATGGGGCATTCTCTTTTAGATCATATCAAAATCTTCTTAAATATTTTCTATAACCTATCCATCCATACCTTTGCAAGGTCGAGCCACAATCCCGCATCCTCAATCAAAGGAGGATAATTCTTATCCTGTTCTATCCCGCCTTTCTCCTCATTATCATCCGAAAACTGCTCTGCCAGTTCCTTCATCCTCGCCTCAGATACATTAACTCCTTTCCCTTCCCCGACTGCTTTTACAGCCCTGTCAACCTGCTCCATTGTATATGTACCTGTTTCATCATTCAGATCACTGACAATCCCAATCCCATGCACACCGGTCGGAAAAACATAGTGAGCAAAGGGAACTCCTTTTTCTCTAAGTGCCAGGGCAAACAGATAACTATTCTCAACAGGCACCAGTTCGTCCGTTTGGGTCTGCCACAAAAAACAGGGCGGCGTATCTGTTTTTACCTGTTTTTCCAGTGAAAAATATTCAAGCTCTTCCTCTCCCGGTTCCTTACCAAGCAGCGCATCAAAGGATCCTCTATGCGCATATTCTCCCGATGTGATCACCGGATATGAAAGAATAGCTCCATCGGGGCGATTTGATATAACATCATATTCACTTGACGGATCCTTTACTTCGGCATAATGTGTAATAAGAGAAGCACACAAATGACCGGATGCGGAAAATCCGCACACTATCAGCTTCTTACCTCCAATCTTATACTCCAAAGACCTTTTCCTGACAAATCTCACAGCTCTGGATATATCATTAAGAGGCTGCAGTTTAAGAGGAACAGACACTGTTATATCAGTAGAATAAGTAAGCACAAAAGTATTCATACCCCGATTATAAAATTCCAAAGCAACAAGCTCTCCTTCATGAGGCGCACATACACAATAACCTCCCCCGGGAGCAATTATCATACAATCTCTGTTTTCACCGTCATCATGCAGATACCCATGAATATTTGGTACAAATCCATAAGCCGCAGCATAGGAATATTCTCCTTCATCCCATATATTTTCACATATTTTTATCATAAGAAACCTCTTTTCCCATATATTATTTACTATATGAACCAACAAAAAATCAGCTGAAAAATCCCTTAGAAAATATGTCTGTGGATCATTTCCTCAAGCTCATTGATTTTGATCGGTTTACTGATAAAATCATCAAACCCTTCCCTGATAAACTCATCTCTTATCCCCGGTTCATCATTGGCTGTAAGCATAATATAAACCGAATCACCATTCATATCCGAAGCGTATTTTTTTATCCTTTTGAAGGTTTCACCACCATCCATTTCCGGCATACGATGATCCAGAAAGATTAAGTCATACTTCTTCTTTTGACACATTTCTATAGCATCAAACCCATTTGATGCCGAATCAATATCCATCCTGCTGTCTTTCAAAAACAGTCTCATTAACTTTATATTTACAGGATTATCATCAACTATCAAAACAGAGCTATCAACTTCCTTTAAATCTGTTGCCTTTCCTTTCCTCTCCGTTTCTTCCATTACTGTTTTCCCTATCTGCTGAATAACTCCAAAAGAAAATTCCGAACCCTCCCCATATATACTGCTTATATTAAGCTCCGAACCCATAAGACTCAGCAGATTTTTAACTATACTAAGACCGAGACCGGTGCCTTCAATATTATAATTTCTGGACATATCCAGACGGTTGAAAGGCAGGCTGAGTTTTTCTATATCTTCGGGTCTTACTCCTATACCGGTATCTTTAACACAGATATTAAGCATTACATTATCATTATCTGTCCCGGTACAGCTAACCTTTAATATAACCTCCCCTTTTTCTGTATATTTTACAGCATTGTTAAGAAGATTAATGGCGCACTGTCTTACCCTTGTCTCATCTCCGTAAAGATATTTGGGAAGCTCTCCTTCAATCTGCAATTCAAGCTTTAATCCTTTATTCTCAGCCGAATAGGAAACCATATTTATAAGTGCATTTATCATTTTATTCAGATCATATTCAATGGGAACTATCTCCATCTTACCGGCTTCTATCTTCTCTGTATCAAGTATATCATTTATAAGCTGGAGCAAAAGCCTCCCCGACCCCGAGATATCCTCAGCATACTTAAGAATGCCGGGATCCCTGCTTTCTCTTAAGATCATTTCATTCATTCCGAGAATTGCATTAAGCGGAGTTCTTATTTCATGAGAGATACAGGAATAAAATAGGGATTTGGTACGATTTGCTGCTTCGGATTCCTCCACCGCTTTAATAAGATCCTCGGACATTTCCTTGAAAAATCTTGAAATCCTGTATTCAAAGGGGACCAAAACATCCCCGGAGGTATTCTTTCCCGATTCGGGATCAGAACCCGTATCCTGCTCCTCCGACTCAAACCTGGCTTTAGAACTCCGATCCGTTACCTCCTCTTTCATAACCACGGAAACAAGAGCACTGTTTAATTCCCCACCCCTGCCATTCACATACATAATCTCCGCATAGCCATATACTGCCGCACAATTATGTAAATCTTTCCTATAAATCTTTATTTCTTCTTCTTCACGTTCTTTTAATAGCAAAACTCTGTTTACACATACGATCAACAATTCTGCTTCCGGTTCGAATGCTTTTATCTCTTCACTGTCTTTAACCGCTTCCGCAAAAAGATCGTCCGGATTGGCATAACTTAATCTGATCCTCTCCCCCTGATAGATAGGTGCCCCAAAAAACAACTGTCCCTTCTGTTGTCCCGTAATACCTATTCTGGAGATATTAAATCCATCCCGGTCAACAACTATAGGGAATTCACATATATTCTGCGGGATTATCTGTTCATCAGGTAAACCCAGATATTTATTGTACACATGGGAGGCCGGTTCACCGTCTATTTCATTAATGATAAACGGATTCTCTTCCCGGGTTACCGTCATTACCTTACCTACCGGAGTCCATCCGAAATTATGGTTAATACGTACCTTTAACTCAGAGCCGCAAAATACCAGAGCAAAAACACAATGCTCTTTAACTTCACCCCCGGGTTCAAAACCAAAAACTTTATATTCCGGAATCGGAGAAGTTTTTATACCAAATACCGCAACCTCCTCCATACCCTTCATAGCTTCTTTAAGAATAGCATCAACATAACAAAAGTAATCCGCAACACACAAATACATTGCTTTTATATCATTTATGCCCTTTAATTTCTCATATAATTCCATTCCCTGACTTTTTTCCCTGAACATTCCGCCCTCCGTATCCAGCAAAGATACCGAAGAACTCTCAAAGAACAAAAAAGAAAGCATTATCCCTTCTTCTAATTCCGGACCTTTTAATTGTCCTTTCAGCACATCACTTCTGCTGTAATGATTAGACCCGATAACGGTAAAATCAAAAAACAGAGCTTTTATCTTATTTTGAAATTTCTCAAATTTACCATCATCCCATATCTGAGCCCATGCAAAAAGAACCTTGGCAGATTTTTCTTCCTTCAGATATTTTTCCCTGACCATTGCAGCCGTTTTATCAAGCTCATCAATTCCTTTTAAATTATATGTTCTCTGTATCATAGAAAATCATACACCTCTTATCCGGTCTTAAGACCCCGGGACTTTAAATATTATAAATAACCGTTTAAATCAAATTCTCTGTATTTATCCGCAAACATTTGAGGAAGATATACCCTGAGTATTATTCCCTTTTCATCATACTCCTCGGATATCACCTGACCGTTTCTTTTAATTTCCGAAACCGCTCCCCCCTCATTATATGGGATCAGCAGCTTAACAGGCTGCATATTCTCATTAAGCACCTTCTCTATTGCAGCCTGAAAATTCTCCATACCCTCTCCGGTCTTAACCGATACACTCACGCTTAAGCCCCTGCCTGAATCCCGGGGCAGACTTATAAGCTCTGCCCGATCCGTATCAATAAGATCCTTTTTATTATATACAGTGATTACAGGTTTATCGGAAATTGCCAGTTCTTTAAGGGTTTTATATACCACCTGTGCATGCAGATCAAGTTCCGGATCCGAAGAGTCGATCACATGAACAAGTATGTCCGCATATTTTGCCTCTTCAAGAGTACTTTTAAATGCATCTATAAGATTATGTGGAAGTTTATTAATAAATCCTACCGTATCTATAAACAAAAGCCGGCGTCCCTTCACCGTCTCGTAATTTCTTGTTACGGGATCCAGAGTGGCAAACAGTTTATCCTCCGCAAGCACATTTGCTCCCGTAAGTCGATTTAATAAAGAAGATTTTCCCGCATTGGTATATCCCACTATGGCAAGTATGGGTATATTTGAATTAAGTCTCCTCTTTCTGGTTGTTTCCCTGGTCTGCTTCAGTTCTTTTATTTCTCTTGACAAAGAAGCGATCCTTGAATTCAAACGCCGTCTGTCTATCTCCAGCTTTGTTTCTCCGGGACCTCTTGTACCTATACCGCCGCCAAGCCTGGACAGGCTTTTACCAAGCCCCGTAAGATGAGATAACCTGTATTTAAGCTGGGCCATCTCAACCTGTATCTTGCCTTCATTGGTAACGGCATGGGAAGCAAATATGTCAAGTATCAATATAGTCCGGTCAATAACCTTTGCAGACAATATATCCGTAAGATTTCTCATTTGAGCAGGAGTGAGTTCATCATCACAGACTATTCCGTCAGCTTCATATTTCTCCAGCATATCCCTTATTTCGTAAGCTTTACCCTTACCGATATAAGTTGCGGGATCCGGATGATCCAGCCTTTGGATCACTTTTAAAACACTTATCCCACCCGCCGTATCAAGTAATGCCGAAAGCTCCGCAAGAGAATTCTCCGTTTCCTCTTCATCCGAAACAGACACCCCTACCAGAATATATTTTTCTTCCATATATATTTAATATTCCTCATAAATTCTTTAATATAACCTTAATATATCATAGGCGGACGCGACTCAACGTAACGGCCATCCTTATCATCCCATATCTCATATATCATAATTCCGTATAATCCGGCATATTGTCTTTCCCTGGGGGCTTCCTCATAATATTTACAAACTATATTATCGGATACCTTTCCGGGATCCGAATTATTTAATCTTTGAGGAAGACAAATATTATCAGGCTGATAATAAGCAGATTCGCAATGTATACAATTTGTACATTTAACCTGAACCATAATATTATACCCACTATCCTGTCAGCCGCTTGGGCACTTACCATTTTGCATACCGATGTTTCAATTCTCAATCGGTATATTTATCCGAGTAATTCTTTTTACACACACTTAAACATCATAATTATACCCTTTATACAGTCATAATACAATGCAATTGTGACCATACAGGGAATAAATGTCACGGCATTTGTTCAATCCCAATAAATGGCGGCATGGTAGGAGTGACCATGCCGCCGGACAAAGGATATATAGTTAAGAGCCAACTAAATTATGCTCCCACTATCATTTTATATGTATTACTGTTTTTATTACTCAACATCTTTCAATGCTTCAAGATCTTCTTCACCGGTTCTGATCTTAATAACCTTCTCTACAGGATATACGAAAATTTTTCCGTCTCCGATATGACCGGTATAAAGAGCTTTCTTAGCCGCGTCTATAATATCTTTGATAGGTACATTACCGATAACTACCTCAACTTTAACCTTAGGCGTTAATGTCGCATCTACCTCAACACCACGATATCTTTGTCCGCCGCCTTTTTGAACACCGCAGCCCATTACCTGTGTCACGGTCATACCTGTTATACCGGCTTCATTAAGGGTTTTCTTAAGAATGTCATATCTTGCAAGCTTAGCTATTATAACCACCTTATTCATACCCGTATCAACAAAAGGTGTAGTTACAACCGGTACAGATGCATTGATCATAGCAGGCGAAGCCGCCGAATATTCATCAACACCCAGATCCGTATTTTCATTTACTTCCATAGTCATTGTGTTGGCAACATCCATGATCGAGAATCCCGAGTATGCGGATGCAAGACCATGCTCTGTAGCATCAAGACCTATTATTTCCTCTTCCTCCGAAACTCTTAAACCTATTGTACTTTTAATGATCGAATAAGCAATAAATATGGTAACCACGGTCCAAAGGATGGTAACAAACATACCTCCAAACTGCTTACCCAGCTGAAGGAAACCTCCTCCGTAGAATAATCCTTCTTCGATTCCCGCTACTTCAAATCCGGGAGCAGTAGAAGTCGCAAACAAACCCACAGCCAAGGTACCCCAGATACCATTCATCATATGAACGGCAACAGCACCTACAGGATCATCCACATGCACCACATTATCCGTAAACCATACTCCGAAAACTACTAACAGTCCGGCTACCAGACCGATTATTGCGGCTCCCAGACAATCCGTAACATCACAGGGAGCGGTAATGGCAACAAGTCCTGCCAGGGAAGCATTTAAGCACATGGATACATCGGGCTTACCGTATTTGATCCAGGTAAAGATCATACAGGTAACGGTTGCAAC
>JAILKH010000186.1 GCA_024693925.1 Lachnospiraceae bacterium | reverse complement strand
GGAGAGGGTATCATTTCAGGAAGGAGCATACACCTGCGGAAAGGCTCAAAGATGTGACGGATACTTATGAAAAGGGAATTCCGGGTGATTTCGGCAGTCTTACGGGAGAATATGAAAAAATACGGTACAATAAGTAATCCGAGCATGCTTATCTTGCCGTGTCTCGGAGCCGTTCCCGTGTCTTCCCGACAAGACAGTAGAACCGTCCCCATGTCCCTGTAAAGCTTTTGTAGTAAAGGAAGACACAGCAGAAAAGGCACCGGCTGCTCGACAGAAAATGCGTCTTGATACATATTTGACATATTTTACATAATTGACATAATTGACATACAATCAAACATTGAGTATATTATAGATAAAAAGCAATTAACTTGGAGGGATGCTGATGCTCACGAATCCATTTTCACCTATATTTGGAGGAAAACCGGGAGTTTTTTTTGGGAGAGAAGAAATTTTAAGACTTTTTGATTATGCAATGATAGACTTGGGAAGCGAAGACCGCGCTATGTTTATAACAGGGACAAGAGGAAGCGGTAAGACAGCTCTTTTAGAGCAGTTTTCAATCAGAGCTGCGGCAAAAAAGAGGGTTGTTATAGATTTGGGACCCGAAAATACAATATCACAGCTTGTTTACGCGCTTTCAGGATATGATGAAATGACCAAAACAGTACATCCTCAGGCTAATGTAAGCGTATTGGGAATAGGCGGAGGAATCAGTGCAGGAGCAGTATCCAGGACTGAACATGTTGGAAGGGAACGGTTACAGGAACTTCTTCTTAAAGCTTGTGCAAACTCAAAAAATGGAATTCTGGTTACAGTTGATGAGGTTCAAAAAGTACCCATAGAGGATATTTCATCTTTGTGCAATGCTTTTCAAATGGCATCCCGAAAAGGAAATGATATTATTTTGGCTGTAGCAGGATTGCCATATGCATATTCCGAAATAATCAGGCACGAAGGCTGTACTTATTTGAGACGTGCAACTCACGCTGAACTAGGATTATTTACATGGGCGGAAACAGATGATGCTTTAAGGAAAGCATTTTCAAAGATAAAAGGCCTGTTAATTGATGATCATATAATAGCTGATTTTAATAATGCAAGCTTCGGACATCCATATTTGATGCAGCTTCTCGGATATCATCTTATTTTGCGTATAAATGAACTCAATACTGAAAAGAAACATGTTGTCACGGATGATGAAGCTTCGGAGGCTATTGCAAATTCAATATTTGCATATGAACAGAGAGCATTGAAACCATTATTGGATGAATTACCGAATGGGGAGAAGAATTATCTCAAGATAATGTCAGATTGCCTTAATGAAGATCGCCTGGCTGCAACAGCTGATATTTCACGTGGTATTGGAACAACCCAGAATAAACTGAGCAAAACCAGAGCCTGTCTTATAAATAATGGCATCATAGCAGCTCCTGAACAGGGAAAGGTAATGTTTTGTATTCCTTATCTTGCAGATTATGTAAAAAAGGAACCGCATATGTCTGACGCAGTAGAAATTGCCCGGCAAAGAAGAGTGTAATGAAGATGCTCATGCAGAAGATTTTTTTCGACAAAAGATAAATCTTTTCATAATCTGTTATTATAATATGATTTTTATGCAAATATGTCCTAAAATATGGACAATAAATCAATAAAACTATGGTATATTAGTGATAATGACTAGAAAATTAAGAATATAAAATTTCTACACAATGGTCATTATGTATATTTTTAAATAACAAAAAAGACTTGTAACCAAGTCTCTTTGTTGTTCCGCACCATGCGGGTCATAACGACGATGCCGGATAAACCTTATTTGCACTCGCTCTGTTAATTCCTTTAAAGCGTAACAGGAATAGACAGAAAAGTCAATATTTATTTGGAAAATGATCATTATATCTTTTCATGAAAACTTAAAATGGAGGGCTGAAACATGGATGGTAAAGAGTACTATTTAGGATTAGATATGGGAACATCCAGTGTAGGATGGGCTGTTACAGATATGGATTATAATCTTTTACGAGCTAAAGGAAAAGATTTATGGGGAATACGTGAATTTGAAGAAGCTAAAACATCGGTTGAAAGGCGTATGAAGAGAGTAGCTCGCAGAAACCACCAAAGAGATTTGGTTCGCCGCGGAATTGTTGAGTCGTATTTTCATGAAAGTATTGAAGCAGTTGATCCTATATTCTTTATTCGACTGGATAATAGTAAATATTTTTCGGAGGATAAAGATGAAGTTATAAAGACTTCCAACGTTCTGTTTGATGACAAGGATTATAAAGATGCGGATTATTTCAAAGAATATCCGACTATTTTTCATTTACGAAAAGAACTGATAGAGAACAGTGAGCCACATGATGTGCGACTGGTTTATCTTGCTGTAATAAATATGTTCAAACACAGAGGTCATTTTCTTAATGCAGGGATGTCAGCTGAAGGCAGTGACGGGAGTTTTGATGTAATATTCAAAGAATTCTGCACTGCGTTAGAAGAGAATACAGATTTGGTTTTCCCAAAAGTAAGTGATTATGATGAGATAGTTGGGATTATGAGTGATAAAGGCAAATCCCGTACACGTAAATCAGAAGAGCTAGCGGACTTGTTCGGTATTAGCAAAGCTGACAAGACACTTATAATGTATATTAAATTGCTTTGCGGACTTAATGCAGATGTTCGTTTGCTTTTCCCTGATTATTCATTTGAAGAAGATGTAAAATATTCAATAACTTATAATGATTTTTCATATGAAGATAAGATTCCCGAGATAATTGAACATATCGGTGAGGACAACTATCGTGTAATTGAATGCGGTAAAGTAGTATATGATAGAGCTCTTCTTGATGGAATTATGAAAGGATATAACTATCTTTCCGAGGCACGTGTTGCATCATACGAAAAGCATAAGGCTGATTTGAAGCTTCTTCTCTAAAGAGCATGTTGTAATCTGTATTATCATTATCATATGATCTTACAACTTTCTTTAG
>JAILKH010000139.1 GCA_024693925.1 Lachnospiraceae bacterium | reverse complement strand
TATAATGTAAAGAAAAATTTCCTTTATAAAAAAGATATTACCCGTGAGGATCATCTGAACTGGTTAAAGAATAAGGTGGATAAAGGTAAAGTCATTCAATTTATAATAATCGAGAAAAAAACAGGTATTCCTATAGGCTCTGTGTATTTTCGTGATATGGATCCGGTGTTAAAACAGGCGGAATACGGTATATTCATAGGGGAAGATAATGCCAGAAATAAGGGCTATGGTTCGGAGAGTGCGCGGGAGATGGTCAGGTATTTTTTTGATGAATTAAAATATAAGAAATTGATTCTGAGAGTGCTTCGGTCCAACCTGGCGGCGATCCGGAGCTATGAAAAGGCAGGTTTTACGAAAGCCGACAGGGAAGAAACGACTGATAGCAATAACGGTGATCAGGTAATATTTATGGAGATAAACAGTCATGAAACAGATTAAGGATATTTCAAAATGGGTCGGTGCATTTGCGGCGGCATTCATTCTTGTAAATGTGACTTTGATCCCGTATTATCATTATACGCCGGGTATACCTCTTGAAGTAAATGCTACAAATGAGATATATTACCCTGAAAGCCGGTTTATTACGGCTGCCGAGGGGTGGAGTACGGGAAGGTTTGATATTAACGGATACCTTAATGATGAAGAAAGTTATAACAGGGATGAATATGTTCTGGTTATGGGTTCGTCTCATACCATGGGTAAAGAAGTTCCAAATGGGTATAATTTCTGCGAGATACTGGATAAACAGTACGATATTCCGGTTTATAATATAGCTATGGACGGTCATTTTCTAAATGATAATATATCCGGATTTTCGGCAGCACTTTCACAGTTTGATAAAGCCCATAAGGTTGTAATAGAAGTGAGTCAGGATGGACTTAAGGTTCTTACCGCAGATATGTTAAAGCAGGCGCTGCATCAAAAAGAGTATGATGTTAACCGGACGGGTCCGAATATTGTGGCCGGTATGAGCACTGTCGATCGCTTAAAAGCAGAGCTTCAGACCTGGTTTCCTTACAGGATCCTTATAAAGCAGAAGATAAATGCTTTAAGAGCCTCGGATAAAGGGGAGGAAGAGTTTTCAAAGGAAGAATTTTATGATTCTTTGTCCGAAGCTTTGGGCTTTATAAGAAGCAAATACGATAAGCCCATAATTATTCTGTATCATCCCAATTTGGAGATTGATAAGAATGGGGAGGCTTATGTTTCGCCAAATTACAAGAAACAGATATTGGAAAAGGCGTGCGTGGAAAATAATATATTATTTGAAGACATGACTGATTTGTTTATAGAGGAATATAATTCCGAAAATAAGCTGCCCCACGGATTTATGAATACGGCTCCTGGAAGTGGTCACCTGAATAAAACAGGACATAAGCTCATTGCACAGAAACTGAATTCGGTTTTAAAAACTTATAACAATTTTGAAGAAGAGGAATATAATGATAAATTTTAATGTACCTCCGTATATCGGAACAGAAGATGAATATGTAATAAGGGCTATTCACAGTCATAAAATATGCGGTGACGGTGAATTTACTCATAAATGCAGCGAATGGCTGGAAACTAAAATGAAGGTATCAAAGGCATTGCTGACGACGTCCTGTACGCATGCGACGGAAATGGCAGCCATGCTTGCAGACGTGAAACCGGCAGATGAAGTTATAATGCCGTCTTATACCTTTGTATCAACCGCAGATGCCTTTGTTTTACGCGGGGCAGTACCTGTGTTTATAGATATAAGACCGGATACTATGAATATGGATGAAAATCTTATTGAGGCTGCGATCACCAAAAAGACAAAGGCAATAGTACCTGTACATTATGCAGGTGTATGTTGTGAAATGGATGTTATATCCGATATTGCAAAAAAGCATGGATTAATGGTAATAGAAGATGCCGCACAAGCCATACAGTCGTATTATAAAGGAAAGGCTGCGGGAACTTTCGGTGAGTTTGGATGTTTTTCTTTTCATGAAACAAAAAATCTGAGTATGGGTGAAGGCGGAGCCTTGCTTATCCGTGATGAAGAATATATTGAAAAGGCAGAGATCATAAGAGAAAAAGGAACTGACAGAAGTAAATTTCACAGGGGACAGGTGGATAAATATACCTGGGTGGATTATGGTTCGTCCTATTTACCGAGCGAGATGAATGCTGCATATCTGTATGCTCAATTGGAGCAGGCTGATGTTATATACAGGTCAAGAATGGCATCCTGGGAGCATTATAACGACCGTTTGAAAAAAATCGCACAGGACGGGCGAATAGAGGTTCCGTTTATCCCTTCTGATTGTATACATAATGCGCACATGTATTATATTAAGCTTAAAGACATTGAAGAGCGTACGGCCTATATCAACTACCTTAAAGATAAAGGAATAATGGCTGTATTTCATTATATCCCCCTTCACAGTGCTCCGGCCGGGATCAGGTATGCCAGATTTAACGGTAAGGACATATATACCACTAAAGAAAGTGAACGCCTGGTCAGGCTTCCTTTATATTATGGACTAAGTTCCGATGAAATTGATTATATCTGTGATATGACAGAAGAATTTTTAAGGAACCGGATTGGTTGAGCAAATGAAAAGAACAGAAGAAAATGATCTTATAAGTATAGTGATACCGGCATATAATGTGGAAGAGTATATTGAAAGATGTATTAAATCCGTTTGTGATCAAAGTTATGGAAATATAGAAGCGGTTATAGTGGATGACGGTTCTGATGATACTACGTTAAGAATATGTGAGGGAATCGCAGCTAAAGACAGCAGGATAAGAGTTATTTCCAAAGAAAATAAAGGAGTATCTTCTGCCAGAAACAGAGCGTTGGATGAAATAAGAGGTGATATGATCGCATTTGTTGATGCCGACGATTATATGGAACCCGATTGTATTAAGCAGTTATACGAAGCAATGAAGGAGACAGAAGCGGATCTTGTATGTTGTGCATATTATGAGGAATACCCTGATCATACCCGGATCATGGGAGTGAACGGCCGGCAGACCGTATATGATAATTATGAAGCCTATGAGGATTATTTCAGAATGGGTGGTCGGATTGGAACGGGATGTTGGAATAAACTTTTTCGTGCCGATATTTTGAAAGATATACGATATAAGGATTACGATCTGGGTGAAGATGTTGAAATGCTTTGCAGGGCTCTTGAAAAATGTAACAAAGTTGTATGTATTGATTATTTAGGTTATCATTATATTCATCGTAATGACAGTGCCACACAGATTAAGTTTAGAAGGAAGAATCTGGATATACTTGATGTTGTGGATGAAATGACGGAATATGTTAAAGAAAGACATCCGGAACTAATAAAACAGATGTATGCGTTTAAGGCTGCCTGGCAGGTAGCGACGATACAGGTATTGTATAAAACAGGAAATGTAAGAGCATATAAAACCGAATCCGATCATATAAAAAGGAATATACAAAGAAGTCTGTCCGGATATCGGCAAAATTCTTATCTGTCAACTAAAGACCGTATCATACTATTTAGTTTTATTTTGGGAGTATATTTTCCGGTTCAAAAAATTCTTGATTTTTTGTCATATTCAAAAAGAGCTTTAAGGCCGTGAGAAAATAGTATTTAAAAGTATATTTGTAAGAGCCCGGGGATGAAAAATGAATGGTTTATTATGTGCATTGGTAAGAATATTTGAAAAAATTTTGGGGGTATTAAGGTCCTTCTTTGTAAGATACTGTAATGAGGGTACGGTTTTGGTAAAAGGCAGATTAAGAGTAAAGAAGAATGTTTCTGTTGAAGTAAGGAAGGGTGGAGAATTGCAAACCGGTGCCGGTACGGTTACGTTCCAAGGCGGTACCAGGATCGTGGTGGAAAACGGCGGAAAGCTGATGATCGGGGATGATGTGGGAATTAACAGTAATTGTTACATTGCCTGTCATAACAGTATTGAGATCGGAAATAATACAATTTTCGGCCCCGGCGTGGTTGTGGTGGATCAGGATCATGATTATAAAGCTGAAGGCGGTTTAAAGGCGGAGAAATATAAGATAGGCAGAGTAAAGATAGGAAAAAACGTGTGGGTGGGTGCCAATGTTGTTATCCTTAGGGATACGGTCATAGAAGATAATGCTGTTATTGCTGCGGGAAGCTTAGTCAAAGGACGGGTTCTGTCAGGGAAGATATATCGCGAAAAAAGGGAAGGATTTGGGCAATAATTTTGCCTTTATCATAAGTTGCTTGGTATGAGTATATATAAAATGATCATTGACAGATTAAATATAATCTGCAAAAAAAAAATAACTGAAATAATATTTGTATGTATTCTTTTGCTGTATCCTTTAAGACATGCTATGAATGGCGCGGATTTCTGGGATGCCGGTTATAACTGTGCAAATTTTATGCATCCGGGGATCGGTCATATGAGTGAGGTCTGGTATTTTTCTACGTATCTGTCAACTCTGTTCGGACATATGCTTACCGGATTTCCCTGCGGGGATATATTTGCAGGTATAAATATCTATACGGGACTTGTTATTTCCGCAGGTGTGATA
>JAILKH010000127.1 GCA_024693925.1 Lachnospiraceae bacterium | reverse complement strand
GCGAAGCACTCGTTCGCGCAGGAGCCTGAGCGAATAAGTGGGTGCAGCGAGTAGAAAACGAGACAGTCTTGACATCATACTTAATCTAGGCTGCGTCCGGGTAGTCTTTTATATTTATACCCACACTGTACCGGGTACAGTAAACTTTTTGTGAACATTATGTCATGACGTGATGATCTGCGGAAGGCCCGATATTCCCTGGCTTTCCTCTCCTGGTGGGACTTTTATTACCCACCCTGTACCGGGTACAGTAAACTTTTTGTTAACTTTTTGTCATGAAGTAACTATCTGCCCACCACTATCTTTTATTCATATCAATTTTGACATCCATTCTATATGAGAGTAATATTTATTTAAAGTTTTATTTAATCGTTTCGATCATAAATTTATCAGGGGGGATTAAGTTTATGAAGAAATATTTTCTGACAATTTTATGCTTATTTTGGCTGATCATATTTAGCTTTAATCCTACACGTACCCTTACTGCTTCCAATAAGGGTGTCTTTGAAATCGACTTCCTTGATATTGGACAGGGAGATTCAATCCTTGTTAATTGCGATGGACATTATATGCTTATAGATGGTGGATCTTCAAAAGCATCAAACCTTATCTTTACTGTTCTCAAAAATAAAGGTATTTCATATCTTGATTATATCGTTGCTACTCACGCTGACGAAGATCACGTTGGAGGTCTTGCCGGTGCTTTGAACTATGCTAAAGTCGGTACCGCATACTGTTCGGTAACCGAACACAATACCAAAGCATTCAACAGTTTTAAGAAGTATCTTACCAAACAAGGGAAAAGCATAAGCATTCCGTCAGCAGGTGATTCATTTGCACTTGGAAGCGCTAAAGTAACTGTCCTTGCTCCTGTTGGAGTTTCCAAATCCGATGATAACAATAATAATTCAATTGTTTTGAGGATTATTTATGGTGAAACATCCTTCCTTTTAACCGGAGATGCAGAATATGAAGAAGAAAGACAGATAATGGATTCCTGTACAAATATAAAAAGTACGGTTCTGAAAGTTGGCCATCATGGCAGCAAAAATTCTACTTCCATTAAATTTCTGTATAAAGTTTCCCCGGAGTATGCCGTTATTTCCGTAAGTGCCGATAATTCATACGGTCATCCTGCCAATGAAGTACTCACCCAGCTGAACAGAAGAAATGTACAGGTGTATCGTACCGATCTTCAAGGAGATATTCACTTATTCAGTGACGGGAAAACTGTTACCTTTTCAACTGAAAAGAAGAGTGGCACATCAACAAATGTTAGTGATGTAAGAAGTGAAGCTGGAACTCCCCGGAAAATGGATTATATATTAAATACCAATACAAAAAAATTCCATTTCCCTGAATGTAAGAGCGTTGAAAATATGAAAGAAAAGAATAAAAAGGCTTTTCACGGCTCAAGAGATGAAGTTATTTCATTGGGTTACAGTCCTTGCGGGAATTGTCGACCATAATTATAAAATCATAAAACCGGAGGATGTCCTGAAAATCCAGAAACAAGTAACAATATGTCTTTCTCTGATGCTTATACTGATGCTTACAATTACAGATTGTGGCGCTAGCGCCAGTAAATCCCGGAAAGCACATCCGAAACTAAGCTTGAAGCTGTGAAAGATTCATCCGAAAGCACAGCTATTGAAGAAAGCCTTTCGGAGCTGGACATATTTGAAAAAGACCTTACAAAAATACCTTTAGATGATAATTCCAATAAGAATGTTAGTAAAAATGAAGAATGCTCTCAGGATGAGACGAGTAAAGCATACTGACATAAAACAATGTTCATAAGATGTTAACTGTATCCGATAAAACCATCAGGAACGTTAGAGTGCACCAAAGGCATACAAACAAAAAGGCTCTGCTTCCGAAGAAACAAAGCCTTATATTTTTTAAGTTGTTATATGATAAATCAATCGTGTTCCTTAATATGTTCGATCACACTGATCGTATAGCCGGTAGGTGAACCCATCATTGTAGAAATTGAGGAGCCTGTATTTGTAATCTTATCTCCCTGCATGTTCTTAAAGCCTTTATCTTTAAGCATATTACATGCCTCGTCGAAATTATCAACATTCATTCGAATTGACGTAATATCTTTAGGCACAGGTGATGAAGCGACATCTACGTGGAAGACCTTTCCCTCATCATTTGTGTATTTCATTCTGATA
>JAILKH010000113.1 GCA_024693925.1 Lachnospiraceae bacterium | reverse complement strand
CCTTTACTTCACTGATTTTTTCGGATTCCTTTACCTGCCGAACTCTATCAGATTTCTTTGGTTTTTGAATCTTTTCAGGCTCTTTTGCTTCAGGTATCTGTTCGGATTCCTTTACTTCACTGATTTTTTCGGATTCCTTTATCTGCCAAACTCTATCAGATTTCTTTGGTTTTTGAATCTTTTCAGGCTCTTTTGCTTCAGGTATCTGTTCGGATTCCTTTACTTCACTGATTTTTTCGGATTCCTTTATTTCCCGCTTATCACTCGTCTTGATAGGAGTAACTACCAATGCTTCTTCTGCCTGCTTAACCAATTCCTCTACTGTTGTTGACTCTATCTTGGCACTTAAGGCATCATCATCTATAAGCTTTGCCAGATCCGCTGCTTCTATAGACTCCCTTATGTTTACAAGTTCAGAAGTATCACCAAAGTGTATATCAAGCTTGGGAATCTCAAAGGTACCGGTATCCCTCACACCGGCAAGAAAAATACTGTCATCATTTTCCGCAAGGGCTTTACTTACCTCCTGAGCAGCATTTTCCAGGATACTATCCTGCTCTTTTTCCGTAGTTTTTATTATATTCTTCTCAAGATCCTCAAAATTTTCGCCGGAAGATAAAAGAGTTTTCTCGCTTTCCTTCAGTTCCCTGGCTATATTTATTTCTTTAAGTTTTTCATTTACAGACTTCTTTTTTTTCTTTCCTTTTCCGGAATTCCGTTCCTGATTCTCATCCGAAAAAACATCTTTTAATTCCTTAAAAAATCTGTCATCAAAATCATCTTTATCATCAATCGGAGCGCCCGGTCTGAAATTCCCCTTTTCCGTTAACTTACTGTCTTTAATCAAACCTTCCGGAGCATTTATATCCTTATTGCCATCACGGCCCACTTTATATTCATCCCAGTTAATAGCACTGTATTTAACAGTTTTTTTATTACTATCCTCTTTTCTGTTATTCTCCATGATACACTCCCTAAATATTTAAACATCCCCATGTTTCAAACTTAAAGTGCTCCCCTTATGAACACTTTATAAACAAAGAATTATAGTCCGTCGGCCACCTCTACCAGATATTTGCCATATTCCGTTTTCATTAACGGTTCGGCAAGTTTAATAAGCTGTTCTCTTGTGATAAAGCCACGCCTGAACGCTATCTCCTCAATACAGGAAACATACATTCCCTGGCGTTTCTGGATCGAACTCACAAAATCAGCTGCAGCCAGCAACATATCATGATTTCCCGTATCAAGCCAGGCAAATCCTCTTCCCAATGTTTCAACGAAAAGTTCACCTCTTGAAAGATACTCATTATTAATACTTGTTATCTCTATTTCACCTCTCGCCGAAGGTTTAACATTTGCCGCTATTTTCACAACATCATTATCATAAAAATACAATCCGGGAACCGCATAATTAGACTTGGGATTCTCGGGTTTTTCCTCTATTGATATTGCCATACCTTTTTCATCAATCTCGACTACACCATATTCTCTGGGATCCCTTACATAATAACCAAAAATTGTTGCACCCTTTTCTCTTTGAGCAACCTGTCTTAATAATCTTGAAAAACTCTGTCCGTAAAATATGTTATCTCCCAATATAAGCGCAACACTATCGTTACCTATAAATTCCGCGCCTATAATAAAAGCATCGGCGAGCCCTCTGGGCTGCTCCTGAACAGCATATTCCATCTTCAATCCCAGCTGTTCACCTGTCCCAAACAATTCTTTAAAAGCCGGCAGATCCCTGGGGGTAGATATGATCAATATTTCTCTGATATCCGCCAGCATAAGAATTGACAGCGGGTAATATATCATCGGTTTATCATATACCGGCATCATCTGTTTAGATACTGCTTTTGTTAAAGGATATAATCTCGTGCCCGAACCTCCGGCAAGTATAATTCCCTTCATCAAATCTTCCTTTCACGTTAAATGATCACTGCAAAACATACCACTCCGTTATTTGAGCATATTATTATAAATTATATCATCAATCTTTTCCTATGGCAAGATAACGCTCTTCCTGCATCGGAAGGTCCGTATCCATTAAAATACCACCTTTGTTATAAAAGGGATGAACCATTATTTCAATATCCTTTTCACTGACCAGTTTCTCCATTGCTTTAATCGCATCCCCGGAATATTTATCAACCTTTACATTATCCGCCACAAGATATGCCACAAGATCTTCATAAGAGCCGAAATAATCTACTGACTCTTTTGCCAGCCTTCTTACTCCGTAATTATAGAAAAATTTATAGACAGTATTCAAAAAATTACCTTTTCTGTATAAATTACGTGACAATCTTATATAATCATAATCATACTTTACTTTTAATTCCTTTATCGCACAGAACACCGGATAATTAGTATGAACGTGATGATGCGAGTCGATGTGAAGCTTTTTAAAACCCATTTCCAGAAAACGGCTGATCTGTGCATCAATTTCATCCCTGATCTGATCAATGGATTGTCTGTCCATATACAAACGATATTTGGTATTATGATAAAATGCCGCATTAAAACTTCCATCCGGAGAGCATATGAGCGGATTATTCTTAATCCCGTTTGTAATCGGTATCCCTTCGGTAATATTTAAATGTATACCGACCCTGTCAGCATAACCGTTCTTAACCGCAAGCTCATAAGCCTCGTCAACTCCCGGCATATTCATCATCAGAGTCGTTGATGTTATGTATTTATTTTCGAAAGCTTCACATACAGCTTTATTTACAGAACTGTTTTTTCCATAATCATCCGCATTCACAAATAACGCCATTCTACAATCTCCAATATCTGTATCCTTTTGCTTCAGTCTGTTTTTTATCAAGGATCGACTTAATATCTATCAGAACTTTTTCCTTATTGTCACATTTTCTGTAAAACTCATCCCATTTCTCCAGCCCCATTTTCCTATATTCATCATGTGCAACGGCAATAACTATACAATCTGCATCATATGCATCTTTAACATCCGACAATTTATAACCGTAACTTCTTTCAACCTCCACCGGATCGGCTCTTTCATCCACAAGAACCGGGGTTATTTTATATTGTTCCAGGTGTTTAACTATCTCAATAACTTTCGAGTTACGAACATCCGGACAATTCTCCTTAAAAGTAACTCCGAAAAAAACTACCTTTGCCTGTCTTACCTGCTTATTTGCCAGAACCAGATACTTTATTATATTATCACCGACAAATCCCGGCATATCATCATTTATCTGTCGTCCCGAGGATATAAGCCGCGAATGATAACCCAGTTTTTCGGCTTCATAAATAAAATAATACGGATCAACTCCTATACAATGTCCCCCAACCAATCCGGGTCTGAATCCCAAGGCATTCCACTTTGTATTCATAGCCTCGATCACTTCATTTGTATCTATCCCCATCTTATCAAAAGCCATTGCCAATTCATTTATAAATGCTATGTTTATATCTCTTTGAGAATTTTCAACCACCTTAGCCGCTTCAGCAACCTTTATGCTGCCTGCCCGGTGAACTCCCGCTTCAATAACAAGTTCATACACTTTTGCTATTATCTCCAGAGAATCAGCATCCATCCCCGATACTATTTTTTTTATATTCTCAAGACGGTGCATTTTATCTCCGGGATTTATTCTTTCCGGTGAATATCCCACTTTAAAATCCCTTCCGCATTTAAGGCCCGATTCCTCTTCCAATATAGGAATACATATATCCTCCGTTACACCCGGATATACTGTGGATTCATATACAACCACTGAACCTTTCACAAGATTTTTGCCCAATAACCGGCTTGCCGATTCCACCGGATGAAGATCCGGCGTTTTATCAAGATTAATCGGCGTGGGAACGGCAACTATATGAAACTTAGCCTCCTTAAGCTTCCCCGGATCGTTGGTAAATTCTACCAAAGTCTTTGCTATCGCCTCATCTCCGACTTCCTGTGTAGGATCAATACCCTGTTTATATTTTTCAATCTTTTCACTATTCAAATCAAAACCTATTACCTTTACCTTTTTCGCAAAAGCCACAGCAATAGGCATTCCTACATATCCAAGTCCAACAAGTGCAATTTTTTCATCACCCGATACTATCTTTTCATATAAATTCATGTCTTTACCTCGAATATTGTTTTTTTCCAAAATTTACTGTACTATAATAGCACAGTTTTTTATAAATATAAATCAGGAGCTTTTAACAATGAAGAACAATCACAAAAAACTTCTTAATTCATATCCGTATATTGCCATATTATTGAGTTCTTTTATTTTAATAATAAAATGTTTTTACAGTTTTTGCTGGTCGGATGAAACCTTTTATTTTTCAACCTGTCACCGTTTTTTTATGGGTGACTCCATTTTTAAACACGAATGGTTCCCCACTCAGCTTTCGTCACTGGTTTTACTCCCTTTTTACAGCCTTTGTATGATGATAAAAGGAAATTCCGATGGTATCATTTTGTATTTCAGAATACTTTTTGTAATAATGAGCACCGTCAATTCGATCGTATTATATAAAATAACAAAAAAATACTACTCCGTATTTACTTCTCTTGTATGTGCTCTCAGTCTGATGTTCTACACTCATTTAAATATAGCAACATTATCCTACTATACTCTTTCCGTGCAATTCTTTTTAATCTCATTGTTGCTAATATATCATTATTTAAATATTCATAACAATAAGCTGCTGATTATTTCGGGAATTTTATTTTCATTAAGTGTCTTATGTCTTCCCACTTTATGTATACCTTATTTTATTGCTGTGCTGATAATGTCGTGCATAATGCTGTACCATAAAAAACATACGGATTTAACCGGTACTTCGGATAACCCTGACACAATTCCCGTAACAATGGAACTTAAAAATATTCTGAAATATACTTTTATCGGAATTTCCATTCCTGCAGTATTATTTCTTTTATATCTTATCACTCATGTTTCCATTCCCGATTTTATTAAAGGCATTCCCTACGTGCTGTCCGACGAAGAACATGGAACCACATTTATATATCCCATAAAGAAGTTCTTTATAGGAATAAACGAAGTATTCGGATATGGTGCCTATGCTGCATATCTTCTGATAATAGCAAGTGTGTTTACTTCATTTTTTAATATATTTAAAAACCGGGTATGTTATCTTCTTATTTTTACCGCCGATCTTTTATTATTTATCGATCTTTTTATCTGCTCAATAGGGCATACGGGATATATACAGACAGCCCTGTGCTTGTTTGCATTACCCCTTTATTTTATGACTCCCGCAAAAGATCTGAAGATCTTTTATACATTTATCCTGGGCGGAATGATCCTTTCTCTTGTATACAGCTATTCCTCAAACGGATATTTGTACGTATTATCCATAGGACATTTTGTTTCAAGCATAGGCTGTCTTATGGCAATCGAAAATTTCATAAAAACCCTTAGCGACTATAAATTAAAACCTGTATTTATGGTAGGATGTACGGCGGTTATCTGTACTGTCATTGTTCAGACAATGATGTTAAGAATGGTCAATGTCTACCGGGACGCTCCTATTCAAATGTTAAATTTCAGAATTACCGACGGTCCTGCAAAAGGATTATATACCACTGCAGATCATTATGTTTCCTATAACGTTGTATACTCTACACTCCAAAAGTACTGCACCTCGGCACAATTAAGCAATCCGGTTAACAACTCAATATTCATAACCAAACTTCTTCCCTTTGGTTATATGTGTACCGATCTTAAGTGTGCTGCACCTACAACCTGGCGAACCGCATTTAACAGTGTACGCCTAAAACCTTACTATGATATGAACCCCGACAGGACACCCGATATGATCCTTGTATTGAATGAATCTTACGGAAGCTATCTTACCTGCGGTGATGTTGAAGCCGATCCGGCTCCCAACGAAAACGAAATAAACGGTTATCTGCTTGAGTACGTAAATTCCAATAACTATGAACAGATAAACGTTCCCTGCGGTATGCTTTACAAGCGCAGATAATGATCGGACACAATATTTTGTATTCAAAGGGTGCCTACCACATTATATTGATTATGTCAACTATTTTATAAACATTTATATATTTTCAGCACTTTTAATAAAAAAACTAAGTTATTTATTGTCACAAATGTTGCGTTCTGTGATTTTTGGTTGTATAATATAAACAAGCATAGGATAGTGTACCCATTTTTACATTACGAAAGCTTAATGTCGGAAGGATCCGATACCGAAATACAAAACAGGTATTCATTTACCATTTTCGAAAGCTTAGGACTCTCGTTCCATTATCGTTATTGAGAGGTATCAAGGAAGAAAGGAGGGGCACTTATGGCGGATATAGCATCATTAAACACAGTCTATAACCATTATATGACGGCGTATTCACCTTCGGGTACAAACAGTAAGTATGATACCCATAAGAAGAGTGAGTTGCGCGGCGTCGTTAATTCTATTGTCAAATTAAATAAGGATGCTCCTGTTTTCTTAATTGATAACAGCAAAGAAACCAAGGACTTCGCGATCAGTCTAAAAGAAAATGCCCGTTCCCTTAAAAACACTATATCCTCTTTATCCGAAGACAGTGATAATGAAATGTTGTCTAAGAAAACCGTTTCCAGCAGTAATGAGGATCTGGTAAGTGCTTCTTACATTGGGACCAAAGGTGAAAATCCCCCCGCTGGGATTGAACTCACAATTGAACAGCTGGCCGGAGGTCAGATAAACAAAGGTAACAGCCTGCCCCCCGATCAAATGGGCTTGCCGCCGGACACTTACTCCTTTGATATAAGATCAAGAGATATAGACTACGAATTCCAGTTTAATATTAATGAAGGAGATACAAACAAGTCCATAGAAGAGAAGCTTGCAAGGCTTATAACACGATCAAACATCGGTATTCATGCTGAAACATCAACAGACCAAAATGGTAATATTTCTCTTTTGTTGAATTCAGATGATACGGGTGTTAAAGGTGATTCCGGGCTTCAATTTATTGTAAGCGATGATAAAACCTCCAAACAGAGGGGAGCCGTTACGTATTTTGGCATAGATAATGTTGAAAAAGCACCCACGGATGCAATATTTACCATTAACGGTAAGGAAAGCTCATCGCCATCCAATAATGTAAGGATCGATAAAGTTTATGAAATAAATTTAAAAGGTACCACCTCCGAAGGCGAAACTGTTTCCGTAGGTGTTAAAACTGATGTCGAATCTTTAACCGACAACATCAACAATCTTGTAATGGGCTACAATTCTTTCTTACAAAATGCCTCAAAATTCCTTGAATCACAGCCTCAATCCAAGGCATTGGTAAAAGAAATGGCAGGTTTATCTGCAGGCTTTAATAATGAACTCGAAGCAATGGGCGTTAACTTTGATGCAAACGGCCTGATTTCACTTGATAAAAACCTCATACAGCAAACCGCAATGGAAGATGACTCCCTTACAAGATTTGATAATGTCAGAAAATTTGCAAATAATATTCTTGATAAAGCGAATTCAATTTCTCTTGATCCGCTCCAATATACCAACAAAAAGATTGTTGCATACAAAAATCCCAATGCAAACAATTTTGCTTCGCCTTACATAACCAGCAACTACAGCGGAATGATGTTTTCAAGTTATTGTTGATCTGTTATTACAGATGCTCGGCAATATTCAAAATAAGATCCCTGGTTTTATCCCATCCAAGGCAGGCATCTGTTATGGATTTTCCATACACCCCGCCTCCAATTTCCTGACTACCGTCTTCTATGTAGCTTTCTACCATAAAACCTTTAAGTATCCGGGTAATACGATCACTATGACGTGCGGAATTAAGCACGTCTTTTATTATACGTGGCTGTTCATAGGGATTTTTCCCCGAATTCGAATGATTGCAGTCAATAATAACTGCGGGATTATCCAATTCTCTTTTATCGTAATAATCACACAAACGTATAAGATCTTCATAATGGTAATTCTGCTGAGGCTGCCCATGTTTATCTGTAGATCCTCTGAGAATAGCATGTGCATGTGAATTTCCTCCGGAACGCACTTCCCAGCCTCTGTAGATAAACGTATGCGGATGCTGAGCCGCAAGGATAGCATTCATCATAACCGTATAATCACCACTGGTAGGATTTTTCATACCGACGGGAACATCCACACCGCTGGCAACAAGTCTGTGCTGCTGATCCTCCACAGAACGTGCTCCCACAGCTACATATCCCAGAAGATCATCAAGATATTGATAATTTTCAGGATATAACATCTCATCGGCACAGGCAAAACCAGTCTCTCTAACGGCACGGATATGCATATGCCTTGTTGCCGCAATTCCTTTAAACAGATCCGATTTACCGGAAGGATCCGGTTGATGCAACATTCCTTTATACCCTTCTCCCGTAGTTCTCGGTTTATTTGTATAAATTCTCGGAACTATAAGTATCTTCTCCTCTACTTTTTCCTGAAGCGGACATAACCGGGAAATATAATCCAGCACACTATCCTCATTATCCGCAGAACATGGACCGATTATAAGCAATAAGCGATTACTTCTACCTTCAAAAATAGACCTTATCTGTGCCCGTTTTTCACCGATCACTTCACCCATTTTACCTGTGATCGGGTACATTTCCTTTACTTCCATAGGTACTGCAAGTTGTCTTTCAAAATCCATATTCATTACACTATCTCCTCCTTTTTTATAGCTATAACAAAACTTGAATCAAAAAAAATCGGTTCCATCCGATAAAGGATAGAACCGATCAATATATTCATCAAAGCATCTATTCTTTATCCCGATATAAATTATCCTTAAACATAAACCACGCAAAAAAGCCCGTAAAGCAAAAATACAGGCCATAAAAGAAATATGCATTTGGCAATAAAAATATTTTACTCATAACAATCTCCTAAAAAACAAGTAAATCCTAACATATCGATAGGAAAACGTCAATCCCCGATTGCTTCTTTCATACGGCAAACATACTCACCCACTCTTGCTGCCGCATCCTCTTTACCTTCATTGATAAGCTTAATAATAGCAGAACCCACTATTGCACCATCGGAAAATCCGGCCATTTTTTTTGCCTGCTCAGGAGTTGATATACCAAACCCTATAGCGCAAGGGATATCCGTGCTTTCTCTTACGGCTTTAACAATGGATTCTATATCTGTAGTTATTTCACTTCTTGTTCCCGTAACACCAAGACTAGAAACAATGTAAAGAAATCCTTCCGCTTCACTTGCTATCATTTTAATCCTATCCTTGGAAGTGGGCGCGATAAAAGAAATAAGATCAACTCCATATTTATGACATACCGGTAAGAACTCTTCTTTTTCCTCAAAAGGAAGATCCGGTAATATTATTCCGTCTATTCCGGTTTCCATACACTGCTTTATAAATTTTTCAGCACCGTATGAAAACACAACATTTGCATAAGTCATAAAAACCATCGGTATATCCGTGGTCTTTCTTAAATCCTTTACAAATTCAAATATTTTACTTGTAGTTACTCCTCCCTGAAGCGCTCTTTCATTTGCCGCCTGTATTACCGGTCCTTCAGCTGTAGGATCGGAAAAAGGAATTCCAAGTTCTATCAGATCAGCACCATTTTGCACCATAGCAAGAACACAGGCCTTTGTTGTTTCAAGATCGGGATCACCGCAAGTAATAAACGGAATAAACGCTTTACCTTTTTCAAATGCTTTTTTTATATTACTCATAAATATTCTCCTCTCCGCGGTATCTGGCTATCGCTGCACAATCCTTATCTCCTCGTCCCGACAACGTGATCACGATTATACGGTCTTTATCCATGTCCGGTGCTATCTTTGTGGCATATGCAACTGCATGCGCAGATTCGATTGCCGGTATTATTCCCTCTGTTTTTGCTAAATACTCAAAGGCCTCAACTGCCTCTTCATCAGTAACCGGAACATATTCTGCCCTTCCTGTATCATGAAGATACGCATGCTCGGGACCTATTCCGGGATAATCCAAACCTGCGGAAATAGAATATACAGGAGCTATCTGCCCAAACTCATCCTGGCAAAAATATGATTTCATTCCATGAAATATACCCTCTCTTCCCGTAGCGATGGTAGCAGCTGTTTCAAGAGTATCAACACCTCTTCCGGCCGCTTCACACCCTATCAGCCTAACAGATTTATCCTCTATAAAATTATAGAAGCTCCCGATAGCATTTGATCCTCCTCCCACACAGGCTATAACAGCATCCGGTAACTTCCCTTCCTTTTCAAGAATCTGGGATTTGATCTCTTTGGAAATAACCGCCTGAAAATCTCTCACGATCGTAGGAAAGGGATGAGGTCCCATTACCGATCCAAGACAATAATGTGTATCTTCAATTCTTCGGGTCCATTCCCGCATAGCCTCCGATACAGCATCCTTCAGTGTCCCTGTGCCGGAAGTAACCGGAATAACTTCGGCGCCCAGCAATCTCATTCTATATACATTAAGCGCTTGTCGTTTAGTATCTTCCTCTCCCATAAATACGACACATTCCAAACCCATAAGCGCTGCTGCCGTGGCCGTGGCCACCCCATGCTGACCTGCTCCCGTCTCGGCTATAAGTCTTCTTTTTCCCATTTTTTTTGCAAGCAACGCCTGACCCAGGACATTATTTATCTTATGTGCACCCGTATGATTTAAATCCTCTCTTTTTAAATATATCTTTGCTCCCCCCAGGTCCTGTGTCATCCTCTCGGCAAAGTATAATCTGGAAGGACGACCCGCATAATCATTAAAAAGATCTGACAATTCTTTTATAAAATCCGGGTCATCTTTAAACCTATTATATGCTTCTTCCAATTCTATCACTGCATTCATCAATGTTTCCGGTATGTATTGACCGCCATGAATACCGAATCTTCCTTTTTTATCACTCATTTGTTTTCTCCTTAATTTATCAGACCAAAATACAATAGCTTATAAAACTGTCCTTGATTTTTATAACTTATGTCCTATAGATCGGACTTTTTTAACAAATTCAACCATTTTCACGGCATCCTTAATACCGTTTGTTTCTATTCCGGAGCTTACATCAACCGCATAAGGATTTAATCGTTTAACAGCATCAACAACATTATTACAATTCAATCCCCCTGCCAGAAAATAAGGTCTTTTGATTCCCCCTAGCAGATCCCAGTCAAATACTCTTCCATCCCCGGTACCTGCATCCAGCAAAATATGATCTGCCATACACTCCGATGCCTCAACAACATCTTCCCTTCCTTTAACCTGAAAAGCCTTAATAACCGGTTTATTAATTTCTCTTTTGATATTCAAAATATACTTCTCATCTTCACATCCGTGAAGCTGTACCATATCGAGAATTCCGGCATCACTCAGTCTTAATATACTTTCCATATCTTCATCAACAAAGACACCTACGGTTTTTATACAGGGATCAATTACCTTCTTTAACCTTATCGCCTCATCTTTTTCAAGAAACCTCTTACTGGTTTTTGCAAATACAAATCCCACATATTCCGGCTTAATATCATTTATTGTATTTATATCTTCCAAACGTTTAATACCACATAACTTAATCCCGGTCATGATTTTCCCCTTAAAGTGTTTAACATTTCAACTCTGTTTTCTGCCTTCATCAAAGTTTCACCTATAAGTACAGCATCTGCACCTATACTTCGTAACCTTCTTACGTCCTCCGCATTTCTTATCCCACTCTCAGATACAAAAGCAACCGACTCGGGGATTTGTTTTCTCAATTTTTCTCCCAGGGTTATATCTACCGAAAAATCCTTAAGATTACGATTATTTACTCCCACAATACGGGCTCCCGATTCCAATGCCGTATCAACTTCCTTTTCATCATGACATTCAACAAGCGCTGATAATCCCAATTCCTCACTTATCGCCAGGTATCTTTTAATCTCCGCAGGCTGTAATATGGCAACGATAAGCAATACTGCAGAAGCCCCCATGATCTTAGCTTCATAAAGCATATATTCATCAACGGTAAAGTCCTTTCTGAGCAAGGGTAACTTGACAGCCTTTGATATTTTTTCAAGGTACTCATCGCGTCCAAGAAACCACTTAGGTTCCGTTAATACGGATATAGCGTCCGCACCGGCTCTTTCATAATCAAGTGCAATATCCAAATAATGAAAGTCATCGGCTATTATCCCTTTTGAAGGAGATGCTTTTTTACATTCACATATAAAAGACAGTTCCTTGCTTTTAACGGCTTTTTCAAAGGCATTATTTCCCTTATCGATTTTAAAGGCTTCCTGACATATCTCATTCGAAGATTTTATCTCTTTTGCTTTTTCGACTCTTATTCTTGCATATGCCGCCAGTTCATCCAATATGCTCATATAAAACCTCCATCCTTTGCCCTACAGTATCTTACTGCCGGCACAATTATATACTTAGATATTACTTTTCATTACTTAATGCAATAAATTTATTTAATGTTTCCATTGCTTTACCGGAATCAATTATACTTGCCGCAAGACAGACTCCGTCTTTATAACTATCCGCTTTCCCTCCGATATATAATCCGGCACCGGCATTAAGAAGCACGGAATTTCTCTTATGCCCTTTCTTACCCTTAAGAATTCCACGTGTGATCTCTGCATTTTCTTTGGGCGAACCACCCTTAAGATCTTCCTTTGAACATCTTTCAAACCCAAAATCCTCAGGCTTTATAATAAACGTTTTATACCATCCATCCCTTATTTCACATATTTTTGTCGGAGCAGACAAAGATATTTCATCAAGCTTATCCATTCCGTATACCACCATTCCACGTTTAACATTAAGATTTGCAAGTACCCGGGCAAGGGGTTCCACAAGATAATCATCATAAACCCCCAGAAGCTGCATAGACGGCATTGCGGGATTCGTTAAAGGACCCAATATATTAAATACCGTCCTGAATCCCAATTCCTTGCGGATAGCTCCCACATATTTCATTGAAGTATGATACTTTTGCGCAAAGAAAAAACATATTCCCACTTCTTTAAGGAGCTTAATACACATTTCGGGACTTTGATCTATATTAACTCCCAAAGCTTCAAGACAATCGGCCGTTCCGGATAATGATGATGCCGCACGATTTCCGTGTTTAGCTACTTTTATTCCTCCTGCCGCACATATTAAAGCCGATGTAGTAGATATATTAAAACTTCCGGCATTATCGCCGCCTGTTCCGACTATTTCCAGAACATCCATTCCTGTATCAACTTTTATTGCATGATCCCTCATCGCCGAAGCACAACCCGCTATTTCATCCGTGGTCTCAGCCTTTGCACTTTTTGTTGATAACGATGCCAAAAAAGCCGCATTCTGGGTTGCCGAAGTTTCACCGCTCATAATTTCATTCATCACTGCATATGCTTCATCATAAGTTAAATCTTCTTTATTAACAATCTTTACTATTGCCTCTTTTATCATCTTATTTTCCTCCTAAATTTAATTTGACATTAATCTCGCCTTCTGCCGGAATCCTTATTCCGGTTCATGATTTTATATGTTGCTTTACACTATCCTTATAAATTAATAAAATTCCTCAATATCTTTTTCCCCTCCGGTGTCATTATGGATTCCGGATGAAACTGGACTCCGTATATCGGATAATCTCTGTGCATAACCCCCATCACTTCCCTGTCTTCAGTCATGGCTATACTTATAAGTTCCTTTGGGATTGTAGTTTCATCAACCGCCAGGGAATGATACCTTGCCACATATATTTCTTTATTTAAGCCCTTAAATATCGGAACTTCATTATTTATCCGCACCAATGACTGTTTTCCATGCATAAGCCGGGAAGCATACGTTATTGTTGCCCCAAATGCGGAACAAATGGCCTGATGTCCCAGGCAAACACCCAGAATCGGAATTTCCCCTCTAAGTTTTCTTATTACTTCGATTATTATTCCTGCATCCTCCGGTCTGCCCGGCCCCGGAGAAATAATAAGACTTTTAGGTCTCATTTCCCTTATCTGTTCAATGGTCTTTTCATCATTTCTTATTACAACTATATCCGGATCCAGCTCACCGACATATTGATACAGGTTATAAGAAAAACTATCATAATTATCAATAAGTAAAACCATTCCGTCTCCTCCTTTTTCCTTTTTGTTTTATATCATTCTTTATTATTTGTTATATTTCGGTTTTTTCCTGTGCAAGCTCCAAAGACATTAATGAAGCCCTTGCCTTATTCATACATTCCTCAAATTCTTTTTCCGGATCGGAATCTGCCACTATCCCCGCTCCGCTTCTGACAAATACTTCTTCTCCCTTTTTATATATAAGCCGGATTGCAATACAGGTATCCATATTTCCTCTGAAATCTATGTAGCCGATGGCTCCGCCATATATCCCCCTCTTATTTCCTTCAAATTCACTTATAAGCTCACACGCCCTGATTTTGGGAGCGCCCGAAAGAGTTCCCGCGGGAAGAACCGCCTCTATTGCATCCAATGCATCTTTATCTTTACGTATTTTTCCTCTTACCGTTGATCCTATATGCATAACATGCGAAAATCTCTCAATACTGCGAAGCTTCTCTACTTCTACGGTTCCAAACTCGGAAATCTTTCCAAGATCATTTCTTCCAAGATCCACCAGCATATTATGCTCTGCCAGTTCCTTCTCATCTGCCAGGAGTTCTTTCTCCAACGCTTCATCCTCTGCTTCGCTACTTCCCCGACGTCTTGTACCTGCTAACGGAAAAGTATGAAGTACACCGTCTTCAAGCTTAACCAGTGTTTCGGGAGAAGCACCGGCAACTTCAATATCTGTTCCCGAAAAATAAAACATATAAGGAGACGGATTTACAGTTCTTAACATTCTGTAGGTATCAAGCAGACTTCCTTCAAACGGGACACTTAACCGGTTTGATAAAACTATTTGAAAAATATCTCCCTCTTTAATATGATCTTTTGCTTTATTTACCATTTCACAATATTTTTCTTTATCAAACAAAGGTGTAACCTCACCCAAAAGACATCCGGAATTAAATTCCGATTTTTCTCCGTTCTTTATAAGCCATTCCATACTTTTAAGTTCACTTACTGCTGTGTTATATCCGTCTTCTTCATCCTCACATCTCATATTTGCAATAAGAAGAATCTTTTGACGCACATTATCAAAAGCTATGACTTTATCAAAAAGCATCAGATCAACATCATAAAAATCATCCGAATTTTCTTTATTCAATCTTCCTCTGGCTTTGGGTTCACTGTATCCAAGATAATCATAGGAAAAATATCCGACCAATCCCCCTGTAAAGGGAGGCAATCCGCTCATCAAAGGACTTGTATAATCTTTAAGTATCTCCCTTATATAACCGGACGGATCATTTGTTTTTACTGATTTATCTTTGATGACCAATTCCCCGTCCCTGCAAGTAATACACATCAACGGATCATACCCCAAAAAAGTATATCTTCCCCATTTGTCATCCGCTCTGGCTGATTCCAGCATATATACATGTCCCGATGCTTTTTTAAGAATTTTTAAAATTTCGATCGGAGTTGTAAAATCCGATAAAAGTTCCCCGCATATGGGAATAACTTTATACTGTTGTTTTTCTGAAATTTCTCTGATATCCGAATAACTTTGCAATAATTTCATGGTTCCCCCTTTCTTTTGTATACCTGATATGATTTTGTATTAATCCTTTACATCAGTTAATCTGCTTTCAATCTGATGTGTTACGGATTTTGAAAACAAAAAATCCTTGACAGAATAAACTCTGCCAAGGACGAATAATCATCTATCCGCGGTGCCACCTTGATTCACGAAACAACCGTGCTCTTTACAGGATACCATCATACCCCAGACAACTAACGTATGCCTCACGTCACGGATACTAAGATAAAATCCTTTCCCCATGCCCTCCGCGGCCCATATAAGGAAATCAATCCACGTATTCCTCATACCACCCGGCTTACACCATCCCGGGCTCGCTGTAAACTTCCGGCGATAAAATACTTTTTCTTCCGCTTCACAGGTTTAATCTATTTAATTGTAGTAATTAAAACATAAACGGCTATGCCATGTCAATATTTTTTTATAATAATTTTATAATTACTTTACTACACGTGTCATTATTACTCCGCAAACAAAGCTGTAGAATAATATCTGTCGCCACTGTCGGGTAACAGGGCTATGATCGTCTTACCTTTATTTTCCGGACGCTGCGCTAAGGTAATCGCTCCGTAAAGAGCTGCTCCGGAGGATATACCTACAGATATCCCTTCTTTTTTCGCTAATAATTTTGCTGTTTCAAACGCATCTTTATTTGAAGCTTTAAAAATCTCATCATATACATCCGTATTAAGAATCTCCGGTACAAATCCGGCACCGATACCCTGAATTTTGTGAGATCCTGCCCTTCCTTCCGAAAGAACCGGTGAATCTTCGGGTTCCAACGCAACAATCCTGATATCAGGGTTTTGTTCTTTCAAATATTCTCCCACACCTGTAAGTGTTCCTCCGGTTCCGACTCCGGCAACAAATACATCAACCTTTCCATCAGTATCCTTCCATATCTCCGGACCGGTCGTTGCCCTATGTATCGCCGGATTTGCCGGATTCGTAAACTGCCCCGGTATAAAACTGTCCGGAATTTCCTTTGCAAGTTCTTCTGCCTTTGCGATCGCTCCCTTCATTCCTTTTGCGCCTTCCGTCAACACCAGTTCGGCCCCGTATGCCTTTAGAATGTTTCTCCTTTCCACACTCATGGTCTCAGGCATTGTTAAGATAATACGATATCCTTTCGATGCAGCTATCGATGCAAGTCCTATACCGGTATTTCCACTGGTCGGTTCTATTATTACAGATCCCTTCTTTAAAAGTCCCCTTGCCTCTGCATCCTCGATCATTGCTTTTGCAATTCGGTCTTTAATGCTGCCGGCGGGATTAAAATATTCCAATTTCACCAGTACTGTAGCCTCAAGATTTAGATACTTTTCAATATTTATCACCTCTACTAACGGTGTGTTCCCAATAAGATCCAACTGACTTTTATATATTTTTGCCATATTATTTTCCTTTCCGGATTCTTTCCTGATAATCCTCTAAAGCCGCCTGAATTGCCTCCTCTGCCAGTACACTGCAGTGCATTTTATAATCAGGCAATCCATCCAATGCTTCTGCAACTGCTTTATTTGTCAGATTCTTCACTTCACTTACCGGCTGTCCTTTAATAAGTTCTGTTGCCATGGAACTTGATGCAATAGCACTTCCGCAACCAAATGTCTCAAACTTTACATCTTTTACAATGTCATCTTCAATTTTCAGATACATCTTCATTATATCACCGCACTTAGCGTTCCCAACCTCTCCGACACCATCCGCATTTTCAATTATGCCAACATTCCTGGGATTACGAAAATGATCCATTACTTTATCACTATATAATGCCATTATGATATCCTCCTCATAGGATAAACTGTTTTTTCCCTGATATTAGATCTCTCCAAACGGGAGAAAAACTCCTTAAATAATCCACAACCTCCTTTACGGATTGAATAATTGCGTCAACATCCGATTCTTCTATATCTTCTCCGAGACTAAACCGGACAGATCCATGGGCCACATCGTGTATTCTTCCGATTGCCAGCAACACATGACTGGGATCGAGAGATCCGGATGTACAGGCACTTCCTGAGGATGCACAAATGCCTCTGTCATCCAAAAGTAGCAGAAGTGCTTCTCCTTCAATACCCTCAAAGCAATAATTCACATTTCCCGGAAGTCTCTTATATGCATCTCCGTTTAAAACAGAATGCGGAATTTCCCCTATACCTTTGATAAGCCGATCTCTCATCTTTGTAAGATGTGAAGCATTATCTTCCATCTTTTCATATGACTCTTTAAGAGCTTCAGCCATTGCGGCAATACCGGGAACATTCTCCGTACCGGCACGCTTACCTCTCTCCTGGGCACCCCCTTCAATAAGTCTGGAAAGCGAAATACCTTTTCTTGCATATACAAATCCTACACCCTTTGGACCATGAAATTTATGAGCCGATGCAGACAACATATCTATATTATCCTCAACAACATTCACCGGAATATGTCCCACCGCCTGTACAGCATCTACATGAAACAGTACTTTTTTCTTCCTGCATATTTCCCCGATTTCGCGGATCGGCTGAATTGTTCCGATCTCATTATTCGCATACATTATCGAAACCAAACAGGTGTTTTCCTTTATCGCAGCCTCCACCTCCTCCGTGATGATTATGCCATTCTCATAAACCTCCAAAAGAGTAATTTCAAATCCGTCTTTTTTTAATGCTTCAAGAGTGTGCAAAACGGCATGATGTTCAAAAACAGAAGAGATAATATGCATTTTACCCTTTTTGAGACCGATCTCTGCCGCCGAACGAATCGCCTGATTATCTGCTTCGCTTCCCCCCGACGTAAATATGATCTCATCCGGCTCCGCTCCGACAATCCTGGAAATATCTTCTCTTGCTCTTTCAAGAATTTCCTTTGCCTTCTGCCCATACGCATACAAACTTGATGGATTCCCCCAGCTCATATTTGCCACGGAAACCATAGTATTTACAGCCGATTCACTCATCTTAGTTGTAGCTGCATTATCTGCATAAATCATTCTAAGAACTCCTTTACTGACTTTTACACGAATTATAATTCTATTTACCTACTATGTCATTAGGCAATTAGTAAATTTCTTATTGATTTACCTATTTACCTACTCTATAATAGTGAAAAAGGAGATTTATTATGATTACTACACGAGGACGATATGCGATCCGGGTTATGCTGGATCTTACAAAACATAATAATGGATGTTATATTCCGCTTAAAGATATCGCCGCCAGACAGAATATTTCAAAAAAATATCTGGAAATTATTGTAAAGGATATGGTTTCCGGTGGGTTACTTGTTGGTGCCAGCGGAAAAGGCGGTGGCTACAAGCTTGTTCGTAATCCGGAAGAATACACAATCGGGGAAATTATAGAATTAATGGAAGGCTCACTGGCAACTGTTGCCTGTCTTGCCGACAATGCAATCCCCTGTCCCAGGTCTTCAACCTGTGAAACGCTTCCACTTTGGGAAGAATATGATAAAATGACTCATAACTTCTTTTATGGTAAGCGTCTCACTGATTTATTATAAAAGAACAAATATAAGTTCTATTTAATATTTTGTCTCCAGGTTACCGGCTTAAAATTATCTTTCAGCGGGAGTAATCTTTCATCAACATCTACTCCCAATACTGAATTAAAATTATTGGTTGCCTGCATTTGTGTTCCAAATCCAACGATAACTATGATCTCCTCATCCGAGTAAAACTTTCTCAGGTCATCCAATAAACCATCGGAAACCTTCGTCGGATCCTTTACGATCTGCTGACCAAGCTGCTGCAAAAGTCTTTCATTTTCGGAAGTTTCAAAGTTATTTGGATCAAGTCCCAATTCCCTTAAGTCACTTATAAAAAATAATGAGCACAAAAGGCATCCGTTTGTTGTCGAAATTGAATGAGCATATATTGTTGCCGCACGAAGCCCTACAACCTTTTCAAGGCTTTCCCAGGAATCATACCATCCCATAAATGCTTTATATGTTCCGTAATCCTGAAGCATAACCAACTTCATATTTGTTACCTTACCGGCTGCATTAAGCTTTTCATAAGCCGCTCTTGCATCCCCTGTAAGTTCATCTGCAGACTTTAAATTTACTCTAGCCATAGTTTTATTATCTCCTTCCTTTTTAAATAGCCAACTTTAAGATTTCCTTAATTGTATTTGCATCCAATTGTTTATAATGCCCTACATTTCCCTTTTTTGTGGCCCGCAATGCCATCCTTTCAAAATCCCTGTCATCAATCGAAAATTCCGTTAGTGTAGTTTTAAGGCCAAGTCCTTTAAAAAAATCTTTTAATTTATTTGACAGAATATACGCTCTCTCCACTTCAGTGTAATCATAAGGATCTATATTAAAAACTCTGACGGCCAAAAGCGCCAGTCTCCATGGCTTATGTCTTGCCATATACTTTGTCCACGCTGTCATTACAACAGCCATACCCTCACCATGAGTAATGTTATATTGTGCAGACAATTCGTGTTCTATACGATGCGATCCCCAATCTGCTTTTCTTCCCGCATCCAAAAAATTATTATGTGCAACACTTGCAAGCCATTGTATCTCTGCCCTTGCATTTAAATCGGAAATATCTTTCTTTAATCTTTCCGCATTTAACAGCAAAGCCTTAATTGCTCCTTCAATCAGATAATCTGTAGTATCTGAGTTTCTTTCATCCGAGAAATACCTTTCCAATTGTAAAACTCATAACACACCCATCGCTTTTAATTTTTCGTACACTGCGTTTGCGAATATAACATGACCATCTTCGTTTAAATGTTCATCATCTTTATCATCCGCAGCAACATAATCTGATGCAGCCAAAAAATTTATACCCCTTTTTTTTGCAATTCCCTCGTATATCGCCTTTAATTCCTTACTTGTCCGAACGGATCGTTCATCAAACTCCGGATCTTTTTCCGGCCGCCATACATTACCGCCCAACTCTATGGGCGATATTAATAGAATCCTTTCTTTTCTCACGTATGATTCCAATACATCCAAACATCTTTCCATACCTTTTCCTATAACATAAGATGTTGCTCCGTAAATTCTTTTACAATCATTTGTACCCAACATGATAATTGCATTATCTATCGGACATTGACTTTCCAAAATAACAGGAAGTACATAGAAGCCATTTCTCCCTGCTCTCAATTTATCATCAAAAACAGTTGTTCTCCCACACAACCCTTCCTCCAGAATCCTTATTCCCTTCAGTTTCTTCTGTAATACTCCCGTCCATCTGATATCAAACGGGTATCTTTTATGGGGGCTGGAACCGGGAATCAACCCCCAGGTGTTAGAATCACCATATACAAGTATAGATTCCATCGTTCCAACCCCTCTCCATCACTTTATCGCTGCAAATCCATTTTCAAGATCCGAAATTATATCATCAATATGTTCTGTCCCGATAGAAAGACGAATAGTATTCTGATGAATTTCCTGAGCTTCAAGTTCCTCTTCGGAAAGCTGTGAATGTGTAGTCGATGCAGGGTGGATCACAAGGCTCTTTACATCGGCCACATTTGCAAGAAGGGAGAATATCTTAAGGTTATCAATAAACTTCCATGCCTCATCTTTGCCTCCTTTTATATCGAAGGTAAAAATAGATGCTCCTCCATTAGGGAAATATCTTTCATAAAGTTCATGATCCGGATGATCCTCCAGTAGAGGATGATTAACTCTTTCGACATTTGGGTTATTATTTAGGAATTCAACAACCTTTTTTGTATTCTCTGCATGCCTTTCAACTCGTAAAGAAAGAGTCTCTACTCCCTGCAACAGAAGAAATGCATTAAAAGGAGAAATTGCTGCTCCTGTATCTCTGAGTAAAATTGTTCTAATGTAGGTTGTAAAAGAGACCGGTCCAAGAGCATCATAAAATGATAATCCATGATAACTAGGATTTGGCTCTGTCAGGTTGGGATATTTACCGCCTTCCTTCCAGTTAAACTTTCCTGCCTCTACGATCACTCCTCCCAAAGTTGTTCCATGCCCGCCAATAAACTTGGTAGCTGAATGTACGACAATATCTGCGCCGTGCTCAATGGGTCTTATCAGATAAGGTGTTCCGAAGGTATTATCGACTACTACGGGAATTCCGTATTCATGTGCAATGTGAGCGATTGCATCAATATCCGGAATGTCGCTATTGGGATTTCCCAAGGTTTCCAGATACACAGCTTTAGTATTTTCCCGGATCGCAGCCTCTACTTCCTGAAGGTTATGCGCATCCACAAACGTTGTCGTAATACCATACTGGGGAAGTGTATGAGCCAAAAGGTTATAACTTCCACCATAAATCGTCTTTTGTGCTACAATGTGGCCACCGTTTGAAGCAAGAGCCTCAATCGTGTATGCAATTGCCGCAGAGCCTGATGCAACAGCCAATGCCGAACTTCCTCTTTCCAGCGCTGCAAGTCTTTTCTCAAGCACTTCCTGGGTTGAATTTGTAATCCTTCCATAAACATTTCCTATATCCGCAAGTCCAAATCGGTCAGCCGCATGCTTACTGTTATGGAATACATATGAAGCTGTCTGGTAAATCGGTACAGCTCTGGAATCTGTAACCGGATCTGCCTGTTCCTGTCCAACGTGTAACTGTAATGTTTCAAATTTGTAATTGCTCATTCTAGTCATCTCCTTTGCTTTTGATGCAATCATAATATCACTCATTTTTCCATTTGAATAATTGTTAAATTATTTCATTTGTAATAGCTTTCGCTTATTACCGGAAACAGATCAAGAATGTATCAACAGTCGCTGTTATTGTATTTTGAAAACATTTAGCATAATATATCTTTTGAAATAATGTATAAATTTTTGTTCGGAGAAGAGAATGGTATCAGAAAAGAAATACGATATAATACACACACTAATGCTTGTCATGGCCGCATTTTTTTGGGGAACCACTTTTGTGGCACAAAGTATAGGCGCAGACTATGTAGGAGCCTATACTTATCTGGCATCCAGAAGCTGGATAGCTGTAGCAGTTCTGCTCCCGGTAATGAAGATTTTTGGGAAAGAAGACCCTGTTTCCTATGAAAAGGAAGAATTCAATATTGGAAAGATCAGACTTTCAAGAATTCAATATAAGCTTATCGGAGGGTGCGCCTGCGGACTTTTCCTCTTTACGGCCAGTGGTCTACAACAGATAGGAATGGCATATACTACAACTGCAAAAGCCGGTTTTATTACGGCTTTATATGTAGTATTCGTACCTGTTGCATATTTATTCACAGGTGGAAAAGTATCCTCAAAAATCTGGTTATGTGTGATTATGGCTGTGATCGGATTATATTTATTGTGTATGAACGATACCTTATCTCTTAATTTTGGAGATGGTATTATATTGATCAGTTCTTTCTTTTTTACCCTGCAGATAATTACCGTTAATTACTTTGTCAGAAAAATAAATGCCTTAATCCTTTCCTGGACCCAGTTTCTGTTTACTGCCATAGTATCGACTATTGTGATGTTTATTTTTGAACAGGTTACTGCCGAAAATATCATAAATGCCTTTCCTGCAATCCTGTATGCAGGAATATTCAGCAGTGGTGTCGCCTACACACTTCAGATCCTTGGACAGAAGGGATTAAACCCCACCATTGCATCAATAGCCATGAGCCTTGAAAGTGTTTTTTCAGCTGTTTCGGGATGGATTATTCTTGGCGAAAAAATGACTTTTAAAGAATGTACGGGAGCCATTATTATGTTTCTGGCAATCATTATTTCTCAGATACCTCTCAAGAGGAAAGCATCATTATAAACCCTCTTATTCTTCGTTCATCAAGTTTTCACAGGTATCGATAAATTCTATTGATTTTAGCCCCTTCAGAGTATATTCTATTCTTAAACATTCACAGAAAGGGGGGGAAAGCATGATACAGAAGATACGTAACAGTCTGCTTCTTCAGTTTATCTGCATTGTATTTGCCATACTGGTTGTTTTGACAGTTACTCTCTATGCTTCCTATCTTTATGTGAGGCAGACCACTCAGAATTATACCGAGACCCTGGCGGACAGTCTTCTCAGACAGTCTGACAACGCACTGAGTCTGTATAAAGAAAGCCTCAGATACAATGCCGAATCCCTATGTCAGTTCATGATCCTTGATGATACCGATATTATATCAAAGGATTCCTTGCAGGCAAGGTTATCTTCTTATTTTTCCCAGATCGCACTTAAAAACCGGGAGATCGTTTCCGCTGTGGTATATGACCAGAATATGAACATCCTGGTTTCACTCGGAAAGCGTGTAGAGCTTTCAAAAAATCAAACCTATCCGAGAAAGGAAGAAGATCTTAACGCTTACACCTATTACGACGACGGTAAATATTACTACGGTTACTACTATCCTATCTATAGCGGAAGCATTAACAATTCCGAACACCGGGGGATGTGTGTGTTCATTCTCGAACCGTGGAAAATAAACGGTACACTCCATAACATAATCAATGACTATATGGCCGCTATGCTGTTAAGCGATTCCAATAAACTTAATCTTTCCTTCCATACCTTTGGCAACATTCCCGCAAATCTTACCATGGAAGACCTTAAGCATGATAAAGACTATGTATACAGAGAAGGTAACTGGCAAAACGGCGTACGTATGACAGTGGCTGTATCAATTTCGGGGAATACCTCCGGAAGCAGTACCATTCGTAAAATGATCGTACTTGCATCCGTTCTTACCTCTTTCTTTCTGGCTGTTATGATTTTCTTTTCGTATTTCCAAATGGCCAGACCCATACATGCAATAGATCGTTTTATCGACAATTCCATAGAATATCCCGACAAGAGACTCAATCTTAACAGAACTGATGAGATCGGCACCGTTGCCGCAAGTCTTGATCATATGCTGGATGAAAACCAGCGGATGATCGAAGAACTCAAAGCCGGCAAGATACGTCTTTATGAAACCGAACTTGCTCAACAGAAGATGGAAATCTTAGCATATCGTAACCAGATCAATCCTCATTTTTTATACAACACCCTCTCATGCATGAGGGATATGGCTCTCATCAATGACCAGAACGATATAGCCGAAATGGCAATGTCGTTATCTGATATTTTCAGATATGCGGTCAAAGCCAGCAATATTGTCACGGTACAGGATGAGGTTTCATATATAGCCAAATATGCCCTTATCATTGAATATCGCTTCATGGGTAAGATAAAGATCACCACTGATGTGGATAATGATGTTCTTGATAAACCCATCATAAGATTTTTCCTTCAACCCCTTGTTGAAAATTCGGTATTCCATGGTCTTGAACGTAAAATGGGACCCGGCTTTGTTTGTGTTCGAATAACAAGCTCCGGCGAAAGACTTAATATCACGATCGAAGATGACGGTTGCGGTATGGACGAAGAAACACTTGTGGGTCTTAAAGATCAGATTATTAATCCCCGTGAAAACGGAGGCATCGGACTTTCAAACATTGTACAGAGACTGCATCTGTTTTATAACGATGATTACACTTTCGACATAGACAGTGTTATCGATAAAGGAACTGTAATAAGGCTGTCGTTACCGGATCATATGAGAGAGACATAAAAATGTAGGTATTTAGCAACAGTAACGGGGGGAAAAAAATGTTAAATGTTTATATAGCGGATGACGAAGTATGGGTCACACTGGGATTAAAAAAATTACTGGATAAAATTAATATCGACTCCTGGGTCATGGGCATAGCCAATAACGGTTTAACTGCCAAAGAAGAAATCGAAATTTTCAAACCTGATGTTGTATTTACCGATATCAGGATGCCCGGAATTTCCGGCCTTGACCTATTAAAGATCATACCTGAGGTATCTCCCGAGAGCAAGGTTGTGATCATAACCGGTTTCGCCGAATTTTCATATGCAAAGGAAGCAGTGAAATATCATGCCTATGATTATCTTTTAAAACCCATAAAAGAGGAAGATCTTTTAAGGGTAATGACCTCCATATTAAATGATAAAAAGGACAAGCCGGATTATGATACTACTATGCCCTCTTATGACAAGATGATCGATAATGTTATATCTGAAATACGTGAACACTATACCGAGGACATATCCTTAACATCCCTTGCCGCAAAATATAATATAAGTCTGGGGCACTTAAGCAAAATGATAAAAGAACGTATACAGGTTAATTTTTCCGATTACATTTCCTCTCTCAGGATACAACGTGCCAAGGAACTTTTAAGGGATGAAAGTATATCCATCCAGGAGATTGCTGAAATCGTAGGATATAATGATTACTTCTATTTCACGAAGGTTTTCAAAAAGGTTGAAGGAATCTCTCCCAGCAAATATCGCAAGGAACTCTGATCACTTTACCTGTTTTATATTTATTTCTTATATCCAAAAATATTCCAAATAATAAAAATATTACCAAACGAGCGAAATTATTACATGTTTTTTTTTGGATTATACTCCTATAATGAAGTCGTTAAGAGTACTCGAACAAAAAAATGCAAAATGTATATTCAGGACAGATGCACCGATAAGTCCATCTGTCCTGAAGAGGGATTACTCTAAGGAGGTAAAGTATTCTATGAAAAAGAAACTGTTAAGTATGGTACTCAGTATGTTGATGGTTGGAACATCACTTGTAGGTTGCGGCAATGCCGCTTCTGCTCCCGCCGCTCCATCAACGACTTCAGACACAGAGGCTAAGAGTTCTGATGACAAGACTTTTGAAACATCTGCTCCCACAGATAGCGGTGACATAAAGATCGGTGTATCTATCTGGAGTTCAACAGATGTACTCGGTTCACAATGCAAGATGATACTTGATGAAGCTGCCGATGCTCTGGGTGTTCAGGTTCAGTACGTTGACCAGGGACACGTATCTGAAAAAGTTACGGCATCTGTAGAGCAGTTATGTGCAGCCGGATGTCAGGGAATCATAATCTGTAACTCTTCCGATACAGAGATGGCTTCAGCAATTAAGACCTGTAATGATAACGGAGTTTATCTTGCACAATTCTTCCGTATTATCAACCAGGATTCAAGCGCTGATATCTATCAGGCAGCTGTTGATTCCGAATATTATGTAGCGGCAGTTCACGAAAACGAACCCGAAAACGGTGAAAAACTCGTTCAGATCCTTCTTGACAATGGCGACAGAAATATCGGTCTTATAGGATGGGAACAGGGTGATGCAACGTGGCTCGGAAGATGGGAAGGTTATAAAGCAGGCGTTGAAAAATGGAACGCAGAACATCCCGATGACCAGGCAGTTTTATCTGAACCTCAGTATGCGGGAACATCTTCTGAAGGTGGTTCAAAAGCAGCTGAAGCTCTTATGAGTGCTAACCCCGATCTCGATGCTCTTATTCCTGCAGGTGGTGGCGGTGATCCTCTCCAGGGTGCCATAGCAGCAGTTGAACGTGCAGGCAAAACCGGCGACATTGACATCGTTTCTACAGACTTTTTGCCTGACCTTGGTGAAAGACTTGCAAACGGTTCCATGGCCGGTGAATCAGGCGGACACTACTGTGATCCTCTCTTCGCTTTCATGGCAGTATACAATGCAATTCAGGGTAATTACTCAGATTTTGGCGGTAAGTTTGAAGATATCAAATTCCCTTACCTCTATGTTGCATCACCTGAAGATTATAAGGCTTATGAGAAGTACTTCGTAGATCAGCTTCCCTACACACCGGATGAGCTCAAAGAAATGTCGAAACTCGATATGGAAGGACTTAAAGCAAAAGCAGCAGCACTTTCTATAGAAGATGCAGCATCAAGATCAGGTAAATAATCAAAATATTTGGGCCGGTATCGCTACACGGTACCGGCCTGTTTTTTGCAAAAAATCCTATTTTTCAGGTTAAAATATGAGGTAAATCGCATGAATGTGTCTAATGAAACAACCGCAAAAAAACAGTCAGGTCAACTCAAAGGATACCTGCTGCTTATTATAATGGTTTTCATATCATGGGGTATATTCAAATTGATAACCCCCAATAATTTTGGTTCAGCCCAAAATATGCTGAGCTATTTTGAAGCATCACTGTTAGCGGCAGTTGGTGCTGTGGGTTTTTATTTCGTAATGGTAATGGGAATGTTTGATTTCTCAATAGGAGCCAACATTATGCTGTCCGCAATTGTGGGCTGTGTCTTTGCCAATCGTCTCGGAATGGGTTATGCAGGACTCATAATCGGCGCTATAGTGACCGGTTCCGTTGTGGGTCTGCTTAACGGGTTGTTCTATATTAAGTTAAGGATCCCATCAATGATCGTAACAACGGGATTAGCTCTGATCTATGAATCCATCGCCAACTACATAGCCGGAGGCGTAGAACAGACACTCCCCTCCGGTCTTAGAGCGTTCGGTCAGATGCCGGGGAATATCATCCTTGCCATAATTGCTTTCGCAATAGCCTATCTCCTGCTTAACTATACCAAGATCGGTACTTATACCTACGCCATAGGAAGCAATGAATTCGTAGCTAAAAACATGGGTATAAAAGTAAATAAATATAAAATCTTAGCTTTCATCATAAGCGGTGCCTTCTTTGGGATCATGGCAATTTTGACCATAAGTTACGGCTCATCCATGGTCGCTGTTACAGGAATGGCATCTATGACACGCAATTTTGTTCCCACAATGGGATGCTTTTTTGGTCTTGCCTTTAAAAAATACGGTATGCCCATTCCTGCTATTGTAATAGGTGAATTCGTAATCAATATAATTTTCTTTGGCTTCATTGCCTTAGGAGCACCTACCGCTATTCAGGATGTCATTACAGGCTTCGCTCTACTCATAATTGTTATGCTGACAACCAAAGTAGCCAAGGGCGAGATAGTAAAGTAGGGAGGAGAAGCAAATGAACAACATAAGATTGGAAATAAAAAATGTCAGCAAGAATTTCGGTATAACCAAAGCCTTGCAAAGCGTATCTTTTAATATAAACAGAGGTGAAATACACGCCCTTATAGGCGAAAACGGTTCCGGAAAATCAACCCTGACCAATTCTCTTGCCGGAATATATCAAAAGGACAACGGTACTTTCATACTGGACGGTAAAGAAATAAATCCCGTAAACCAGGTAGAAGCCAATAATGAAGGCATATCAATAATAGTACAGGAACTTGGTACTTTAGACGGACTAACGGTTGCGGAAAACATATTTTTAGGACATGAGGACAGATTTGTAAAAATAGGGATCAAAAATACCTCAGCCATGAATCGCCGAGCAGGAGAACTATTGGCAGAGTACGGTTTTGATCGTATTAAGCCTTCCGATATGATAGAAAATTATAACTTTGAAGACAGAAAGCTTGTGGAGATAGTAAAAGCAACTTATTTTGATCCCAAGATAGTTGTCATAGATGAAACCACTACCGCTCTTTCAAGAGAGGGCAGGGAAGAACTCTACAAACAGATGAACAATATAAGGGATAAAGGCAATACAGTCATATTCATTTCCCATGATCTTCCGGAAGTACTAAAGATGTCGGATACCATAACCATTTTACGAGACGGTGTATATATAGATACGATAAAAAGTGCCGATATAGATGAGGATGGGTTAAAAAAACTCATGGTGGGACGAGATGTGACCGGAAAATATTATCGTTCGGATTACGATGAAGAAATATCAAATGAAATAGTCTTAAAAGTACAGGATGTATCGGTTCCGGGGCTGATATCTCATATAAGCTTCGATCTTCACAAAGGAGAGATATTGGGCTTTGGCGGCCTTTCCGAATCGGGTATGCATGAAATCGGTAAAGTCTGCTTCGGTGCGTCATATGACAGAGAAGGTTCCGTAAGTCTTGCCGATGGAACAAACATAAATGACATTCCTACCGCTATCTCGCACAGCATTGCTTATACATCAAAGGACCGGGATAACGAATCTCTTGTAATGAACCAGAGCATACGAGATAACATTTGTCTTCCTTCATTGGATGAACTTTCAAATAAAGCATGCCTTTTAAACGACAAAAAGCTAAAAGAATTTGCCGATAAATATGCGAAACAGATGTCAACAAAGATGCAGAGCGTTAATCAATTTGTGTCAAATCTTTCCGGCGGAAATAAGCAGAAGGTGGTACTGGCGCGCTGGATAGGCAAGGATTCCGACATTCTTGTGCTTGACAGTCCTACAAGAGGAATAGATATAAAAGTCAAACAGGACATTTACCAGCTCATGGATAAGATGCGTAAGTCAGGCAAGTCCATCATTATGATTTCCGAAGAGCTGATGGAACTTATAGGCATGTGTGACAGAATAATAATCATGAAAGACGGTAAGATCAATGGAGAACTTAAACGCAGCAAAGCTATGGATGAGAACAGTCTCATCTCCAAAATGGTATAAGGAGGGAAGATCATGGATAATAAAGATATTACAATAAGGGCTCTAAAGAAACAATCACTCATAAACAGGATCCGCTCTCTTCTTCCCTTCATAGGTCTTATAGCAATGTGTATCATCTTTAACTTATTAACCAAGGGAAGCATGTGGAACAGCCGTAAGCTTATCATGAACCAGGTATATGTGGTCCTGATATCTGCTACCGGAGTTTTCTTCATCATGTCAATGGGCAGTCTTGATTTTTCTCAAGGCTCAATACTGGGCATAGCATCTATAGTCGTATGTTTGCTTTCCGGAAAAAGTATGCTGTTAGCTGTTATCGGAGGTATTGTTGCCGGGGCACTTATCGGTGCTTTTAACGGCTACTTCTATGTAAACAGGAAGATAAAATCATTTATTGTAACCATATGTACCATGTTCTTATTTAGGGGTTTTATAAAATACATGGCTTCCAATTCACCTGTTGCGGCGAACATTAAGATATATGACTATGATACAACAGCCATTAAACTAGGGATTACCGCGACAGTACTGATAATCAGCTTTATCGTATTTCGATTCACCAAATTCGGGATTAACTTAAAGGCTATCGGTGCCGGAGAAAAAGCCGTAAAATTTGCAGGTGTAAGAACAGACAGAGTTAAATTTCTGATCTATGTTCTTTCCGGAGCCATTACAGGTCTTGCGGCCTTTGTAAATATTGTAAAAAACGGCTCTGCAACAGCCAATGTCGGTAATCAGCTCGAAACTCAGATACTTATCGCTCTGGTACTTGGCGGAATGCCTATATCCGGAGGGGCAAAGGTCAGATTTGAAAATGTGATCGTAGGTTCTCTTCTGTATGTAGTTCTTACTAACGGACTTATTATGATGGGACTTACAACTCAGGCAATGCAGCTTATACAGGGAATTGTATTCTTAATCTTTGTAGCTTTGTTTGCTGACAGAGAAAGCCTGTCGGTCATCAAATGATATGTTAATTTCAAATAAAAAAATGGTGCAAAATAAATATGTACCCAAAATCCCGGACACACATTTATAAAGGGGGCTGAACACATGGATGCTATCCTGTATTGAACAGGTGGCATCCATACTAGCATAAAATTCTTCTTGGAAAATTAAATATCAGATAAAAAGAACACCTCTTCTGTGATAAAGTATTAATCAGCGAAAAAAATACAAACAGAAAGAGGTGCTACTTTATATATGAAAATAATATAGCGCATTTATCGGAAAATTTCATCAGGAAAATACTTGAGATACAGGAAAACTTCTTTAGAAAACCTGATGATGTAGCAATTGATATTGAACAGTATCAGAGGATGACGCCGGATGCAGTAGCAAATGTACTCAAAAAGCCTGTTAATCTTGGCTATACTGCATATTGTGTCCTTCAACTGCCGCCTCTGCGAAGCTAAACGGCCACAATGCGCTACTCATCGGCCGTCGGGCTCCGAAGAATGCACTATGCATACTGATATTGTTTCCTGTACTTCCACAAATAGAATAACGTCATGAGCACTGCGAGCATTTCAGAAAATACAACGGAATACCATACACCATAGAATGCTGCCTCATAACTTGATCCAAAAACATGGAAGAAAATAACCGGCACAATGATGATAGTTGCCATGTTAAATACCAGCGTCCTGACTATTGAAATAATTCCTGAGATCAAACCATTATTAAACGCAGTAAAGAGTCCGGATCCAAAGGTTGGAATTCCCTTGAACAGGAAGGACAATGTAAAGATGGTAAGACCATCGACTGTGATCTGCATAAGTTTCGCATCTCCGTGAGCAAATGCAGATGCCAACGGATGTGAAAATATTTCGATCACAACAGTTGCTGCAATGCTGATCATGACAACAAGAGTCATACTCTTCTTATAAAGATTCTTCAATTCCACTGTATTACCTGCTCCGTAGTTGTAAGAAAACAGTGGGGAAACTCCAAGCACAAAACCGGAAGCAATGGCTGTGAATATCGAGTTGACATATCCTACAGTACCATAGGCTGCAACGCCCATATCCCCGATCATGTATAAAAACAGACTGTTGTAAACAACGTTTATTATGGAACCGGATATATTAGTGAAAAATTCAGAAGAACCATTACCACAAGCCTTGGCAAATGCATTCATGTCATTTTCCGGCTTTCCAAGGCGCAGAAGACTGGAATTTTTGCTAAAGAAATAAATAAGAGGAACGATTCCACCGATCAAAAGACCTCCAACCGTCGCGATAGCTGCTCCCTCTACTGCTTTAATGGGATCACCCTTCGCTAATACACCAACCAGAACTGCATCGCCTATCGTATTTGTTATACCTGCAAGAATTGTGCACAAAAGGCCAAGTCTTGGCTTCTTAGCAGTCGCCAGAAAGCTCTGGAAATAGAACTGCAGCATGAAGAGCGTAAGAGCCGGAATCATGATGTGACTGTAGGCAATACAAAATGGCATCATGGATTGTGTCACACCCAGTGCATTAAGAAATGTCTCAAGAAAAACCCACAGTAGCACTGAACATATAATACCGATAATGATCAATGCATATGTAAAAAATGAAAACAGACCATTTGCCCTCTTCTCATCTCCTTCTCCGAGAATTTTACCAATAAGAGCACTGCCGCCGGTACCAATCATGAATCCTATGGCCGCAATGATCATGAAAATTGGCGAAACCTGGTTGATCGATGCAAACGCGGTAGTTCCGCCTACATTAGATACGAAAATACCATCAACAATCGTATAGAGCGATGCCAGCAGAATTGCAAAAATAGTCGGTAAAACATAAATAAAAAGCTTTCCAATTGTAAATTGTTGTGTGATGTTTTTTGATTCCTGAGCCAATGCGAACTCCTTTCCCATATATATATTTGATTAATAAATTATTATATAATTATCAGATAATCTGAATCTTTCAGTCAATAGATTGTTCCAGTTTGTCACCCCCTCTACTGACCGAATGTACTTACGGTCCTTTGTCCATAAAGTTAAGCAGTCCTGTATTTCCTTATAAGTTGCCTTAGCTCAGCACTGGTCAGATCCACCTCGTCCATATCCACTTTTACTTCTATATGATGCTTCGCTTCAGAGAGTTTGGACAAAAGTGCGACCGTCTCGACTTCGTCACCTGTGGGTAAAACACTATATAATATTACAAGGAATATAATTGTTGTTCTCATCAAGCGGGTATGGCTTCGGGGTCATACAAA